>JBOHCG010000249.1:0-10472 GCA_050698735.1 Streptosporangiaceae bacterium | reverse complement strand
GCGGCGCATCGGGCGCTTCTGGCGCCGGGCCCCCCGGCGGTCCGGGCCGGGGTGCGAGCGACGGCCTGGCAGGCGGGGCGGCGGGCCAGCTCAGCGCCATCGGCAGCGTGGTCTCCGCGGCGGTCGGGCCGCCGCCGAGCACCGGCCCCGCCAGCGGCGGCAGCGGGTCCGGGACGGCGTGCCGACCGCGGCGCGGGGTGTCCGGGTCGTCGTAGTCTTCGTAGTCTGGGTCTTCGCGGCCGTCCTCAGGCGTCGTCGACCCAGTGCCGTGCGTCGGCCAGGTCATCCGGTGCCTCCGTCGGGGATCGCGTGCCTGCTTCGAAGCTACCTGGTAGGTCGCCCTGCGTGCGGGCACCATGGGCACCATGGGTGCCGTCGGTGCCGGCGTGCAGCCATCGGCGGATGCCGCGGTACACCGAGGTGAGGATGAGGACCCCGATGGCCGCGCCGATGAGGAACAGGATCGCCCGCCCGTACCGTGTCGACAGCAGCGTGAGCTGCCTGTCGGCGAACGGCAGCGGCGCTCCGTTCTTGCTGGTGAGGCTCAGCCTGATGACCGTGGACCCCTCGGGCGCCGAGTTGATCGGCAGCTTGATCAGCACGGGTTCCCCGGGCTGCACCGTGACAAGGCGCTGGTAATTGCCGATCGTCAGCTGTGACGGCCGGCCCGCCGAGTTGACCACGCTGGCGTTCAGCCTGACCTCGATGGCCTGGTGCAGGCCGTTCTCGATGGATACCGGTACCTTTCCGGAGGCGCCGCCCATCGACACCTGGATCGAGGTGATGATCTTCACCTTGTCCTCGGCGTCCTTGACGTAGTCGCGCAGGTCCTTGGCAAGCGCGAGACCCTGGGCCGCGCCGCCCCGGCGCCAGGCGGCCGACTCGGTGGCGGTCAGCGCCTCATCCAGCGAGTTCAGGTAGGCCGGGTTGGCCTGGAAGAACATGGACTTGTACACGCCGAGCGCGCTGCCCAGGGCGCGGATCGTGGTCAGGTAGCCCTGGCTGAGCTCGGCGGGGCTTTCCTTGCTGGCCGGCGGCGACTGGCGGGCCAGCTTGCTCTCCGGGTCCGCCGAGGTGGCCAGGCTGCTCAGCGTGGTCGGCGTCAGCCAGGGCGCGTTGGCGGTCTCCCCGAGCAGGTCGCTGGCGAGCGCGGCGGTCGGACTCCAGTTGTAGGGCGGCGCGATCACCACGGACCGGGACGAGTTGGGGGCTTCGGCCGCGATCATCGCGGTCTCGGCGAGGAACTGCTGCTCGACCGCGAACTGGGTGCTCTGCGGCAGGGCGCCTGAGCTGCTGTCGCCCTTCCTGAGCACCCCGGTGAGGACCTGGTCCGACAGCAGCACCCGCATCGTGGTGCCGGCTCCGGTGCGGATCGAGGTGACCGCGTCGTCCGGCTCGAAGACGGCGGGGTTCGCGGGCGGCATCTCGCCGCTGTTCAGCACGACGGTGCCGATGCCCTCAGAGGCGGCGAGGCTGGTAAGCACGCTGAGATCGGCCGTCCCGCCGGTCGGCCAGGCGATCGACGGCTGATAAGAGCCGCCCAGCACGTCGTGCGCCACCGCGTCGCCGAGCGTGTAGGCGCCGGCGACGTCGGCGTTCAGGCCCTGGTGCACCAGCGCGGCCACGTCCACGTTGGCGTAGGGCACGATGACGGTCGGCTGACCCGCCGTGACGGCCTTGACCGAGGCTAGCCACTTGACCGCGGCCTGGTCGGCAGGCTCCCTGGTGACCCTGGCCGAGCCCGGGCTGTCGGCCACCTGGTAGCGGCGCGTCATCGCGGCGACGTCGCTGACAAGCGACGGGTCGATGAACCAGGTCAGATCGGCGTCCGGGTGCGCCTGGCCGGCCGAGAGCAGCGCGGCGAGCCGCCCGCCCTGGCCCAGGCTGGCGGCCAGGTCGTTGTCGGTCAGCGTGCTGCACGGCTGATTGGCGCCCAGGTCGGCGCACACCTGCTGGTGCGGCTGGTCGATCAGCGGCCAGACCCAGGCGGTGCGCAGCGGGCTTGCCGCGTGCGACCCTGGCCAGTACGGCAGCAGCGTCTGCGTGGAGGCCAGCACCCCGCCGGCGATGTCGTCGAGCTGGACGGTCAGCGGGTATACCCCGAACTGGCTCATGCCCACGGCGCTCACACCGAATGAGGCCCGCCAGGCCGCGGTGGCCCCGGGCGCCACACTGGCCGCGATCGGGGCCGGGTCGCCCGCGGGCTCGGTGTCGACGCCGCTGCCCTTGCTGAGGTAGGAGTCCATCTGGTCGCGCGCGGAGAACTGGGTCGGCGACGAGTACAGCTGCACCACCAGGCCGGCCAGGGCCTGGCTGGTGGTGTTGCTGACGGTGCCGGTCACGGTGACCGTGGCGCCGGGGCGGGCGAACTGCGGGCTGAGCGAGTCGATGACCACCGACGCCGTCCCGGACCCCGCTCTCGCGGCCGGTGCCCGCAGCGCCGGGCCCTGGGCCAGCGCCGGCAGGGCCGGGCCCAGCGCAAGCGCGGCCACGGCGATCGGCGCGACGGCGAACAGGATCCACCGCATGACCTTCGCCGATATAAAGCCGTGCACATTTGAAATGCTATTGCCGTACCCTCAGTGGCCGTGCCCATGAGCGATGAACAGCGGAAGCTGGCCGCCGCGCTACTGCGCGAGCGGGCTGGAGCCGCGGCCGAGATCGGCCGCCTGTTCGCGCGCCACGGCTACCAGCTCGCCTTGGTCGGCGGGCTGGTCAGAGACGTTTTCCTCGGCAAGCAGCCGACCGGCGACCTGGACCTGACCACGGACGCGGCCCCGGAACAGGTGCTGGCGATCGTCCGCGACTGGGCGGACAGGGTATGGACGATCGGCATCGCCTTCGGCACCGTCGGGTTGCGCAAGGGAAGCTCGCTGTTCGAGGTCACCACCTATCGCAGCGAGCGGTACGACCGGACCTCGCGCAGGCCCGTCGTGAGCTACGGCCGGTCGCTCGAGGAGGACCTGAGCCGGCGGGACTTCACCATCAACGCGATGGCCGCCAGGCTGCCCGATTACGAGCTCGTCGATCCGTTCGGCGGCTTCGACGCGTTGCAGGCGAGGGTGCTGCGGACGCCGGGGCGGCCGCGGGACTCGTTCAGCGACGACCCGCTGCGCATCCTGCGCGCCGCCAGGTTCGCCGCAAAGCTCGGCTTCACGGTCGCCGACGAGGTGCGGACCGCGATGACCGAGCAGGCGGACCGGCTGGAGATCCTGCCGGTGGAGCGGATCACCGGCGAGCTGACCAAGCTGATGCTCACGCCCGATCCCGCCAGGGGCATCGACCTGCTGGTCCAGACGGACGTGGCCGACCGGGTACTGCCCGAGGTATCCAAGCTGCGGATGGAGGCCGACGAGCACCACAGGCACAAGGACGTCTACCAGCACAGCCTGACCGTGCTGCGGCAGGCCATCGCGCTCGAGCCGGAGTACGGCCTCGACGACGACCTGGTCGTCCGGCTGGCCGCGCTGCTGCACGACATCGGCAAGCCGAAGACGCGGAGCCTGCTGCCGGACGGGCGCGTCGCGTTCCACCTGCACGAGGTTGTCGGGGCGAAACTGACCGGGCGCAGGCTGACCGCGCTGCGCTTCCCGAACGACGTGGTCCGCGACGTCTCCCGGCTGGTGGAGCTGCACCTGCGGTTCCACGGCTACGGCGAGGGCGCCTGGACGGACTCCGCGGTCCGCAGGTACGTCCGCGACGCCGGGCCGCTGCTCACCAGGCTGCACGTGCTGACCAGGGCCGACTGCACCACCAGGAACCGCGCCAAGGCGGAACGGCTGGCCCGCGCCTACGCCGCGCTCGAGCGGCGCATCGCCGAGCTCAGCGAGCAGGAGGAGCTGGACAGCATCAGGCCCGAGCTTGACGGCAACGACATCATGCGCATCCTGCGCATACCGCAGGGCCCGCTGGTCGGCAGGGCGTACCGCTACCTGCTCGAGCTGCGCATCGCCGACGGAGAGCTCGGCCTGGAGCAGGTGACTCAGGAACTGCTGCGCTGGGCGGCGGGCGAGGGGATCTCGGTGCCCGAGCCGGGCGAGGCACCGGAGCCGGGCGAGGACTGAGGCGCGGACCGGCCGGCGCGCCAGGATAGCCAGTACGCGGCGGCGAGGATCGCGTACCCGGCGGCCACCGCGCCGACGATGGCCGGCGAGCGGCCGTCGGACGGCATGAAGGCGGCGAAGATCACGGCGCCGATGGCGTACGTGACGTTGAACATCATGTCGTAGAAGGCGAACGCCCGGCCCCGGTAGGCGTCCTGCACCTGCTCCTGCAGGATCGTGGCCGCGCAGATCGCCACGCCCTGCCTGGTGAGGTACAGGCAGAACCCGATGGCCAGGTAGGCAAACTGGACGAAGGTCTCGCCGAGCGCGGCGGTCGCCACGGCGCTCGCGGCGAGCAGCACGGTGATCCAGGCCGGCTTGGACAGCCGCCTGGTCGCCTGCGGGGTGATAAGCGCCGCGCAGAAGTAGCCGATCCCGGCGACCACGACCAGGGTCCCGAAGTGGCCCTCGGCCACGCTGACGTTGGACCGGTAGAAATAATTCCGGTACAGCAGGATCGCCATCAGGAACAGCGGCCCGAGCAGGAAGCTGAAGCCGCCGGTCGCGCCCAGCGCCGCCGCCGGGCCGCGCCGCCTGGCGATGTACCGCGCGCCGTCCGCCAGCCCGGCCGCGACCCGGCCAAGCTCGCTGGCCAGCCGGCCAGGCGGCGGCTGTCCCGGTTCATGCACCGGCCCGAGCAGGTCGCGGGGCATGGTGGCGGCGACCAGGCTGGCCGCCACGTAGCAGCCGCCGCCGGCCAGCACGGTGATCGCGGCGCCGCGCTCGGTGTTGCCGGTGGCCACGTTGAGCCCGAGCGCCACGACGCCGCCGATGATCGCCATGATGCCGCCGGCGGTCGGCGACACCGCGTTGGCCATCACGAGCAGGTCCTCGTCGACCACGTGCGGCAGCGCCGCGGACAGCGTGGAAAGCAGGAACCTGTTGACGCCGAGCACCAGCAGCAACGCGACGTACAACGGCACCGAGCGGTTGTTCGCGGCCATCAGCGCCGCCGTCGCCACCACGAACGTCGCCCGCAGCAGGGCCGACCAGACCAGGATCTGCCGCCTGGACCACCGGTCGATGAACACCCCGGCGAACGGGCCGATCAGCGAGTACGGCAGGTACAGGACGATGAAGGCGGCCGCCCCCGCGGTCGGGCTGGGGAACGTCGACGCGTTGAAGAACACGTACGTGCCGATCCCGGCGGTGATGATGCCGTCGCCGGTCTGCGATACCAGCCGGGTGGCGAACAGCCGCCGGAAGTCCCGCTCGGCCAGGACCGTGCGCAGGTCACCGATGAACGTCGATCTGCGCAGGCCCACGCGATTCAGCTTAGGACCGCCCCAGTCAGCGGGCGACCTCCCCACGGATGAACTTCTCCACGAGGTCGCGGCAGACGTCGTCGCCGAATTGCTCGGGCGGCGACTTCATGAAGTAGGAACTGGCCGAGATCACCGGTCCGGCGATGCCCCGGTCCAGCGCGATCTTCGCGGCGCGCACCGCGTCGATGATCACGCCCGCCGAGTTCGGCGAGTCCCAGACCTCGAGCTTGTACTCCAGGTTGAGCGGCACGTCGCCGAACGCGCGCCCCTCCAGCCTGACGTAGGCCATCTTGCGGTCTTCCAGCCAGGGCACGTGGTCCGACGGCCCGATGTGCACCGTGGCGCGCTCCATCTCGTGCGGGATCTGCGAGGTGACCGCGCGCGTCTTGGAGATCTTCTTGGACTGGAGCCTGCTGCGCTCCAGCATGTTCATGAAGTCCATGTTGCCGCCGAAGTTCAGCTGGTAGGTGCGGAGAAGTTCCACCCCGCGGTCCTCGAACAGCTTGGCCAGCACGCGGTGCGTGATGGTGGCGCCCACCTGGGACTTGATGTCGTCACCGATGATCGGCACGCCGGCCGCGGTGAACTTGGCGGCCCACTCCGGGTCGGACGCGATGAACACGGGCAGCGCGTTCACGAACGCGACGTGCGCGTCGATCGCGCACTGGGCGTAGTAACGGTCCGCCTGATCGGAGCCGACCGGCAGGTAGGAGACCAGGACGTCGGCACCGCTGTCGCGCAGCACCTGCGCGACGTCCACGGGCTTCTCGTCCGACTCGGTGATGATTTCCCTGTAGTACTCGCCCAGGCCGTCCAGGGTGGGACCGCGCCGCACGATCACCCCGGTCGGCGGCACGTCAGCGATCTTGATCGTGTTGTTCTCGCTGGCGACGATGGCCTCGGCAAGATCGCAGCCGACCTTCTTGGTGTCCACGTCGAACGCGGCAACGACCTCCACGTCGCTGACGTGGTAAGGGCCGAACCGGACGTGCATCAGGCCGGGAACTCTGGCACCGTCGTCCGCGTCCTTGTAGTACTCCAGCCCCTGCACGAGAGAACTCGCGCAGTTACCGACCCCCACGAGCGCGATGCGCACCTTGCCCATCAGGATGACTCCTCGTTATCGGAAATATGGCCCTGTCCTCCGGCTGCACCGGCCTCGCGCTCGGACGCGATCAGCTCGTTCAGCCAGCGGACCTCCCGCTCTACTGATTCCAGACCGTGCTTATGCAGTTCCAAGGTGTAGCGGTCGACACGCTCCCTGGTGCGCGTGAAGGCCGCCCGGATGGCCTCCATGCGCTCCTCGAGCCGGCTGCGGCGGCCCTCAAGGATCCGCAGCCGCACGTCGGCCCTGGTCTGACCGAAGAACGCGAAATGAACGCCGAACCCGTCGTCTTCCCAGGCCGCGGGCCCGCCCTCGCCGAGGAGTTCCTGCAGCCTCTCCTTGCCGTCGGCGGTCAGCCGGTACACCTTCTTCGACCGGCGTCCCGCCCGCGAGCGCGCGGCCGGAGTTGCCCCGGCGCGGGCCTCGTCGGCACCAGCCTCGTCGTGTTCCTCCACGATCAGCCCGCCGGCGAGAAGATCCTGCAGGCACGGGTACAGCGACCCGTAGGACAGCGTGCGGAACGCGCCGAGCACGGTGTACAGCCTCTTGCGCAGCTCATAGCCGTGCATCGGCGTTCCGTGCAGCGACCCGAGCACTGCAAGCTCGAGTACGCCGGAGCGATTACGCCCCACGCTGCCCCCAGTTGGTGGCCACATCCGGTTGGTCTGTTGCGGAAACTGTTGTCTGTCTGCTATATATCCCTGCGATGTGTCGGGACGATAGCTCTAGCCGTTAGGTCATCTCGATGTATCGCACTGATATATCCAAACGGTACGTCGTGATGCGCTCCGACGCAAGTCCGTGATCTTGGGCTCGGCTCACGGCCGGTTCCGACGTACGCTGGCGAACATGACGTCAAGGCGTTCCGTCGTGGACTACGGACTCGCTCGCCGGGCCACACTCGCGTCCGTGTACTCCGGGCGCACGACCGTTACCGACGTCTGCGACGCCCATCCGTACCTGCTGCGGGCCGCAAAGTTCCACGGGGAGCCCACCCAGACCCGCTGCCCGATCTGCAGGAAAGCCATGCTGACCCACGTCACCTACGTGTACGGCGACGAACTCGGGCAGTACGAGGGACGGGTCAAGCAAGCACGAGAACTCGCCGAGATGGCCGCCGAATACGGCGAATTCCGGGTCTATGTGGTCGAGGTCTGTCAGAGTTGCGGGTGGAACCACCTCGCTTCTTCTTACGTTCTCGGTACTGGCGAGCCTGCCGTACGCCGCAGACGACGTGCGCGGACCAGCCGGTGAGCACGGGATCTAGCAGGTAACGTGTGACCCGGCGGGTTTCCCGGGATTTCAGCAGACCCGCCGTCAGGGTAAAAGCCGCTTCGGTTTAGCCGCGGCTTCCAAGCCAGCAGCGAGGGCGCGTGAGCAGCAGAGCTGATGACTTTGACGCATCGCATCGCGACCGGGGTAACGGCCGCCCGCGCGGCTATGGCGCGCCGGGCGGCGCCACCATCGACTATGACCTGGGTTACGCCGAGGACGGCTTCGACACCCAGGGCTTCCGCAGCCCAGAAGCCCCGGCGGGCCCGGTCGGCCCGGTAGCCCCGGCGGGCGCGCAGGATTTCCGCGGCGGCGAGGGTGCCAGGGGCACCCAGGGCTTCCGCGGCCAGGAGGACACCGGCGGCCTCGGCCAGCTGACCAGGGAACCGGACACGCTGCGTCCCAGCGAGCCGCTGCTCCCCGACGGACCGTACCGGAACCTTCCGCTGCTCCCGGACCGACCGCGCCGCAGCCGCAGCCGCAGCCGCAGCCGCCACGGGCCATCCGGGCCTGGAACAGGCGGGTCCAACGGCACCGGCGGTCCCGGCGGTCCCGGCGGTCCCCGGGGCAAGGTCAAGGTCAAGGGCAGCTGGTGGCGGCACTGGACGCTGCGCAAGGCGATCGGCTTGCTGGCCGTGATCATCGGCGCGTTCATCGTGATGGGCGCGATCGTGATCGCCGTGGCGTACGAGGAGACCCCGGTCCCCACCGAGGCGATGGAGGCCACCAGCTACGCGCAGACCGTGGTCCTCTCCTCCGACGGCACCCTGATCGGCAGGTTCGGCACGACCGACCGCCAGATGATGACGCTGAGCCAGGTCCCGCAGAACCTCATCGACGCGGTCCTCGCCGTCGAGGACAGGAACTTCTACAACGAGGGCGGCATCTCGCTCGAGGGCATCACCCGGGCCTCCTACGAGGACCTCACGGGCGGCGACGGCTCGGTGCAGGGCGGCTCCACCATCACCCAGGAGTTCGTCAGGAACTACTACGTCGGCATCGGCACCCAGCAGACCCTCAGCCGCAAGTTCAAGGAGATCCTCGTCTCGCTCAAGGTGGGCAAGGAGAAGTCCAAGCAGTGGATCCTGGACAACTACCTGAACACGATCTTCCTGGGTGACGGTGCCTACGGCGTTGGCGCGGCGGCGCAGACCTACTTCGACATCCCGCCGCAGGATCTGAAGGCGAAACTGACCACGGCGCAGGCCGCGGTGATCGCCGCCGTCATCCAGCAGCCGAGCACCTACCCGCTGCAGCAGTACCGTCCCCAGCTCGTGGCGCGCTGGCACGTCGTGCTGAACGACATGGTGCAGATGGGCGACCTGACGGCCCAGCAGGCCGCGGCGATGAAGTTCCCGACGATGGGTGACCACGTCCCGCAGAGCTTCGGCAAGGACGTCTGGGACCCCTACATCATGGACATGGTCAAGAACGAGCTGATCGACGACTACCACTTCAGCCAGTCGGATATCGACGACGGCGGCTACACCATCCGCACCAGCATCAACGACGCGCAGATGCGGCAGCTCTACGACGCGGTCATCCAGAACGAGTCGACGATCAACTCCAGCGCCGACCCGCAAGACCGCCTGCAGTACTACATGCACGTGGGCGCGGTGCTGGAGAATCCGGCGAACGGGGAGATCGAGGCGCTCTATCCCGGTCCTGGGTTCCCCGGGTACAAGTACAACAACGTCGGGCCGACGATCACCGCCAAGGAATGCAAGAAGATCGACTGCGAAGTCAACATGGCGGTCTACAACCGCGAGCAGGTCGGATCCTCTTTCAAGCCCTACATCCTCGCGCTGGCCGTCAAGCAGGGAATGAACGTGCAGACCAGCACGCTCGACGGCTACGACAACCTCTGCATCCCGCTGGACAGCTCGCCCACGGCGTACCCGGCGCCCGCGAAGTTCACCGCCGCTGGCGAGCTTTACTGCCAGACTTCCGGCTCTTACCCGCTCGCCAACGACGACACCGGCGAGAACGGGCAGTACACGCCGCAGATGGCGATGGCCGAGTCGATCAACACGGCGTACGCGGACCTGTGGCACGTGGTGGCCGGGTCGAATGGCCAGAACATCATCGACTTCGCGAACTCGCTCGGCTTGGACACCATCGACTCCGGGCTGCAGAGCATGCGTAACCAGTCGGGCGTCGCGCTCGGCCAGGCGTCGCTGACCGTCACCGAGCAGGCCACGATGCTGGCGACCATCGACGACTACGGTGTCTACCACGACGCCCACGTGATCACCTCGATCACGAGGAACGACGTGCAGACCCCCATCGATATCACCACCCGCCTGGTGTTCAACGCGAACCCGCAGCTGAATGCGGACGAGGCCACCGAGGTCCAGTACGCGATGTCCGAGGACACCTCCTCCTACGGCACCGCGCCGGTCGCCGCGATGAGCAACGGCCAGGAGATGATCGCCAAGACCGGCACCACGAACACCGCGCAGTCGGCGTTTTTCCTCGGCGCCATTCCCAAGCAGACCCTCGCGGTCGCGATCTTCACCAACGAGCAGGGCAAGGGCACGCAGTCGCTGAACAACCTCGGCGGCGTCTACGAAGGCGGCTACGGCGGCACCTGGCCGGCCACCATCTGGCACACGTACGCCGAGAACGTGTTCGTCCCGATGGGAGTCGAGCAGTTCAATCCGCCGGTGTTCACCGGAGCCACGTGGAACGAGTTGCCGCCGAACCTGCGGCACGCGGCGAAACCCA
>JBOHCG010000248.1:0-10484 GCA_050698735.1 Streptosporangiaceae bacterium | reverse complement strand
CGAGGCTGGCGCCGGGGACGAAGGCGTGGCGCGGCACGGCGCGGATCGCGGCCAGGACGCGGGGGTCGCGGGTGCCGACGTGCGAGGCGGCGGCGATGGCGTCGATCATGAGCTGGTTGAGGTGCTCGGGGCTGGCGGCGGGCGCGGTCGCGGTCACTCGGTTCTCCTTAGTCGGTCGGTCGGGGTTCACAGGGTCAGCAGCAGGCAGGCGTCCCATGCGGGCGGGTCGCCGCCCGCACGGGGCAGGTCGTTCTGGGCGAGCTGGATGCCGGATGTTCCTTCCAGGAGCCCGCTGGAGGCCGGCGGCCCTGCGCGGGCGAGGTGGTCTTCCATGCCCCGCCGCGCCTCGCGCAGCGCGGCCCGGAGCGGTCCAGGGTCGAGGGCGTCGCTGGCGGCCCGCCAGAGCGCCTGCACCAGGCCGGCCCACCCGTGGCACAGCGAGGCGTCGGTGAGCAGGCCGGTGACCTGCCGGTCAAGGACGCAGCCGGCGAGGGCGCGCTCGGCGGTGCGCATCCGCTCGCGGTCGCCGAGGGCGAGGCCCGCGAGCTGCTGTGCCCGCGCCTGGCCGGGGGTGCCGTAGCACCACGACGGCCGGGCCTGGCGTCCTGAGTCCGCCGTCCCGCGTTTGTGCTCGCCGGAGGTGATCATCGCGGGCCACCAGGGGCAGGCGGCGCTGCCCTGGCGGTAGCGGTCGAAGGTCGCGCACAGCTCGGTGACCGCCCTGGCCTGGCCGTCGACCTGGATGCCGACTCTCATCGCGCCCGATAGTAGTGCCAGGATGCCTACCCTTATCTCGTGTGTCAAGTCGTTTCCGCAGGTAGCAGCCGTGTCTTGCGTGAAGTCACGTGAGGCAAGTCGGTTGTGACTCGATGTCGGCTTAGGGTTCTCAGCGTGAGCCGATGCCCTGTGCGTTTCTTGCCGAGGCCTTGGCGTCTGCCGTGAGGGCGCTGCTCGTTCCTGCTGACGGGCCGCCCGAGGTGGTTGATGTGGCCGTTGGCGGGGGTGCCAGGTTCATGCGGTCGCTGAGGGCGCGCATCGGTGCCGAGGCCGTGGAGCGGTTCCGGGTTACTGACCGATGGGAGTTTTGGGTGGACGAGGAAGGCCTGGCTGCCGGGAAGGCGGCCAACCAGGCGGCCACGCGCGTTGCCCGTGACTTTGGCGTGCAGTTCGACTTGCGCGGGAACGTCGTCATCACGGGAGTGGATGATGACGCGGCAGGGTGGGCGGACCTGTCCCCGGCTCAGGTCGATGTGATCCTCCTGCGGATCGCATGAGTGTCGTGGCCAGCTCGGCCATCGTCAGGGCGCTGCTCCTTGCTGGTTACCTGCCGTAGGCCGTCCCGGATTACTATCCGCAGGGCTGGCGGTCGGCTCTCATTCGTCCCGGATGACGCTGTCAGGATAGAAGGAGCAGCGCGTCCCAGCTAGAGCAGCCCGGAGGCGCCGGCAACTGGCCGTGGTCGGCGAGCGCGAGGGCTGTGCCGGCCGCTCCGGTGAGGAGGCCGGGGCTGGCGGTGAACCCGAAGGGGTCCTCCTCCTGGCCGATTTTCTGCGTGAGCTGGCTGGCGGAGGCGTCCGCGAGCGCGGGGCTGGTCTTGGCGGATTGCAGAACCCCGGCGGTGCCGTGGCAGAGCGCGGGTCCTTCGGTGTCCCACTGTCCGGGGGGCCGCTGGGCGAGGGAGTCGAGGGCTGTCGTGGACGCCTCGGTGATTGAGGGGTCAGCGAGGGCGAGCCCGGCGATGGCGAGCGCGCGGGCGATGCCGGGGGTGCCGTAGCACCAGGCGTCGGACCGGCCGGGGACCGGCGGGGACTCGTGCCCTTCGAGCTGGTCGCCGGTGATGGTGGGAGGCCATCGCCATGTTCCGGGAGTGCGCCACTGCAGGAGCCATTCGGCGGCGTTGCGGATCGCTGCCTCCTGGCCGCTGGTGGTGTGGCCTGCGGCGTGCGCGGCGGCGACAAAGGCCAGGGGGCCGGCGACGCCGTGGGCCATTCCTGTGGTCGCGCCGCCCGACGGGTGGACGGTGACGGTGGAGGGATGGCGGCTGGCGGGGATCCACCAGCCTGGCCGTGGCCCGTCCCGCAGGGAGAGCATGCTGGTCAGGGCCCGCAGCGCGGCGAGCAGTCCCGGCTCGGCCTCGTGGTGCCCGTCAGCCCGGGCGGTGAGGAGGACGCGGCCGATTCCGGCGAGGCCGTTGATGACGTCGTAGGCGGCCCAGGACGGGTCGCTCATCGTCTCGGCGATCCTGCTGGCGCTCGCTGAGAGCCACCGGGCCGCCTGCTGCGCGGCGGCGTGGTGCGGCGCGGGGTCGGGCAGCATGGCGGAGCCGATGATCAGGGACGCGGCGAGTCCGCCCCGGTCGGCGAAGACCCCCGCACCCGAGTCATTGGAGCGCCGGATGAGCTGTGCCGCACGCTCCCAGTGCCGGGAGGCGGCGACCGCGAATACCGGGTCAGCAGCGGACAGGCGGGCGTGCAGGAGAGCGGTTCCGGCGAGTCCGTGGGCCATGGAGGCTCTTGACCGTTCCGGCAGGGCGTCCTCGACGCTCGCCGTCTCCAGGAGCAGGCGCCCGACCGTGAGGGCCTGCTCCTGCGCCGTGGTCACGAGGGGAGCCTGAGCAAGTCGGCAGCAAGGGCCCGGGCGCCCGGCTCGATGGCGTTGTCGGCGAGCAGCCGGTTGGCGTGCATGTGGATCACTGACGATGCGCAGCCGGGCCGCAGTTCCGGCTTGAGGATGTCGCGGTAGGCCAGGAGCGCGGTCTGCCGCTGCGCCCATGCCGGGTGGACCCGCGGTCCTGCTGCCGGGTCGCGCCATGCGGCCCTGGCCTGCGGTCGCAGTTCGCTAAGGCGGCGGCGGAGGTCCCGGTTGACGTGGGTGTCGCCGAGCGCGGCAGGGTCTCCGTCGGCGAGGGTGCTGGTGATGTCAGCGGCGGACAGCGCGGCCATGAGGAGCCGGCTTCCTTCATTCCTCGCGGTGGTCATGGCCGTGATGACGAGGCGGCTGTCGGCGGCGAAGACCTGCTCGGCGGCGCTGAGGGCATCGGCACCGCCGTATCGCTCGGTCTCCTGCTCGTAGGGCTCGACGGAGAAGCCTCCCGAGAGCCGCCGGGTGATCGTGCCGGCGGACCAGGCCGCAAGCGCGGGCAGCAGGCTCGCCGCGAGTGTGGCGGGTTGCCCGTGGAACCGGGCGCGCAGGTGGGGTCCGTGGGCGGGTGCGGCGTAGCGGATCCAGAACCAGAGGTCGAAGTCTGCGTCGTGCTGTCCCGCGAGGCTGGCCAGGCTGGCGATGAGCTCGTCCTGGCAGTGCGCCGGGCTGCGGATCGCCAGCGACAGCCATTCGCTTCCGGGCAGGAACAGCCCCTGCCCGGCGGACCGCGGTTGCGCCGGCGGTGCCAGGGGAACCACGGCAGCCGGACTGGTCTCGCGCCTGGCCAGGGGGATGATGAGTTCCAGGACGTGGTTCCCGGCTGGCCCGCGCACCACGTCCTGGACGGCTCCGGTGCCGCCGGGCGGCTCGGCGACGGCGCGCAGTCCCTGGCGGGCGAAGCGGCGGAGGAGTTCGCGGTCGTCGTCGCGGCGCAGGTCCAGGGGTATCCGCCGGTCGGCGTCATCGGTGACCACGATGTCGGGCGGGCGGGGCCGGGTGCTTGCCGACCAGGCATGGAGGGCCTCGTCCCAGGCAGCGCGGTCGCGGGCCGCCTGGCTGAGCTGCGGGGAGATCGCCCACCTGGCCGGGGCGAGGATCGTGGCACCGTGCCGGACCCGGGGCTGGAACGGCGCGCTGTCCAGGTGCCCCCACGACCATCCGCGGCATGACCTGGTCCCCGACCGGCCGGCAAGCTGCAGGAACCGTCCCAGCGGCGGCTGCAGGCCGGGAGCCACCCGGGAGTAGAGCACCGGGATGACCCGGCAGCCACGGGCCTCCGACCACACGACCAGGCGGCGGCCGTCGGAGAACAGCGACAGGCCGCCCAGCGGCAGGGCACCCGGCCCGGCGGCGACGCCGACCGGGATGCTCGCCTCCGCGAGGCCGGACGGGACCGCCAGGGATCTCGCGGCAGTGCTGCGGGGCGCGATGAGCACCTCTGCGACGAGGGCCCCGGGATCGTGGTCAGTTCCGGTGCGCAGGGCCGGGATCAGGCTGGTGAACCTTCCCGCGGCGGTCCCGGCGTCCGCGGCGAGTCCTACCGGGCATACCGCCAGCGCGAGCCGGCCCGCGTGCCGGTCTTGCTCGCTGCCGGCGATGACCCGGACGCAGATCTCCGCCGTCCGGGACGGCAGCCCCGGGCCGGAGCCGCCGAGGGCCATGACGTCAGCGTCGGTGAGCATCACCTCAACGGCGCCGGCTGCCAGCGCCCGGTGGTGCAGGAGGGCAAGGGCAGCCTCCCGGCCGTCGTCGTCCTCGCGCTCGTCGTCGCCAGCACTCAGGTCGAGGCCCAGGCCGGCAGCCGGGTCGGTGGCCTCCAGGAGCGGGACGCGCCGACGAGTGCCGTATCGCTCAACGAACCGGGCGTGCCACCCGGCCAGCAGGTCGGGGCGGCTGTGGGTCCGCCAGAGCACCCCCGCGGCGCCGGCTGCCGCCCTGCCCAGGGAGGCGGGCAGGCGGATGACCGCGTCCGCCGCTGTGTCGACGGTCAGCGGGCGTTCCTGGAAGCAGATCGCGTCGGCGGCGTCCCTGGCCGCCAGCAGCGCCTCCATGCGGTCCGGGCTGCCCGGCGGGTAGCCGTCGGCCGATGCCAGCAGTGACCGAAGCCTCAGCAGCGGCTCGTGCAGCCGGTGATCAGCGGGCAGCGCGGCGGCCAAGTGCCCGAGCGGATCGTCGGACGCGACAGGGGGAAGCAGGCCGGCCGCCAGGAAACCGCTGCGCACCATCCCGAGTACCGCAGCGGCAACGGTGCCCTCAGTAGCCTGCGGCCAGCGGCGCTGCACCCCGGCGAGCAGGCTCTCATAGCTGATGCCTTCCGCGCAGGCGTCCAGGATCGCGGTGGTGGCCTTGGTCGCCCGGATGGTGCTGCGGGACGGACCGGGCCCGCCCGGCGTTCCCGGCAGCTCGCACTCCAGCAGGCCGCCGCGGTGCGCTGCGAGGCCGCTGGCGTGCAGGGTGAGTCCCGGCAGGACACCGGGGTCGCCGACGACCATGTCCGCGACGGCGGCCAGCCACGCCGTGCCCGGGTGACTGCGGCAGCGGTGCCCCGCTCCCACTGTCAGCTCTGCCTCCCCGGGTCCGAAGGATGCCTCGGAAACCCCGGCGAACACGCTAAGTGGCGTTGGCCGCCACCTGGCGCGCAGCTCGTAGCCGCGCATCGTCACCGCCCGCCGCGCGGTCTCGCCCGACTGACTGGCCTGGCGTGACGCCAGGAGCACGGCCTCGGCCAGCAGGGATCCTCCTGACTCGCCTTGCGCCGGCGCTGCCGGAAGCAGGGGGACACGGGCAAGGGCGGCCACCGCGCCAGACGCGGCGAAGGGACTTCGGTCCACCGTCCTGCGCTGCGCTGCGGGTGTCAGCAGCCGACGCAGCTGCCGGTGCAGCCGTCGTTGGTGCAGTCCTCCGACGAGTAAGAGGGGACGCCGCCAGCGGGGGCGGACTGGGGGTCGAGGCGGAACAGGTCCTCAACGGCGTTTTCGCCGGCAACTCCGTAGTCATCCATGCACCTGAAGTTACTGCGTACCGACCGGTAGGAAAAGCGGGTTCCCGGCAATCCGGTAACAGTGCTGTCACTCTGCGCGAACCAGGACAGTGGAGTTCCGCTTGGCGGCCGTGATCATCGCGCCGGGAAGGGCCCCAGCGCCTGCGGGGTGGACCTCTACCCACAGGTCGCTGAGCGAGGACCGGTGCCGCTCCCAGGTGGTGACCTGCCCGGCGACGGCGGACGCGAGTTCCTGGCCGCCGGGTCCGTACCCGCAGGCGCCCAGCTCGATCAGGGCCTTGCCGTCCTCGTCTGAGCCTGCCGGGCGCTGCAGGAGGTAGGCGAAGCCGTCGGTGCCGGCCACTGCCATGCTGCCCCAGGGGTAGATCGGCCTGACCAGGCCGCGCTCGATCGCCTTGCCTGTCACGACCATCCGGCAGAAGCCGTCCAGGGCCGACAGCCACAGGTCCATGTTCTCGACCGTCCGCGTGACCACCCCGGTCCACTGCAGGGACGGCGGCCCGTCCAGCGCCGCGCCGAGCACGGCGGCGTCGGCGTCCAGCCCCTCGTCAGTGCGCAGGAACACGCCCGAGTCCCCGCCGAGCTGGATGTTCCGCTCGGCCATCGCGTCCAGGCCGCGGATCGGCATGAACCCGCACTCGTGCATCGAGTCGCTGCGCCAGTGGCCGTCGTCCTCCCGGTGCAGCGCGACCGAGCGGGTCAGGCCGCGGATCCGCAGCGGGGCCACCAGGCGCCCGCCGGGGGCGAGCTGGTCTTGCCATGGCCGGGGCAGGTCCCAGGCACCCGCCGTCACGATGATCCCGGTGAACGGCGCGGCCTCCGCGAAGCCCTCGGCCCCGTCCCGGCAGGCGACCCGCACCCGGCCGTAGCCGGCTTGCTCCAGACGCTGCGCGGCCTCGTCGGTGACCACGGCGTCGATGTCGATGCTCGTCACGGTGCCCGACGGGCCGGCCAGCTCGGCGAGCAGGGCGGCGTTGTAGCCGGTCCCCGCCCCGATCTCCAGGATCCTGCCGCCCGGCGCGACGCTCAGCTGCTGGAGCATCACCGCGACGATCGCGGCCTCCGACACCGAGCTGACCGCGACGCCCTGATCGTCGCGGTGGGTGACCACGGAGTCGCCGCTGTAGGCGCGCTCCGCCGGGACGCCGGGGACGAACAGGTGCCGTGGCACCGCCCGCATCGCCGCCTCGACCCGCGGATCGCGCAGCACTCCCCTGTCGCGAAGCCTGTCCACCATCGCGCCGCGAAGGGCGCCCAAGTCAGTGACTATATCCGCGTCAGTGCTCACGGCCTGAAGCCTACTTCCGCGCTGGGCGACTTGCCGGGCAAACGGGACGTGGGCCACGTCAGCGTGCGGTGTTCTGCTGGCGGGTCATCTGCCGCAGGGCCGCCCGGAGGCCGGCGACCTCGTCTAGCGCCGTGTCCCGTTCTTTGGTGAGGCTGGTGACCTCGGCCGTGGCCTGGGCTAGCTCGCTGCCCTGGCTCTCGATCCTGGCAGTCAGGTCCCTGATCCGGGCGGCGAGCTCGGTGGTGCCGGCCTGGGTGACCTGGTGGCCGAGGCCGCGCTGGACCTTCGCCTTGAGGCGGTCCCGCTCGTCGCGGGTGCGGCGGAGCTCGGCCCGGGTGATCTCCAGGTCGGTGGCCAGGCTGGCGGCGCTGGCGGTGGTCCCGGCCCGCTGCTCGCGTGCTGTTCGGCTGGCCTGGCCTTTTTGGGCGGCCTCGATGTGCTCGCGGACGCCTTCTGCGTAGACGAGCCAGTTCGATACCCGGGCGGCGCGGGCGACGCCGAGGAAGGTGACGGGCTCGTCGCGGGCCTTCATCTCGTCGATGACGGCCAGGACCCGGCTGCGCTTGGCCAGGCTGTCGCTCTTGCGGGCCTCGCGGAGCACGTCGGCGGGGGTGCGCTTGCCGGTCACGCGGTCCGCTCGGCTGGCCTGGCGGCGGGCATCGGCAGCGGGACCGGCCCTGGTGCCGTGGCGCCGGCGCGCAGGCGGCGCAGGACCTTGCTGGCCTCCTCGACCTCGCGGCGCTCCGCCGCGGGCATGGCGTCCATCTGGGCCTTCATGGCGTCGATGACCTTGGCGTAGTCGGCGATCTCGCCTTCGATCCCGGCGATGGTGTAGGGGGCGGCGCCGATGGCGCGGGCGGTTTCCAGGCTGGCCTTCAGGGCGCGGACCTGGTCCTCGATCGCGGGCAGGTGGGAGGGGTCGGGGTTGTAGTGGGCGCATCCCGGGCACTGCCAGCGGATCGGGCAGGCCCCGCCGCCGGCCTTGACGTTCGACGGCTCGTTGCAGTTCCCCCACGGCACCGCGACGGACCGCATCTCGTATGCTGTGGCAGAGCCGATGGGGGCCGGCGCGCCGGTGCGGTCGACGGCCAGGACCCGCAGCGTGTTGACCGCCTCGCGCTTCATCTTCTTCGGCACCTGGTAGTACGCGGCCGTGGTATTAGCGGACTTATGGTCCATGAGGGACTGCAGGACGTGCAGCGCTATCCCGGCGTCCGCGTAGCGCTGGCAGAAGGTGTGCCGGAACGCGTAGGGGAAGATCTTCGCCCGGTCGAACGGCAGCGGGGTCCCGTCCTGGCCGGGTTCCCCGGAGTCCAGGACGGGGATGGAGTCGGCCCAGAGCCTGATCGCCCGGGAGATGTATCCGGAGTCCAGGTGCTGGTAGTTGCCGGTGATGGCGGGGAACAGGTGGGCGGCGCAGTTGCCCGGGATGTCCAGGCCTGCCCGGATCTCCTTCCAGTCCAGGATCGCACTGGCGGTGCCCTGCTCGACCGGGAGCCTGCGGCGCAGGCGGCGGCCCTTCATGTTGTGCCAGACCAGCTGGTACTCACCCCGGTCCAGTTCCAGGCAGTCCAGGTCGAGGCCCGCGACCTCGGCCGGGCGGCGGCCGGTGTCGCGGAGGATCACGTAGATCACCTGGAACATCGCGGTCACGGCTTCGGGGGGCATGACCCCGTAGGGGAACCCCGTCCCGAGCAGGGGCAAGTGCTCGTCAAGCTGGCGGATGACCACGTCCGGTATGGCCTTGCCGATCTCGTCCTCGTTGCCATCGGGCCGCTGGATCACGTGATGGCCGGGGTGGAGGACGAACCGGGTCGAGAGGCCTCCCGCGATTCCCTCGCGGCGCGCGAAGTCCAGCAGGTCGAAGAAGCAGCGCAGCAGGCGGCCCTGCTGGGAGGGCACATGTAGCCTGCCGCCCTCGGTGCAGGCGAGCTTGAACGCGTCGACCACCACGGTCACGTCCGAGAACCGCAGCCTGGCCGGGCTGGTGCCGCCATCGCCGCGCAGGCCCAGCGCCCGGGAGGCGATGACGCATGCCCTGTGCCGCCGCCGCAGGTCCATGCTGGACGGGCTGGCCGTCCGGGCCCAGTGCATCAGGATCTCCCGGATCCAGTCCAGCTGTACTTGCCCGAAGTCCAGCGAGCTGGGGTTCCGCAGCGGGCTGACGCCCTTCTTGAGCGAGGGGATCTGCTGGCTGACCGTCCGCAGGTCCCAGATGAGCTTGCGCGCCGGGTCGATGCCGCGGAACTGGTCGAACGCGGTGCCGACCTCCCACTGCGCGGTCCGCACGAGCGCACGGGTGACCGCGCCGACCGCGGTGGCGTCCAGCGCGCCGCCGGCCAGCGCGATGGACGGGACGCCCTCCAGCGTGGCGACCGCGCGCCGCACGAACTGGGGGTGGAGAGCCGGCTCACGGGAGTCGCGCCGCTGGAGCGCGTAGAGCATCTCCACCCGGACGGCCTCCTGGAGCGGGGCGAGGGAGAACATGTGCGCCGACAGGTAGGGTGGCTGGTGCTCGATCCACGCCATCAGGGCCGCGTCGCCTGCCGCGGCGCGCTGATGGAGCCGCCACCTGTGCTGGTGGACCCTGCAAAGCAGGATCGTCACCGAGGCCCTTTCCCGGTCGCACGCGAGCACGGCGCACGGCTCCGGGGCCGTGGCCGCCTCCCGGGCCGCGATCCACGCGGCCCGGTCGGCTCCAGGCCGGTCCCGGGCCTTCACCCAGCCGCGGTAGTGGGTCACGCACAGCCCGAGCCCGTAAGCGTCCCGGCGGCAGGCCGGGACCTCGCAGGCCTTGTCCTGCCGGTAGACGTTCAGCCGGCGGTTGCCGCGCGTGTAGGCGGCCTCGAACGCCTCCTTGTCCAGGCCGCTGGCGGTGAGCTTGTCATGGCAGGTCTTGCAGTAGCCCGACCAGTGGGGCGCGTGCATGGTCACCCCACAGCCCGGCAGGGGGCAGACGGCGACGACAGTGGCCGGGCTGGCGGGATCGCCAGTGAACAGCAAGCGGTCCTGGTCCCACTCGCCGGCCCGCCACTGCGGGTCGATCCGCTCGCCAAGCCAGGCGAGCCAGCCAGCGAGCAACTCCCCGTCCCCGCGCCCGTCCGGGCCGGCCGCCGGCAGGGCGGCCAGGCTGCTCATCCCCGCGTCCTTCCCAGCCCCGCGACCAGGTTCACGGCCGCGCGCTTCTCGGCGTCGCTGGCGTGGGTGTAGGGCTCCATGGACTGCCGCGACACGTGCCCGGCGAGGTCCATTACCACGTAGTCGGGCTTGCCCTCCCGCCGCCACCGGGTGATCGCCGAGTGCCGCAGCATGTGCGGCCGGGCGGTGAACCCCGCCTTCGCCGCCAGCCGCTGGAACAGCTCGTAGGCGTTGGAGTACTTCATCGGCTCCCCGGCCGGCGGCGCGAAGAGGTTAACGAAGACCATTTGTCCCGAACCCGGCGTTATCCTGGCTGGGTCTCTCCGCGCCTGGTCACCGCTGCGACGGTCTTCCAGGGCACCAGATAATTGCGGGGGTCAGGTCACAGGCTTTCGAGGAAGGCAAGGAGCTTGT
>JBOHCG010000247.1:0-10543 GCA_050698735.1 Streptosporangiaceae bacterium | reverse complement strand
CCGGGAACTCTCGCGGGACTCACCGCTGATCAAAACCAAGACCGCAGGCTAAGGACTGGTCGTTTGGCCAGTCGCCGCTCAGGCATATCGCGTACAACCATCGCTGTCGTTAGGCCCTGGTCCGGCTGCCGGACGGCGGTCATCCGCGGGCCAGCGCGGCGCCCTTTGCGACCGCGAGGAGGCGCGCGGCCTCGGGCGGCAGCGGGTCGAGGTCGGGGCGCCAGACGGCGGTGAGCTGCCTTATCAGCGGCGGCCCGGCGACCTCGATGGCGGCCAGCCGGCCGAGTACGAGGTCGTCGCGGACGGCCAGTCGGCTGAGCACGCCCGGCCCGACGCCCTCCGCGATCGCTGAGCGTACCGCCGCGCTCGTACCGAGTTCCATCGCGATCCGCGCGCTGAGCGGCGGATTCTGGGCGGCCAGGTGGTCGGTCAGGGTGATCCTGGTGCCGCTGCCGGCCTCCCGCATGACCATAGGCGTCGCGGCGATCTCAGCCAGTGACAGCGGCCGCCGACGGCGCGCCCACGGATGGCCCGGCGCGGTGACCACGAGCATCTCGTCGTCGCGCAGGTGCGTCGTGACCAGGTCAGCTGGCAGGTGCGGGGTCTCGATGAAGCCGAGTCGTACCTTAACGTCCCTGACGAGCTCCATGACCCGGGTGGAGTTGGCGACGGTTAGTTCCACGACCGTCGGCGTGTCCCCGGGTGCTTGCTCGGCGTTGGCCTGCTCGATGCCGCGCAACTCGACTAGCCAGTGCGGCACGAGGTGCTCGGCGACGGTCTGGCTGGCGGCGATCGCCAGCCGGTGCGACACGCCGGACCTGATCGACCGCAGCCCGGCCTCAAGCCGGTCGGCGGCGTCGAGTACGTCCTCGGCCCAGCCGACGATGAGGCGTCCCTGTTCGGTGAGGTGGGATCCGCCCGGTGAGCGGGCGAGCAAGGTGACGCTTGTCGCCCGCTCCAGCGTCCGCATCCGGGCGGACAGCGCCTGCTGCGAGACGCCGAGCACCGTGGCGGCGGCGGCGATGGACCCGCGCCTGCCCACCTCGCGCAGCGCCCGCAGCGCGCCCAGATCGTGCACCGCCTCGCTCATCGTCCCCGCGCCTCCCTGTCCGATCGCGGCTGCCGCCAGGTACAACGCTAGCTTGTACCCCCACAAGGCGGCTCTTCTTCTCGCAGGCCAGCATCTTGGCGACCCTGGAATAGCTATGACCGCCCTGCATGATGCCCCCGCCCCGGCGAACCTCGAGCAGCGGACGCGGGATGCAAAGCTCCCCCAGCGGGGCCCTTTGCATCCCGCTAACGCCTCCCGCCCGCGCCGTGCCGCCCGCCGCGCGCAGGCCATCGCCCCCGGGCTCGCGCTGGCACTCGCTGTCGCGGCAGCGGCGACGGTCGTGGGGCAGTACGTGCCGCTGATCGGCAGCGCGGTTCCCGGGGCGGTCATCGGCGCCGTCATCGCGATCGTCGTCAAGCCGGGCGCGCGCTTCGCGCCCGGGGTGAAGTGGGCGAGCACCTTTGTCTTGCAGTGCTCGGTGGTCCTGCTCGGCGCGCAGCTTTCGATCGCCGAGGCGGCCAGGGTCGGCGTGTCCTCGCTGCCGGTCATGCTCGGCACGCTCGCCATCTGCCTCACCGCGGCCTGGCTGTACGGGCGACTGCTCGGCGTCCCCGGCGACCTGCGCACGCTGATCGGCGTGGGCACGGGGATCTGCGGCGGGTCGGCGATCGCCGCTGTCTCCCCGGTGATCGAGGCCGCGTCGGCCGATGTCGCCTACGCGATCTCCACGATCTTCCTGTTCAACATTGCGGCAGTCCTGGTCTTCCCGCTCCTCGGGCACGCGCTTGGCATGAGCCAGCAGTCATTCGGCCTGTTCGCAGGCACGGCGGTCAACGACACGTCGTCCGTGGTGGCGACGGCGGCCACCTACGGCACTGCCGCGACCAGCCACGCGGTCGTGGTGAAGCTGGTCCGCACGCTCATGATCATCCCGATCTGCCTGGGCCTCGCCGCGCTGACCGCCCGCAAGCAGCAGCGCCTCGCCATCGCGACCGCCCCAGCCGCCGCGGCCCGCGACGGCGCTGCTGCGGGCGCCCCCGCCCCTCCTGTCACCGCCCGCATGTCACCGCGCCGCGCCGCCAAGCTCGTGCCCTGGTTCCTGATCGGCTTCGTCCTTGTGGCCGCCGTCAACTCCTGCGGCATCATCCCGGCCGGCGCGCACTCCCCCCTCGAGCACGCGTCGGTGTTCCTCGTCTCCGTCGCGCTGTCCGCGATCGGCCTGTCCACCAACGTGGCCGCGCTCCGCAAGGCCGGCGCCCGCCCCCTGATCCTCGGCGCCGTGCTCTGGATCACAGTCGCAACAGCCAGCCTGGGCCTCCAGGCCCTCACCGGCACCCTGTAAACCTCCGCGGCCCGCTACGGCGACGCAGGCCCGCAAACCGTCCCAACTTCACCTCGACCACCAACTCGTCAGCGTATGGCGGCAGCCCGGCTGACGCAGTGGCCCGAGGGCCAGGCCGTGCTCGGCGAGCTCGACGGCCGCGGCGTCAAGTTCCTCACCCTGCGCATGCGCTCCCCGGCCCTAGTCCGCCACATCGCCGGCCTGGCCAGCAAGGATTACAAGACCGTCAGCCTGGACCGGCCAGGCCCGCACAACAAGCCGAAAGTCCACGAGGACAGCGCTCTCAAGCTCACCAGCTACCCCGGCACCGTCCGCCAGCTCGTCGTCACCGGCCTGGGCCGGGACGCCGCCACGTCATCATCACCAACGAGCGCCAGGCCACCATCCGCAGCCTCAGACCTCCGGAAGTCGGTCCTTGATCGTTGTTAAATCCGGGGGGGCGCCGCGAGCTGGTAGGTGATGGGCCGGGTGTCGCCGGGCATGCGGGGCGGGGTTGCGTTGATCTCCTCGATGAGCAGGGCGAGGGCGCGGGCGATCCTGGGCGCGGCAGGGGGATCGAGGGTCACGGTGATCAGGCGGGGCGTGCTGGTGATCGTGCCGCCGAGGTGGAGCAGGTGGCGGGTGGTGGCCCGGTAGACATGGTGAAGCCGAGAGAGATCGGGTCCATGCCCAGTTCCTGGCAGCGCGTGTTCGCGTCAATCACCGATGCCACGTCCCAGATACCCAGGTTCGGTCCGAGCGAGCCCATAGCGGGCTGGTGCATGCCCCGGGCATTGGCGCCATCGGACGTCCGCATGATCTTGATACAGTCATTTGGGCACCCAGGGCACTGGGAGACGCCGGTGTATTGCTTCATGACCTCCCCAGGGCGATACGCCACCGCCTGGCCGTACTCGGCAGTTGAAAAGTTCTGCACGCAAAGGCCAGCGTCCAACCCGTGCAGCTCCACCCACGCAGAGAAGCCAGGTTCATCTTTCTGCCACGCCGTGAGGGGGTTCAGCGCGGAGAAGGGTATTCGAAATAGTGGGCGCACCAGGGTTCGAACCTGGGACTTCTCGCTTGTAAGGCGAGCGCTCTTCCGCTGAGCTATGCGCCCTTCCGCAGCGCGGACCGTCGCGCTGTGCTGGAACGCAGTCAGGGTACCGGTTCGGGGTCACTCGGCTGTACCGAGGCACTGCGTGAACCTCGATGCTGTCCCAGGCCGTCAGGCACGCGATGCCTCGTTACTCGCAACCGGGGAGCATGCTTGGTCGCCACCCTGGCTGGGCCCTACGTACCACCGGACCTTGGGTCTGATCCCGGCTGGTGTTGTCCATGTCGCCAGTTCCGTGCCTGCGAGCTGCCACCCGGCTCCCTCGTAGAGGGCGATAGCAGCCAAGCTGTCGTCGACGACGTCGAGGACCGGCTGGAGTCCGTGGGCCACGGCGTAGACAGTGGCGGTCTCGAGGAGATCGCGGGCACGGCCCGCGCGTCGCGCAGCGGGATCGACGAACAGCCGCGCTACCAACCCGAGTTCGCTGGGGTCGCGGCCGGTCGCACGCAGCAGGCAACGGGTGTTCACGCCCCGGACCAGCACGGCCTGGCCGACGATGAGGTCGCCGTCAACAGCCACCCATGCCCCCTCCAGATCGGCTGGGGTGAGCCAGCTGGCGGGATCGCGGGGCCAGCGGGACGGATAGCCGTTCATCTCGTGGACTCGCCGCAGCACCGCGACGCATTCGGGCATGTCTTCAGGGATCCGAGGTCGAATGGGCATGGCTACCAGCCTGAGGCATCCGCCAGAATCGCACAAAGGAGATACCGAAGTGCCTAGTCGGACGGGGTGGGGCCGTCAGGGCCGGAGGAACCCCCGGGACTGGCAGGACTGGCGGGATCGTCGACTTGATCGCGGCGCGCGAGATCGTCAATGGCGTCCTTGTGCGCCTGGGGTCCGCCGCCCAGGCGCTCGGCCGACCATGCGCGGCCGTAATACAGGGGCACGTCGTCCTCGGCGGCGGACCCGGTGCCGCCGAACAGGCGGACGGCGGCCTCGGTCACATCACGGTAGGCCTCGGCGGCGCGCAGGACGGCGGCGCGAGCCAGCATCGGGGCTCGTGCCGAGCCGTCCGCGGTGGCGACGGCGGCGTACCTCGCGGCCGATGACGCGGACTTAAAGTCGGCGACCATGTCGGCGCAGACCCGCGCGATGGACCCCAGCGAGCCTGGCGGGAGCTCGGATTGCTCGAGTTCCTCCGCGTACGCGATGCTCGCGTCCAGGCACCATTCGATGCCGCCGGCGGCCTCCGCCCCGGTGGCGAGCAGGAATTCGTGCTCGGCCAGGTCGAGAGCGGCGGCCGCATCTGCGTCCTGGCTGAGCAGGAGAGCCGGTGTCGCGTCGAAGGAGGTGACACTTACCCGCCGGGTAAGGTCCATGTCGATGTGCCGGGATACCTCGAGGCCGGGGGCGCCTGGCTCGACCAGGAACATCGCCGGTCCCGACTCGGTGACCGCGGGCACCACGATGATGGCGGCGACGTGACCCGCGATGACGAACCACCTGCGGCCGCTCAGCTGCCAGCCCTCGGTCGTCAGCTTCGCCCGGACGCTGTCGGGCCCCGGCGACCAGCGGCCGGTCTGATCCGCCGCGGCTACCGCTCCGGTCACCGAGCCGTCCGCCAGGACCGGGAGCCAGCGTTCGCGGGCCTCCTGGTCACCGGATGCCAGCAGCACCGTCGCGGCCAGGGCACTGGGCAGGAACGGGCCAGGGTAGAGGGCGCGGCCGAGTTCGGTGTGCATCACGCTGGCTTCGACCGCGGATGTGCCCAGTCCGCCGAACTCCGCCGGGATCGTCAGCCCGCCAAGGCCCCGCTGGCCGGTCAGGCGGGAGTGCAGCTGCGGATCGTAGCCCGGTTCGCTGTCCAGCATGCTGCGCAGCGTGGCCGGGGAGAGCTGGTCGGCGAGGAAGCCGCGCAAGCTGTCCTGCAGGGCACGCTGGCCTTCGCTGAGGGCAAGAGAGTCGGGGATGGACATGATTGTGCTGCTTACGCGGGGCGTAGGGGCTAGCCAGAGACGGCGGTGAGGGACCCGGTCAGCGCCTCATGGTATCGGACGGGGGCCTCGCATTAAGGGCAAACCACGGACGTAGTGACGGCCGTGACCAGCGGTTGAGCGGTCAGCCGTCCCAGAGGGAGCCGAGGGCGGCGTCGACCTTGACCGTAAGGGCGCCGACGGACCGGAGCGCGGGAGCGGACGAGGCGGCCATGGCGTGGCCGCAGGCGGCCAGCGCCCGGGGCTCAAGGAACCGGGTGAGCTGGCCGAAGCCGTGCCGGTCGTCGCGACCACGGCGATGGTGGTGCAGCCGCAGCGGCGCGTACAGGTACAGGCAGTCACGTGACCGGGTGACCGCGACGTAGAACAGGCGGTGTTCCTCGGCCAGGCCGCCGGGGTCGCCAAGGGCCATGTCGCTCGGTATCGCGCCGTCCACGAGCTGGGGCAGGTGGACGACCGGCCATTCCAGGCCCTTGGCCGCATGGATGGTGGAAATGGTCAGGTAGTCCTCGTCCAGGCGCGGCGGTCCGGCCAGGTCCGAGGCTGAGACCGGCGGGTCCAGGGTGAGCTCGGCGAGCGCGTCATGCAGCGAAGGCTGGGCTGCCGTGGCGTCGGCCAGTCGTTCCAGATCGGCCAGGCGGGCAGAGGCGTCCGGGTACCGTGCCCTGATCAGCGGCTCGAGAACGGCCAGGATCGCCGCCGCCTGTGCCGGGGAGGGCTCGCCAGCGGCAGCGGCCAGCCGGCTCAGCGTGGCCGTCACGGCAGCCCTGGACCGGGCAGGGGCGGCCTCGGCGATTTCCGCGGCGTCGCCGGGCAGGCCGGCCCCCGTCAGGCGGTCGATGATACGGCGGGCGTGCGCCGGGCCGATGCCCTCGTGCAGGCGCAGCAGGCGGAACCAGGCCAGGTCGTTGGCCGGGTTGGCGAGCACCCTGGCGGCTGCCAGGAAGTCCTTGACGTGTGCCGTGTCGGTGAACCGCAGGCCGCCGAACTTCACGTAGGGGATCTTGCGGGCGCTGAGCTCGATTTCCAGGATGTCGCTGTGTGAGGACGCGCGGACCAGCACCGCCTGGTCGCGCAGCGCGGCGCCATCCTCGTGCGCGTCGAGCACCCGGGAGCAGATCTCCCTTGCCTGGGTCGCCTCGTCGTGGCAGCGGACAAGCAGCGGCGGCGTCCCGGGCCCTCGGTCGCCGGCCAGCACCAGCTCCAGGCCGGGCGCGGACGGGCGGATGAGGTTGGCCAGGTCCAGCACGCCCTGCCGGGACCGGTAGTTGCGGTCGAGGCGGACGACATCGAGCCCCGGGTAGTCGGCCGCGAGGTGGCGCAGGTGCGCCGGGTCGGCGCCGCGGAATCCGTAGATGGCCTGCGCGTCGTCGCCCACGCAGGTCAGGTGCTTCCCGTCGGGCTGCAGCAGCCGGACGATGCTTGCCTGGATCGTGTTGACGTCCTGGTATTCGTCGACGAGCACGGCGTCGAACATGCCGCGCAGCACCGGCCCGGCGACCGGGTCGGCAAGCGCCGCCTGCCACAGCAGGAGCAGGTCGTCGAAGTCCAGCAGGTGCCTGGCGCGCTTGCGGGCGGTGTAGGCACGGAACAGGCCGGCCAGCTGGCTGGTAAAGGGGGCACACCACGGGAAGCTCGCGGTGACGACCTCGCTGACCGGCCGCCCGGTATTCACGCAGCGGGTGTAGATGTCGGCACACGCCGCGGCCTTCGGCGACCGCTGCCCGGTATCGGTAAGTGCATGGTCGGGGCGCAGCGCATCGAGGATGTCGGCCGTGTCCGCCGGGTCGAGGATAGTGAACTGCGGTGGCAGGGAGAACGACTCCGCGTGCTGGCGGATGATCTTATGCGCGAGGGCGTGGAACGTGCCGCCGCAGATCCGCTCGGACCCGCGGGAAGCGGCCCGGGCGAGCATGTCGGCGGCCGCCCGGCGGGTGAAGGTCAGCAGCAGGATCCGGCTGGCCTGGATGCCCTGGCAATCGCGCAGCCATGCGGCCCGCGCCACCAGCGTCCGGGTCTTGCCGGTGCCGGCCCCGGCCAGTACCAGCAGCGGGCCGCCCGTGTGCGTGACCGCCCGCCGCTGCTGCTCGTTCAGCCCGTCCAGGATGTCACGTTCATCGAACATGCATATGAACATAACCAAATGGAGCTACGGGACTCGTACGCCGCGCCGGCGGGCGCCGCAGGGGTCGCGGACCCAGCGGGCTAGCACGCCGCGCCGGCAGGCCAGGGAATCGCCGGATCGGGCGATTACTTGGCGGCAGCCGTGAACACCGGCAGGTAGCCGAGTTCCTGGCCGCTGGCGGTGGGATGGTAGGACGAGCCGAGCGAGAAGATGTCCACGGAGTGCAGCCAGCTGCCGGAGTCGCAAATCTCGTGGCCGGCGAACTTGCCCTGCACGCTGGCGAACGTGTCGCCGTTGCGCGTCGCAGCGGCCGCCAGCGCGCTGTCGATCTCATTGGCGCCCTGGTTGAGGGCGGTGCGGTCGGCGGTGCTCAGCCCGATGCAGCTGCTGGACTTGGACAGGTCGTAGAGATCGGGATAGCCGACGACCACGATCTTCGCATTGGGCGCGTCGTGCCTGATGGCCTGCAGGGTGGCATTGAGGCTGGCGGGCAGCACGTTGGCGACGAGGGTCTCGGCGGCAGAGACGGCCTTCAGGCATGAGCTGGTCGTCCAGAGCACGCATGTCGTCATGACGCCGGTAAAGCCGACGTCGTTGCCGCCGATCGTGATGCTGACCAGAGTGGTCCCTGAGTTCAGCGCCGATAGCTGGCTGCTGACCACGGTGGCCGTGGTCGCGTTGGCGCAGGCCACGAACGCAAACGAGGCGGGATGGTTGGCGTCGGCCCATTGGTCCGGATAGGCGTTCGTGCTGCGGTTACAGCTTCCGCTCGAGGAGATGTAGTCGCCGGCGCCGTCGCCTGACGCGTAGGAATCACCGAGCGCTACGTAGTTGACGGCAGGGGCGGCGTTGGCGACGGGCGAGGCAGTCATGGCTACCGTGAGGCCGACGGCACTGGCAGCGGCAACCATCGCGCCAGAAATAATGTACAAAACGCGCACAATTCACCCCACCGGGTCGGGAAAAGGCCCTGAAATCGCACGGGACTGCTCTTCTCCTATCACGGGCCGCACGACGAATTCAATCGGTTACACATAAATCACCTAGTGTGATTACTGTGGCAGATGCCCGTTTAGAACGCACTTTCGGGACAGCGCCAGGGCTCGGATGACCGCAACCGGACGACGTATGCTCGGCGTGGCCGCGTCAGTGGCGCGGTCTGCGGATGAGGGGTGACGCGGTGACCGAGCCGCCGGTGACGTTCGCCGCCTACCTGCGGGAGCTGCGCACCGGGGCCTTACCGGGCCCGGAGCAGTTCCCTGGCGATGACGAGCTGCTGGATCTGGCTGGTGCCCTCGTAGATGCGGAACAGCCGCACGTCGCGGTACAGCCTCTCCACGGGGACGCCGCGGATGTAGCCGGAGCCGCCGTGGATCTGAACCGCGCGGTCGGCGATCCGGCCGACGGCCTCGCTGGCGAAGTACTTCGCCGCCGACGGGGCGAGCCGCCGGTCGGTGCCGCCGTCGTACTGCGCCGCGGCGTCCAGGACCAGGGCTCGGGCCGCCATGTACTCGGTCTGCGAGTCCGCGAGCATACCCTGGACGAGCTGGTACTCGCCGATCGTGTGGCCGCCCTGGGAGCGCTCGCTGGCGTAGGTCACGCTCTCGTCGATGAGCCGGGCCGCGACGCCCACGCACATCGCCGCGATGACCAGGCGCCCGTGCGCGAGGCTGCGCATCGCGGTGGCGTAGCCGGCCTGGGCCTCCTCGCCGACGAGCGCGCCGGAGGGCACCCAGGCCTCGGCGAACACCACGTCGGCGGTCCAGGCGCCGGCCTGGCCCATCTTGTGGTCGCGCGCCGCCACGGTGACCCCGGCGGTGTCGGCGGGCACGATGAAGACCCCGATGCCCTTGCCTGGCGGCGCCTGCGGATCGGTCCGCGCGAACACCATGAAGACGTCCGCCATCGGGGCGTTGGTGATGTAGCGCTTGAGGCCGTCGATGACCCAGCCTCTGTCCTCGGGCCGCGCGCTCGTGGTCAGCCGGCTCGGGTCCGATCCCGCTTCGGGCTCGGTCAGCGCGAACGAGGCCACCACCTCGCCGGAGGCCAGCCGGGGCAGCCAGCGCTCGCGCTGCTGCTCGGTGCCCGCGAGGACGAGCACCTGGCCGGCGATCCCGTTGTTGGTGCCGAACAGCGACCGGAACGCCGGGCTCGTGTAGCCGAGCTCGATCGTCACCCGGACCTGCTGCTCGACCGACAGGCCGAGGCCGCCGTACTGGCCCGGCAGCGCGTAGCCGTACAGGCCCATCTCCTTGGCCTGGGCGATCAGCCGGGCCGGGATCTCGTCGGTCTCGTCGATGTCCGCCTCGGCGGGCATCACCTCACGCCGGATGAAATCGCGCAGCAGCTTCAGCAGCTCATCGAACTCCGCCTGGGTCACCATGAGCGCGACCTTAACCCGGCCCGGGCAAAGGCGGAAGCCCCGGCGGTCGGCTATCGTCGGGACGCCCTTCCCGGCCCGCGGACCGTCCCCGGGGGACATATCGTGCCGGGAACCGGGACAGGCGGGCTCACGGGCTGGTCAGGTTCGGCCCGGATCGTCCACGATGATGAGGGAGCGTACTTCGACATCAAGCTGGCCGGATAACAAAACGCCGGATAATAAACACTGAGGCGGGACATGGACTCCGGGAACCTGGCACGGCAGGCCGAGCTGGCACTCGAGCGGCAGGGCGACTACGACTCGCTGTTCTTCGAGGGCCAGTGGCATACCAGCGGCTCGCTCGCCGACCGGGCGGCCGGGTTCGCGGCCGGACTGGCCGGCCTCGGCGTCCGTCCCGGGGACCGGCTGCTGGTGCTGATGGCCAACTGCCCCGAGGTCCTGATCACCTACAGCGCAGCCTGGCGGGCCGGGGCGGCGGTGACGCCGCTGATCTTCCTCGTCAGCGAGGGCGAGCTGCGCAGCGCGCTGGCCGATTCCGGCGCGGTCGGCGTGGTGACCACCGCGGAGTTCCTGCCGAAGGTCTCTGCGGCGCTGGCCGCGGCGCCGGAGGTCCGG
>JBOHCG010000246.1:0-10562 GCA_050698735.1 Streptosporangiaceae bacterium | reverse complement strand
CACCGACCTCCGCGGAGTCGTCACCTTATGTAACTGGCACTCAGATTCACCTCTGGCGTCGGGTGCCGCCCACCACTCCCGAATGGTGATCACTGGATCACTCACCGTGAGATCGGAACTGTAGTGAGTCAGCAGGGTGGTGACCCTCAACGCGAGGGTCACCACCTATATAAATTCATGTCCCCCGGAGCGAGCCCCATGCGGACATTCGCGGAACACGCCGGAGCCCCGGAGCCCCGGAGCCGGGTGACGAGGTAGCACCAGGTACAGGTGACTGACATTTCAGGGGACCTGCTACGTTACCTCGCGGACTAGTTCGTCCCGCTGATGTATCAGATTGGCTTCTGTAGCGACCTGGAGGCATTCGGCGATCAGGTCGGCTGCGGTCTGGGTGTCCGCGATGCGGCGATGGTAGGTAATGAGGCTCCTAAGGATCTGCGTGCGACGCAGCGGTGACATGCCGGAATCACGGGGAACTGCGCAGTGCAGGTCGTCTGCCAGTCGGCCTGCCTTGCGGATCCTGCGTGCCGTGATGCGGCTGAGGTAGACGTCCATCAACCTCCGGGTGACGCTTGCCTGTGCGATCCAGTCGCCCGGGATAAGGACAGCCGCGCGGTCAGCTGTGCTCTCAGCCAGATAAACAGAAGCACGGGGAACGCCAGTCATGGAGGTGAGCCGTTGTTCTAGGAATGACCGCAGCCATGTCTGCGGCTCATCCCCGAATCCGGGCAGCGACTCAGCATGCTCACTGGCTAGCAGGGCGTCCCTGTGCAGTCTCAGGGTGTTCAGGGTCACGATCTCCGCGAAGATCGCGTTGATCCTCAGCCGGACGACGCCGGGCGAGCCGGCCAGTCCTGGCTGGGCTGCGGGCAGCGCACGGATCGCCTGGCGGGCGAAGCCGAGCGCGAGGTCTGGCCGGCCCAGGACCTGCGCGGTGTCATGTAGGTATAGCAGAGCCTGGGCATATTCGGTTGGGTTGAACCGTGGATCGATAAGTGCCGGGAGATCTCGTGCCTTCTCCCAGACCCGCGCGTAACTGCTGGCGGTGACTTGCTCGGTCGGGTCGTACAGCGAGGCCTGATGGATTTCGCCGATCATTTCCAGCGCTGCTCTCGCGGTGCTGGCGGACATCGCGGGGGAGTCCAGCGAGGGCAGGGCTCGCCTGCGGGCCATGCTGATGTGATACCGCAGGACGTCCCGCCGGTCTCCGTCGGTCAGTAGTTGCTCGGCGATCTGGCGGGCACGGACTTCGGTCGGCGTCTTGACGTACTTGAAGGCTTCGGCGACCTCGTACCCGGCGGCGCATAGCGGGACGCTCCAGTGCTCGGCTTGCCGACGGTCGCTTGCCAGTCGCAGCGGCTCGAGCAGATACGAAGCGTAGGCCTCGGACAGGCCGAGAGCGCGGGAAAGGTCGCGCTGGGATCCATAGTCGATGAGATAGGCGCGGATCAGGTCGATGTAGGTCTGTCGGTGCACTAGTCGGTCCAGATCCCACGACCGGGCACCAGTGGCGGCGATCTCCTGCACTATCCGGAACTCTGCACGATCTTAACCAGACCGCCGCCTCGCGCCGCGTGACGCTGGACTCGACACCCGATCACGTCTAGCGAGTGAGGGAACGATGGATCCGGACGGTTAGACCTCTCGGGATTCAGGACACCACGTAGATGGCTGACCGAATACGGCTTGTCATGTTCGGCTGGCAGGTTCTCGACCTTAACTGCCCGCATGCGCCGGCGTACGGACCAGGCAATCCGCTTGAGCTGCAGTCCTTTTTCGTCGCGTGCCTCTTTCCCGGCCTTAAGCCGAGTCGGCAATTCAGCGAGTTGTTGCGCTGGTGAGCGCAGCTCCGGATCTTCCTTTCTGTCTATGGACCTCCATAGCCGATTCGTTTCGGCGCTATCCGATTAGCGAACTGCTGAGATAACAAGTCCGAAAGCGACGCCGCAGGTTAGGCCGACGCTGTAGCCAAGCCATTGGCCAGGTTTTTCAGTGGCAAAACCGCCGAAGAGGCCACCACCCACTGTGGTCTCAGCGCAGACGAACCGCCATTGCGGTCATGGATCTGCGAGATAGGGCACAGGCCCGGTATCGGGCAGCGATCGTGAAGGGAGGTGTCAGCAACGTGGAATGGCACGGAATCCTCGTCTGGTTGCAGGGGATCTTTCTCTGGTGGTAGGTGCGGGAGCACACAGGTGGGTAGCCAGCAGCCCCCGCCCTACCGGATAGCGCCTCTGGCGTATCACTTCCTAGCTTAACCTCAACTCGTCATCGGCAGAATGCCGACCAGACCTGGCGAGCGCAGCTAGGGCAGCAGTCAGTTCGATGGTGACCCGTCAACCTCAGGCGGGTCACCATCGAACCGTAATTATCGCCCCTTCCCAGAGCGGGCGCTAGAGGGCTTCTTGGTCCTGGCCAGCGGTGGCGCCCAGATCGGGCCGTTCTGCTCGCCGCGAGGCCCGGCAGCGGGCAGAGATCGCAGCCCTGCTCGTGGTGGCTGCCTGATCTCATCGATCGCGGGACCAGCGATGGCAGCGGTGAGGTGTGTGATGAAGGGCGGTAGTGACCGCGGCCGGCGGTGCGGCCAGCGGGCGGGGCTTCGGGTTGTTCCCGGGGGCGGATCGGCCGGTATCGGCTCCGGGCGTGTCGTCGGGCCGGTTCCTTCTGTGCAGGACGGCAGGAGGTGGGACAGTGGTTGCCATGGCCGTCTGTCGGTACGCGCAACTGCCGGCCGCTGCCGGCTCTGGTGCTGAGGACAGCACGTGCCCGGGTGCGCCGTGCCGGGTCGTTCCGGTGCCGGAGCGGCAGCCCGCCGATCCGGGATGGTAGGGATGCCAGGGCTGAGGGACAGGCTGGCCGATGCCGGGTACGGCCTGGGCTGGTCGGTTGTCTGCCGCCTGCCCGAGTCGTGGGCGCAGGGTGCGTTCAGGTTCTTCGCCGACCTCGCGTGGCGGCGCCAGGGCCCCGGTGTGCTGGTACTGGAGGGCAACCTGCGCCGGGTGATCGGGAGCGAGGCGCCAGGCGGCCAGTTGCGCGGGCTGTCCAGGCAGGTGATGCGCTCGTACGCGCGGTACTGGCTGGAGGTATTCCGGCTGCCGGTGATTCCGGCGGGCCGGCTGCTGGGGGGGATGCACGTCACCGGGCATATCCAGACCGCCTTCGAGCACCTGGCGGCGGGCCGCGGGGTGATCCTGGCCCTGCCGCACATGGGCAACTACGACCTGGCGGGCGCGTGGCTGATCGCCAGCGGGGCCGGCGCCACGACCGCCGTGGCGGAGCGGCTGCGGCCGGAGTCGGTCTATGACAGGTTCGTCGCGTTCCGCCAGGGTCTCGGCATGGAGGTGCTGCCGGCCAGCGGGGGGACGAGCGGCGCGTTCGGCATCCTGGCGCAGCGGCTGCGGGCCGGCCAGATTGTCGGCTTGGTCTGTGACCGCGATGTCACCGGCCGGGGCATGGAGGTGGAGTTCTTCGGCGAGAAGGCCCGGATGATGGGCGGCGCGGCCGCGCTGGCCGTGCAGACCGGCGCGGCGCTGATGCCCGTGATCTTGTGGTTCGAGGGCAATCAGTGGGGCGCGCATGTTCATGAAGAGATCCCGGTGCCCGCCGACGGCGACGCGGAGCAGAAGGCGGCGGCGATGATGCAGCAGGTCGCGCGCCTGTTCGAGGCGGGAATCAGGGCTCACCCGCAGGACTGGCATATGCTGCAGCGCGTCTTCGTCGCCGACCTGGACCCCGGGCGGCTGCAGCGCGCGGCTGCGAGCTAAACCCAAGAGCGGGTCGAGCCGGGCCCGTCACGCAGCCAGCCGCCCAGAACAGGAGGATCTGCCGGTGGACCGCCCCGAGTTTCTTGGAGACTGTGGCGTATCTGCCAACCGGGCGATAGATGATGGCTCCCACCACCGCTAAGGTTCCCACCAGCACGAACATCCCGCGCGGCATCTTCGGCCCGTGAGGACCAATGCGCGGCAATCCGGCGTTAAGGCAGGGGCTGGGTGGCGCTCGCGGGCGGGCTTGATGCATGTGACACAGAATTTGGATTACCTGTCACACTGGACCCCACCGCGGCAGGCATGCTTACCGGACGCCGGGCCGGACCCGGCTCGGTAGCGTAATGTGTCACATCGGCGCGGAGGTGCCCGTGTCGGCCCTCCAGCACCTGGCCGCCGACGGCCGCACAGCTCCCGAGCTTCAGGCCAAGTCCCGCCACCAGCACCTGGCGCGTGAGCCCACGCCAGACGATCAACCAGGTGTGCCGGGGACTGGAGCGGGCGGGCCGTCTGCGCCGGTACACAGGACCCGAGGGCAAGATCGTCAATGACCTCGGCCGCGCAATTCCTGCCCAAGACCCACTGAAGGCGTCCCTGACCGCCACGCCCGGCCGAGACGTGCGCCGACAGGCCGCAGCCAGCAGTACTCAGCCCGGCCGCGGAGCGGCCTGGCCCGGGCATCCCATCTTGGGAGATGAACTCACCCAGGCTGGTTTCCAGCCCCTGGAACTACAGGTGAGCAGCCTGAACGTGCCCCTGCCGTCCGGCCAGGGATGCGAGTGGACGACGATCGGTGAAGTCCCCGACGCGGCCGGGCTGTACGCGTTCACCGTGGAAGACGATCAGCAGATCCGGGTGGCCTACGTCGGGCTCACCGGACACCTGTGGATGGTCACCAAGGGGAGACTGCCGGGCGGCGGCGCGCGCCCCGGCCAGCGGTACGGACGGCCACGGCATGCCGGAGCGACTCGCCAGCGCGTCAATATCCTCATCGCCGAGCAACTCCGGGCCGGGCGCCTGGTGCGGCATTGGGTTCGCCAGCTTCCCCTGGCGGCGCTTCGCGCCGAAGAGGAACGGCTCATTTCCGGCTGGGAGTTGCGCCGCGTCGGCTGGAATCGCGGCTGAGGGTAACCCGATCATCTGAGCGCGTCGGGCGACGCCGCGATCGGCAGCTCCCTGGTCGCGGGCCTGGCCGAGGTACTGGCCGACTGGGCAGTCGCCCCGGACGTCGCTCTAGCGAGCGAGCAATGCCTCAATTTGATGAGACGACAGGCCGGGATACCTCAGGCTAATGAGAGTGCCTCAACCCGTGGCCAGTTCGGGCCAAATGCGACCCAGTCTGGCCATGATCATAGATCATGGAGCCGCCACCGCCGCGCCGCCTGACCGCCCGCGCCGCACATCGCCCATGGCCCCCAGGTAGTAGATGCGTTACGCTTTGTCTTCATCGTGCGGGCCTGGGGCCAAGGGGAGGTGCCGGTCATGACCGGACCGGATGAGGGGGCACCGGCCGGGCGTGGCCACCAGCGGGCGGCCCACGCCGACCGCGAGCACGTGATCGAAGTGCTCAAGGCCGCGTTCATGCAGGGCCGACTGGACAAGGACGAGCTCGACGCGAGGGTGGGCCAGGCGCTGGCCTCGCGGACCTACGCGCAGCTGGCCCGCTCACCGCCGATATCCGCGCCGATCCGGCGGCCACCCGGCGACCCCGCGTGCCCGCCCGCCCGGGCACCGCCAGGCCGTCCAGCACCCCCGCCCGGACGCTGGCCAAGGCGGCCCGCCGGCCGGGAATGTGCATGCTCGTCGCGGTGATCCTGCTGGCCGTAGTCGTGCTGGCAGCGGTGTCGCCGCACCGGACTCGCCCAGTGCCCGGTACGCCACCCGCCGCGCTGCCCGCGGCCGCGTTCGTCTTGACCGAGTCAGCGGGAGAACAGGTCACCGGCACCCTCAGTGCCGTGACGCTGCCCGGCGGGCGCCGACTTTGGTCGGCGAGCATCCGGGGCCGGGCCGCCGGCCTGGTCGTGGCCCCGCGGCTGGGCAGGGCCTACGTCCTGGCCGGGCCGCCCTTCGCCCTCACGCCGGTGTCGCTGTCCATCGGTGCCGCCGGCAGGCCGATCAGCGTGGGACCCGCCGCCTGGTCGGTCGCCCTCGCGCCCGACGGCACGACCGCCTACGTGGTTAACGCAGGGGACGGCATCGCTGGCCTGCCGGGAGCTATCGGCTCCACCATCACCCCGGTCAACCTGCGGACCGGGAGGGCCGGCCCTGCCATCAGCGTGGGCGACGGCCCCTGCGGCATCGCGTTCGCCGGCGACGGCACCGCCTGGGTCTCATTCCCGGCCGGTCACCTGATACAGGTCAACCTCGCGGCCGGGCGCGCCGGTCCCGGCGTCGCGGTCCCGCCGGTCCCGTCGGCCCCGCAGGCCATGCCGCGGCAAGTCGCCCCGTGCGTGATGGCCGTGGCGGCGGGCGCCGGGCTGCTCGCGGTCGGCAACCTTCAGCTGGACATCGCCTCCCCGGCTCCTTTGGTGGACCTGCTGGACCTGGCCAGCCACCGGTGGCGCCGGCCGATCACCCTGCCCGGCAGCAGTAACACCGTCTTTGAACTCGGCTTCTCGCCCGACGCCCGGCACGTCTACGTGTCCGCCCGCACCCGCGGCGGCCTCACCGACACCCTCTACATCGCCAGCATCACGACCGGCGGGGTCACCCAGGCGCGCCTCACCGGCCAGTCCGTCGCCTTCGCGCTGACGCCGGGCGGCGGGACGCTGTGGGTCGCCGCGGGCACCGGCAGCGGGAAAAGGCAGGAAACGGCCCTCCTGCCGGTCAGCGCCACCACCGGCGTGCCCGGCCGGGCCGTGGCGTATCTCCCCGGCACTCCCGTGGCGATCGGGCTGTGACCGTCCGGCGATCCGCCTCGGATGACCTCCATGGCGTCGGCGTGCCAGGAAGCGCACCCCCCCGCGTTTACGCAGATGCTGCCACGGTTGACGAGCCGAGCGCGGGCCCGGATGTCTCACAAACGACCCAATTCTGGCCATGATCATGAAAGGCGGCCTCCGATCGCGGCTTGCATAGTTATGCATCAGCTCAGGCACCTTTAATGCGCTCACATGCCGCTGGGAGCATGATGAGATCTCACTTGACCTGCGCCTGCGATGGATCTGTGCGCGAGGGCTGGGTCGTCCGCCGGCGGCGCGCCCGCTTCTGGAAATGGCCGCTGTGAGCCAGCCAGTGTTGCGGAGGCGATCAAGGGGAGCAAGACCGGCCGGGTCGCGGTAGCGCGTGGCCCGTAGGATGCGTGGCATGCCGGAGGCCCCGCCCAGTCCTGAGCCGTTCGCTGCGCACGCCTCCCGTGCGGTGCTGGAGGACCTGCGGGCGCGGCTGCGCGCGACGCGCTGGCCGGATGCGCCCGGGGACGCCGGGTGGTCGCTGGGGATCGACCTGGCCTGGCTCCGCGAACTGGCCGGCTACTGGGCGGACGGGTTTGACTGGGCTGCGCAGGAGGCGGCGCTGGCCCGGCTGCCCCGCTTCGGCGTCCGGCTCGGCGGGGTGCGGATCCACTTCGTGCACGCCCGGGCCGCCGGGCCGGCCGGTCCGGTGCTGCCGCTGGTCTTGTGCCATGGCTGGCCGGATTCGTTCTGGCGGTATGTGAAGGTCATCCCGCTGCTCACCGACCCCGGCGCGCACGGCGCCGACCCCGCCGACGCCTTCGACGTCGTGGTGCCCGACATGCCGGGTTACGGGTACTCCGGCCGCCCGCCCGGACCGCCTATGGACAGCATCGCCGTCGCCGGGCTGTGGGCCGGGCTCATGGGCGTCCTGGGCTACCAGCGGTTCGGCGCGGCGGGCGGGGACATCGGCAGCGGCGTGAGCCGCTACCTCGCCCTGGACTACCCCGACCGGGTCGCGGCCGTGCACCGCATGGACGCGGGGCTGCCCGTCTTCGCCGGCGACCCGGCCGATCTGGCACCGGAGGAACGCGCCTGGCTCGGGCGTGCCGCGGCCTGGGCCGCGGCCGAGGGCGCGTACGCCGCCATGCACCGCACCAGGCCGCAGACCGCCGCGGCCGGGCTCGCCGATTCCCCCGCCGGGCTCGCCGCCTGGATCACCGAGAAGCTGCGGGCCTGGAGCGACTGCGGCGGCGACGTCGAGCGGCGCTTCACCAAGGACGAGATCCTCACCAACGTCACGATCTACTGGCTCACCGCGACGATCGGCTCGTCGATGCGCATGTACCACGCCAACGCCGCGATCCCGCCCGCCCAGCACGCCCGCCGGGTCGCAGTGCCGTCCGGCTTCTCGCTGTTCCCCGCTGACATCAGCCGCCCGCCGCGGGCATGGCTCGAGCGCACCGCCAACGTCGTGCGCGTGACCGAGCCGCCGCGCGGCGGGCACTTCGCGCCGTTCGAGGAACCCGAACTGTACGCGCAGGAACTGCGCGCCTTCTTCCGCCCCTACCGGACGGCGGCAAACTGAGGCAGCCGCCCCCCGACATGGCGGCAGGTCCAGGCACACGCAGGTGCCGCGCAGTCGGTGGCGCGCGCGTCTGCACCACGGTATCCAGCCATCGTCTACCCGGCTCGCCCGCACACGCGTTCGCCTCAGCCACCCGGCCCAGCCGCCTTCAAAACCCAAGATCGTCCGGAGCGGCAGCCGTGCTATGGCAGCAACTCGAAAGCCTCGGCATGACGTGGCCGTACAACGGCGAAGTGGCGCCGGTTGAGTGCGGCGATCCTGACCGCGCCATGCCGCTCGGCCAGGGCGACCACGGACGCGTCCGTCCCGCCGAGCCGCAGGTCAGCGTAGGTGCTGACCAGGTCCTGGATGCGCTGCCAGTCGGCTGTGCCGAGATCGGCCACCTCCAGCTGGCCGCCGGTGATGGACGCGTACAGGCTGGCTTCCGCCTTCGCGCCAAGCTGCCGGTCGATCAGGTAGGCGGCCTCCGCATCCGGTGCAAGCCCAGCTCGCGCCAGGCACGCTCGTTTGGTTCCCGGGAGAACGACCGGTCATTGTCGGTCGGCGCCCGCCACACGTCGAGCCGCGGTCCCTCGACGGCTATCTCCCCCAGCGCGGTCAGCGTCCCGTCCGCCGGGTCGAACCGCCCCGGCCCTACCCGGATCTCCCGCTCGCCGGCCACCACGGCCTCCCGCGGGCCGGCCGGTCGCGGGGGAGCGCAAGCAACTTGCAGCTGCGCCCAGCCGATCTCGTGGCCGGCCGCGGCCCAGCGCGAATCCGCGGCGAGAACCGCCCGCACGGTCAGCCACGCCTCACCGGTGACCGGGGGAAGCTGCGGGAGCGGGACCGCGACCGATTCGCCGGGCCCGGCCTGGAGCACGTCCAGCGACCCGGTCGCCCGCTCGGCGCCCTCCTCCTCCAGGCACCAGGTGAAGGCCAGGTGGGAGGTGTCCGCGAAGTCGTACCGGTTCGAGATCCGCAGCTGGTCGCCGCCGGAGTCGATCCGCACAGGCTCGATGACCTTCTTGTATTCTCCCAGTCCCGGCGAGGGCGTCCGGTCGGGGAAGAGCAGCCCGTCCGCGACGAAGTTCCCGTCGTGCAGCGGTTCGCCGAAGTCGCCGCCGTAGCCGAAGTACTCTTCTCCTCCGGTCCGCACCCGGATACCGTGGTCGATCCATTCCCACGTCGACATCCCGGCACGTCCAGTCGCCCTCGTAGTGCAGCGGCCGGGACGGGTCCCGGCGGCGGGCCCACTCGGCCATGGCCGTGAGGTTGCGGCCGCTGCCGCTCTCGTTCCCGAGCGACCACATGATGATGCTCGGGTGGTTCTTGTCGCGCTCGACCATCCGCCGCATCCGGTCCACGAGCGCGTCCTGCCAGCGCGGGTCGTCGGCCGGGTTGTCCGGGGCAGCATCCTGGCCGGCGGTGAGGAAACCGTGGGTCTCCAGGTCGCACTCGTCGATGACGTACAGGCCGTACTCGTCGCACAACTCCAGGAAGAACGGGTCAGACGGATAGTGGCTGGTGCGGACGGCGTTGATGTTGTGACGCTTCATGAGCAGGACGTCGCGGCGCATCGTGTCCTCGATGCCGCCCCCGGGCCGGGCGAGCAGGGTCACCCTGCGGAAGATGCCCGACAGCCACCACATGTCCTGGTCCTCCAGGTAGCTGCCCGGGGACCACTGGTGCACCCGCACGGCCAGCAGGTTGCCCGCGGACCAGTTCAGCGCGCCGCTCACCTCGAACTCGGACGGAAGGCGGCTGCCGGCGACGGTCCCGATCTCGGTACCGTTCAGCCAGATCCGGGCACAAGAGTCGATGCCGTCGAACCGCAGCACGGCCCGCTGCTCCCGCCACCCGGACGGCAGCCGGAACCCGACCCGGTAGTCACCGGTGGGGTTGTCGGCGGGAACGTGCGGCGGCCAGATCGGGAACGGGTAACGCACGTTGGTGTAGGCAGGCGCACCATACCCGTGCAGCTGCCAGTGAGCAGGAACCGGCAGCACGGGCCAGTCCGCGTCGTCGAAGCCGGGGCGGGTGAACTCCAGCGCGCCGTCGGCCCGCGGCGACCAGCGGAACTTCCACTCGCCCGACAGGTCCGGCGCGGGCGCGTCGGACCGGAACCAGGCGCGCGGCGCCCTGGCGCCCGAGCTGGGGTGGTAGCGCTCCCAATATGGTGCAGTCGTCACGGCGATGCTCCTTCCGCGTCCGCACGCCATGAAACACGCCTGATCGGCCAGAGCGCGATCCCTCATCAGGAACTTGCCTGGGGCCGCTACCCGGCGGGGTACCAGGCGCTCGACCTTGGACAGTCACCGTACCGGTCCGATGCACCAC
>JBOHCG010000245.1:0-10564 GCA_050698735.1 Streptosporangiaceae bacterium | reverse complement strand
GTCCAGGCCGGCGCGCGTCAGCGCCGTCCGCCGCCAGGTGGCCGGGTCCGGGCGCGGCGGGAACCGCAGCCGCAGACCGTCGCCTTGCCGGCCGGGCGGTTTCGGGGACCTGGCGTTTACCGCCGGCTGGCCGGCCGACGTGGCGGTCACCACTGACCCTGCCCGAACAGGACGTCCAGCGACTCCGCCCGGTAGACGCCGCCGGTCGCCGCCGGCATCATGCCGGGCTGCCCCGCACGGCGCTGATGGAAGGCGAGCACGCCGGCGATCACGTCCTGCGGCAGCGGCGACAAATACAGTTGCGTGCTCGACAGGCGCGCATGGCCGAGTACCCACTGCACGTCGCACAACGGCATGTCCGGGTCGCGCGCCATCCGGTAGGCGGCCGTGTGCCTTAGGTCGTGCAGGGTCCAGTTCGCTCCCAGGGCCGCGCTGGCCCTGGTGAACATCCGGTGCGCGGCGTGGTAGGTCAGCGGCCGGAACGGGCGGCGCAGCGTCCACCACAGTGGCTGATCCCGTCCGGCCGGGACCAGCCCGTGCAGCTGCGCCTGGTAAAGCCGCAGCCACACGAATGCGTCCGCCGACGCCGGCACCGGCTGCAGTGCCCGCGAGCCCTTGCGGATCACGGTTATCAGCTGCTGGCCGGGGTCGGCGTCGCCGACGGTCGCGCCGAGCAGTTCCGATGCTCGCACCCCGGCCGATACCCAGAACGCCACCAGTGCCCGGTCACGGTGCGAGCCCAGCGCCGCGAACAGCTCGCTGAACTTCTCATCCGGGATCTGCCGCGGCCTGCGCAGCGCGGCCCCGGGCCGGAACAGCCCGCTGCGCTCGGCCCGGAACGGCTCCATCGGGCTGAGGTGAGCATGTGGCCGCCAGCTGCGGCCGCGCGCCAGCGGGAAAGGGTTCACCATCGGCCCGGTCCCGGCCTGAAGGCAGAACTCGTAGAAACCGCGTGCCACCGTCTCGCAGTGAGCCACCGTCGACGGCGCATACCCAGGCCCCGGCGGTGCCTTGCCCGTCACCGGATTCGGGGCCGGCCGTGCCGCCGGGCGGGTCAGCGGCGGGCTACCCGGGTGGCGCCAGTGCGGGCGCGCCGGCTTGCCGGCCACCTGCAGCCAGCGGATGAAATCGCGGGCATCCGCGCGGGTCGCCTGATCCCACGGCACCCCGACCGCCCTGGCGAAGCGGAACCACCGCAGCAAGTCCATGCCGTACGACCGCAGCGTCGTCTCCGAGCACCCGCCCGCCTGAAGATCCTTCAAGAACGCCGCCGCCGCAGCGACCACGCCGTCGGAAAAGTCAACCAGCTGATACGGCTCGAACGGCTGGCCAGTCGCCAGCAACGCTCCAGTCTGAGGGACAACCAGCGCCGCCAGGTCCCGGTCCTCACCTGAATCGATCATGAGCAGGCACGGTAAACCCGACGGCTGGTGCCGATCGCCCCTTCAGGCAGACCCTGGCCGTAGTTCAGTCAACAGGTACACCTTCACCGGATAGGGGAAGTAGGCGCAGACCTTGATGAACCCGGGGCCGAAATGCCGATGTCGGCATTTCGGCCCGTATGCCGACCGCCGGGTTATGCCGCGCCGGGTGTTTCTGTCCTGGACAGGAGGCAGGCCTCCGGTGCCTGGCGCGGCATTGCCGGGCGCGCTGGCGTGTCAGAGCTTGTCGAGGAAGGCCAGGAGGCTGTCGGGCGCGGTGTACCGTCCTGAGGGTGCGCCGTCAGGCGCCAGCCTGGAGAGGGCCTGTTCTTTGAGGGCCATGTCGGCGTGCAGGTAGACGCGGGTGGTGGCCGGGGATTCGTGCCCCAGCCACAAGGCAATGACGGTGATGTCGACGCCTGCGTGCAGCAGTGCCATGGCCGCCGAATGCCGGAGAACGTGCGGCGTGATGTGCTTGGCGGCTATGGGCGGGCATGTCCTGGCGGCTGCGGCGGCGTGCTTGGCGAGGAGGCGTTCGACGGCGTCGCGGCTGAGGCGGGTGCCGCGGCGGGTTGGGAACAGCGGGTCGGTTGCGGTGCCGCCGCGTTCGGCGAGCCAGTCACGCAGGACGGCCGCGGTGGCGGGGGTGAGCGGGGTCGCGCGTTCCTTGCGGCCCTTGCCGTGGCAGGTCACGTGCGGCCCGGTGCCGGGGGCGGCGTCGCTGACGGTGAGGCCGGTGAGCTCGGAGACGCGCAGGCCTGCCTGGACGCCGGTCAGGAGCAGGGCGTGGTCGCGGCGGCCGGTCCAGGTCGCGGTGTCGGGGGCCGCCAGCAGTGCGCTTATCTCCTCCCGGGTGAGGAAGCAGACGGTGGGGTGATCGTGGCGCTTGCCGGGGATGGCCAGCACGCGGGAGATGAGCTCGGCGTGCTCGGGGACGTGCAGGGACGCGTAGCGGAACAGCGAGTGGATCGCGACAAGCCGGGCGTTGCGTGTGGTGACGCCGTTCCCGCGAGTGGTTTCCAGGTGGGTGAGGAACGCGCCGACTGTCGGAGCGTCGAGGTCGGTGAAGTCCAGCTTGCTGGGTTCCTTGCCGTACTGCTGGCTGGCGTAGGCGAGCACAAGCCGCATGGTGTCGCGGTAGCTGGCGATCGTGTGCGGGCTGGCGTGCAGCTGGTTCATCAGCCGGTCGGTGAAGAATGCCTGCATGGCGGGGGCGATCGCGGTCATGGCAGGTCTCCGAGGTGGTCGTGCAGCCGCTGGGCCGCGAGCGCGAGCAGGTCGGGGGTGGCGGTCAGGTACCAGTAGGTATGCGCCGGCGCGATGTGGCCGAGCATGGTGGACAGGACCGGCAGCCGGGCCTGGACGTCGGTGCCGTCGCGGTACCAGTCCCGGATCGTCATCACGGCGAAGGCGTGCCGGAGATCATGAATGCGCGGAGAGCGCTGGCCTGCGGGGACGGTGATGCCGGCGTGGGCCAGCAGCCGGGCGAACGCGTCCTGCAGCTGCCCTGGTGACAGCGGCGTCCCGGCCCGGGTGAGGAAGAACCGGTCAGATCGCGGCGCGGGGCAGAGCCGGTCCCGCCGCCCGGCGTAACGCCGGAGCATGGCGGTGACCGTCGGGTGCAGCGGGACGTGCCGGCTGGCGCCGTGCTTGCCGTGGATGACGGTGATGATCCCGTGGTCCAGGTCTGCGTTTGCGCGGGTGAGCGCAAGGGCTTCGCCGATCCTCATGCCGGTGGTGGCGAGCAGGCTGATCACCGCCTGGCAGGACGCGGCGAGCAGCGGGGAGCCCAGCGTGCCGGCGGCATGGATCAGCGCGTCGATCTGCTGCTGGGTGTAGATGTAAGGAGGCGTTCGCGAGTACCGGGCTGGCAGCAGCCAGGCGGGCGGAACCTGGCAGGACCGGTCGGTGACGCTGAGGTAGCGGGCGAAGCACCGCGCGACCGACAGGCGCCGGCTGTGCCAGACGGCGGACGCCCGGGTCGGGCGGGTGGCCCAGGCCACGGCGTTCGCGGCGGTGACGGTGGCCTGGCCGCTGGCCTCCAGGTTGGCGATGTAGTTCATCAGCAGCCGGCCGTGCGCTTCGAGCTGGTAGCCCAGCGACCGGCGGGTCTGCAGGTAGCCGGCGGCGGCCTGCCGCAGCGTGCCGGTCATGGCGTGCTCGTCCCGGGTCCCGCGGCCGGGCACGGGCGGGCCAGTGCCCGCAGCGCCTCGATGTCCGCCTTCGCGTAGATCGCTGTCGACCGCTGGCTGCGGTGGCGCAGCAGTTGCCCGATCTCCTCCAGCGAGGCGCCGTCTGCCAGCAGATCGCATGCGACCGCGTGGCGCAGCCGGTGCGGCCCGAAGGGCTTGATCCCGGCGCGGAGGCACGCCTGCCGGACGACGCCGCTGATGCTGGTGTTGCGCGCCAGCCCGGTGAACGGCGCCCGCACCGTGACGAACAGGTGCCGGTCAGCCGTCCGTGCCCGGCCGAAGCGCAGGTAGCCGGCGACCGCCTCGCCCGCGTCGGCGGGCAGCGGCAGCCGGGCGTGGTCGTCGCCTTTGCCGCGCACCATGAGCTCCCCGGCGCGCCAGTCGATGTCATCCAGGGTGAGACTGGTGACCTCGCCAGCCCGCAACCCCATCCGGGTGAGCAGGGCCAGGATCGCGTAGTCGCGCTGGCCTGCCGCGCTGTCCCGGTCGCAGGACGCCAGCAGCGCGGCTGCCTGCCCCGCAGCGATCCCCCGCGGAAGCGAGGTGGCCCGGCGGCCGGGCGCCGACGGCACCGCCGCGTCCAGCCGCGCCCTCACCCTGCCCGTGACGTGCAGGAACCTGAGCACCGAGCGCACCGCAGTCACCAGGCCCTGCATGTCGGCCGGGTTTCGCCGGCTGGCCTGGCCGACGGTGAAAGCGGCGATGTCCGCTGCGGTGACGGCGGCCAGGTCCGCCTCGCCGGTGATGCCCAGGCCGGTGATCAGCACACGGGCGAACCGCGCGTAACGGCGCACCGTGCCCGCCGCCAGCCCGCGCTCGCCGGCCAGGTAGCCGCAGAATTCCGCCAGCAGCGCCTCAGCCGGCGTCGGGGGCGCGGCAGCAGGCTGCGGGACTACGCCCAGGCCCCGTAAATAGCCCAGCAGCGGCGCAAGGGCCCGCCCGCCGGTCCGGGCCCGGTACCCCGCCGCCCGGCGGGCCTGCAGGTAGCCGGTGACCACCTCACCGGTGAGCGAGCCGGCGTCGTGGCCGGCGGTGATCATCCACCCGCTCAGGTGCGCCATCAGCTGCGCATGCGCCAGCACCGAATGCCGCGCGAACCCACGCGCGGCCAGCTCCGCGCGCCAGCCCGCTGCATACGGCGCTAGCGGCCCGCTGACCTGGATCCGGGACGGATGGCCAGCGCGTTGACTGCTCTCCATGATTGCCTCCTCTATCACGACCGACGAGGCAATAATGACTACGAGAAATCAATCAGTCACTATCCGTAGCATACTTAAAAGTATGCCGACAATGCCAGGTAAAACTGGCCCTCCAGGAGCAGCACCCTCACAGGCGCGGCATAACCCGGCGGTCGGCATACGGCCCGAAGCCGTCGTCCCACAGATAGAAGTAAAAGCAGGTCACCCGCCGGTCGGCCTTGGTGAACGAGAAGAACGGCACGCCGTTACGGCCCCGCCGGGCCGTCGCGGCGAACACGTTCTGGAACTCCTGCGCCATCCCGATCGCCGCGACCCCCGACCGCCCGGTCGCAGCCTGCGCGGCCACGTGCCGGCGCATCACCTCGATCTTCCGGTCGTTCTTGCCGAACCGGACCACCGGGATCCTGTTAGCCGCGGCGAACGCGCTCACCGCCTGCCGGAACGCCGTGCCGATCTTCTCCATGATCGCCGGTGACGGGATCGGGCAGCCCAGGTGCTGGGTCATGAACGACGCCACCTGACCACCGACCTGCAGGCTCGGCACGTAGCCGTTGAGATAGACCCGGTCCAGGCACTCGACATCCAGCGCCACATGCCCATCCAGCAGGTCATTCACCGTCAACGTTGCAGCCATACCGCCAGCCTGACCGGACCAGCCCGCCCAGGCCAGCCCAGGCCTCGGCGGTCAGAGGCAAAGCCTCACTGGGTGGCTGGTGTTAATCGGCGGTGTTCTGCGCTGGCCTCGCGTGCTGCGCGGCGTCGTATCTCCCCGGGGGCGCTGCGGATCGCTGGCTGCGGGCACTGTGCCGGGCCCGGTGCAGGCCCGGGCTGACCGCTGGGAGGCTGTGACCGGGGCTGGTGGGGCTCTGTGGGCGGCCGTTCGGGTTCTCAGCTGGTGGCGGCTGTCCAGGTGCCGTTCTGGCAGGCGGCCCCGAGGACGGCGAGCCGGGCGAGATTGACGGCGGCGGCGAGGAGGGCGAAGTCGGCGGCGACCTTGACCTGGCCGCGGACACGGGCGCGGCGGCCGCCGTGGCGGCGGCGCATGAGGTGGCCGATCTTCCGCTCGACCTTCGGCCGGGTGGCCCGGTAGTCAGCCCGCCAGGCCGGGGCGTGCTGGCTGAGGCGGGCGGCGGCCAGGCGGGCCTCGTGCGGGCCGATGGTGATCGTGCGGCCGTCCCTGGCGGTGGTGCACTGGCCGGCCAGCGGGCAGGCCCGGCAGGCCGCGCCGAACCGGGCGGCCCCCGCGTGCCGCCCGGCGCCGGGCCGGATGGCCATGGTGACACCGGCCGGGCAGGTCACGGTCTTGCTGCCCAGGTCGATGGCGAAGCGGTCCTTGGGGAAGTGGCCTTTCACCGCGGCTGGCGGCTGGCACTTGATGCCGTTATAGACGCCGGCGCCGCCCAGCCGCTCGATGAGCTCGCCGGAGCCGTAGGCGGCATCGCCGTAGACCGCCGTCCGGGCCTCGCCTGCGTCCCCGGTCGCGACGCTGTCCTGGCCGCCGGGCAGCAGGTCAGCGAGCAGGCCCTCAGCCATCTCGGCGTCCCCGCTGTTTCCCGGCGTGACAGCGGTAGCGGTGATGATCTCCGAGTCCGGGTCGATGGCGATGTGGCCCTTGTACCCGTCGAACCCGCGGGCGGAGGTCTTGTGCCCGTGCCGGGCCTGCGGGTCCACGGTCGAGATCACCCGGTCCGCGGCGGTCCGCCGGGCGATCCGGAACACCCCGCCGGCGTCCTCTTCCAGGTCCTGGCCGGTCACGCTGGCCAGCAGCGCCGCCGCCTCCGCCAGCGCCGGGCCCGGCTCCTGGCCGTCCAGGGCAGCCAGCAGCGCCCGGGCGTCGCGGGCCAGCGCATCCACCAGCGCCTCCCGGGCTGCTGCGTCGTCGTAATCACAGGCCGGCTTGCCCGCCGCCGCGTAATCGTCGTCACGGGCCAGCAGCCCGCGCAGCCGGTGATCATTCCACCGGTGCCCCTGCCGCGGATGAGCGGGCAGCAGGGGTTCCAGCCTTGCCCACTCCGCATCACTGAGGTCATGCCGCTTCAGCCGATCATGATCCACCCGGCAATCCAAGCGGAAACAGACCAGCAAGATCTACGGGGCACGCCCTAGTGACCACGACGACACTCGCCGGATTTCAAGACTCGCTCCTGTCATACCTGAGCCAGAACAATGTTCTGCCAGAACAACGGTCTGCCAGAACTGGGCTCTGCTTGCGGCATCATCGGCTCGATGTCCATGATGGGTTCGAACAAAGATTCTAGATGCCATCGGACAGAATAAGACGATGAATTTACCGGAAGGGCTACAATGCTAGAGCAGGACAGCTACTTGACGACCTTTGCAAGATCCTTCTTCCTCGCTGCCATGAGTCACGGCCTAGGATTGCTCGTTGGCGTGCTCGTCCTGATGGCAATTACCTATACCGCCGCTTTCGTTCTTATAAGCGTCATAAAGTCGGATCAAGGGTCGCGGGAGACAGATATTAGGATGCCATTCCTTAGAATCACGAGTAGCAGTACTCCGCGTCAACAGGAGAGAAAGCTGAAGAATCGCAGGTCACCACGGTCTTGAAAAGATCGCATTTTAGCCGGCCGAGACAACGCTTTGTACACTAGCGTGTGCTATATAACCTGCCATCTTATCAGCCCGACTACTTTACCAAGAACGAGAAAGCTGTCCTCATCCTGAGAAACTTCTCGCGCCTCGTATCGAGGGTTCGACGGCTCCAATAGATAGCTCTCACCGACCCGTCGGAGTCGCTTGATCGTTACATCGTTATTAAGTAATGCTACAACGATCTCGCCCGTTGCCTTTGGTTGTTGATAGGCGGCCACAATTACCTGATCGCCGTCAAATATACCGTCGCCCCTCATGGACTCGCCTTCGACATTCAGTATGAAAATCGTTCCTAGAGGCAGTCGATCAGTAGGTAGGGGTACGTGATCGTCGATGAGTTCTTTTGCGATGTATCCATCAGTGGAGATGAAGTTTCCGGCCGCGACTCCGCCTAAGACGGGCACAGCTTGAACTAGGTACGACATTGTATCGTCCTCGATATACCGGGACGTATCAAATTCTCTAGATTCCAGCCATGCTAGAGCGCGTCTAGTGAGCTTCAATGCTCGCGGAAGGGATCGCTCGTCAATTTTAGTTCGCTCGATGTACCCTTTTCTCTCCAACTCATCCAGAGCACGATTAATGTTCGAAACGGCCGACATGCCGATATTAATTGTCAATTCGCGGTTGGTAGGAGGCCGCTGTCCGTCAGGGCTAGCCTCTAGAATCTTTGTCAACAGTAGCTGTTGTGTGCTCGCCTGCTCTATATCGCTATAAGATGATTCGTCATGGTTGGACATTTTACCCTATTTGAGCTGATAAGTTGAGGTAACTGTATGGAACTATACCTTCAAACCGGTCTGAACGGTGAGGAAGGTGAGCGCTTCTCTTCTGGCACTGTTGCGTTGGGCCATCTCTGTTTGTGCGGGAGCATGATCGGGATAGGTCGCTGGCTCAGATGGTGAGTGCGAGGTCGTCGAACGCGATGCGGAGCCGGTGCCGGGCGAGTGTACCGGTGGCGGGTTCGTAGTGGCCGCGGCGGAGGTTCTGGAGGAAGGCGTGCCCGGCGGCGAGGATCTGTGCGGAGCGGTGGCGTTTCAGTCCGCGCATCGGCCGGAGCCGGGCCTTCAGCCGGCCGTGATCGGCCTCGACCGGGTTGTTCGCGTATCGCTCGACGAGGTGCAGCGCTGAGGGGACCAGGTCGTCAAGGACCCGCGGGTAAGCAGGTGCGTGATCGGTCGTGACCTCGGCCGGGAGCGTGTCGGCGCGCAGCGCGGGTGAAGAAGCGGCGGGCGGCTGCCAGGTCGCGCCGGGCTGACAGCAGGACATCGATGACCTGGCCATGCTGATCAACCGCCCGGTAGAGATAGGTCCAGGCGCCGCTGACCTTTCACGTAGGTCTCATCGGCGAACCAGCGGTCCCCGGGCGCGTGACGGCACGGCCGGGCGGCCTCGATGAACTCCGGGGTGAACCGCTGCACCCACCGGTACACCGTGACGTGATCCACGGTGACACCGCGCTCGGCCAGCAACTCTTCAAGATCCCGGTAGGACAGGCCGTACCGCAGGTACCAGCGCACCGCGACTGAGATGACATCGGGCGGGAACCGGAAGTCGGCGAAAACCGAGGCCGAGCGAGAGGCGCTCATGGGACCAGTCTCCAGCCATCCGCGATCGACCAACGCAACAGTGCCGGCTGTGGCACGGGCTGGAGCGCGGCGCGAGCCTGGCCGGCCTGGCCGCGACGACCACGACTAGCGGGGTAACGACCGGCGCTGCGTTCCCCGTCTCGGCCAGCTGGCTCGGGACCTGGCTGCTGAAGGACACGTCGTGGAACTGGCAGACCCTGTGCCTCTACCCGCTGCTCGCCCGTTACAAGCGTCACGGCAGTACGACGCAGGCCAACAGCTTCGCCTGCGCGCGGTAACCGCTGCCGGGACCCGGATCCAGAGTGGATATGGATCCGGGTCCCGGCGACACCGTCGTTCCGCGCAGCGGGACAGGCTGGTTGTGCTCGCCGAGCAGGGCAGGGGATCATCGTCTGCCGGACAGGACGCCGCCCTCTGGCCGGAGGCCAGGCGGCGGCCGAGGTCCCGGCCCCGGAAAGCGAGGTGCAGATGGACGCGGAGACGCGGATCCAGGCCGCGAAGGGCCGGACTACGGCCACCTGCTCGACTCGATGTTCCTGACCCGGCACGAGCCGATCGGCCCCGGCCGGTTCCTCCAGCCCCGGGTTGAGCCGGAGATCGCCTTCGCGGAGTTGGACCAGGGCACCGAGCGCCGCCTCGAGCGGGACGTCCTCGGGTGGCGCACCTTTGCCTGGCGCCTGGCTATCTCCCTACAAGCGCGGCGTTCCTCCGGAGGGTACGCTCGACGGCATGAGTGAGAGTCCGTCGTCTTTCGACGCCGAGATCGCCGACCATCAGGTGATCCTCAGGGCCGGCCAGGTCGAGGCGGTCGTGGTTCCTCTGGAGGAGTATCGCGCGCTCAAGGCGCTGGAGCAGGGGGAGGCTGAGTTGTACTGGGCCGCTCACCAGCGCAGGCACCCATCCCGGCCGGGTGACGAGGTCCCTGACGACAAGGTGTACGACTCGATGGAAGCGCTGATGGCCGATCTCGGCGCAGGCGAGTGAAGTACGCTCGCACGCCTGGTTTCCTGATCGACCTTCGCCGCCTGCCTGACGAGCACCGCAAGCTATTCGTGCAGGCTGTGCATGAGTTCCTGCGCCCGGCGCTGGACGCAGGAGCGCACAAGGGAGCCGTGCCCTGGCCAAGGGGGCTGCGCATTCACCGGATCGGCGCGGACTACTCGATGACATGGAGCTTCGCTGGGCCGGATGGTCGGGCGCTATTCCGGCTGGCTGAGGTCGCAGGCGAGACGGTCGTGGTGTGGCTGCGGGTTGGCAACCACAGTATCTACGACTCCTGAGGCAGCGCAGCTCTGGTCCGGTCCATAGCCGACAGCCTGACTACTTCGCAGCTCGGCCACATCGACCCGGACCGGGGCTGGCGGCGTCCCGGCCGGGCTGCGAGCTGACCATCGGAGATCAATTTTCGAGGGGCAGATCGAGGGGCAAACTGACGCTGGGGAGCGCTGGCGGGAGCTCTTCGCAGCCAGCGCGAGCTCGCGTCTGGCCTGGTCAGGAACCATATGGCCTGGTTGGGGGAGCGGCTGAGTGATTCATGGCATGCAAGAGGT
>JBOHCG010000244.1:0-10585 GCA_050698735.1 Streptosporangiaceae bacterium | reverse complement strand
CGCGCTTGAGCAGGGACGGGCCTACCAGCCTGATCATGTTGATGTGGTCCGCGGCAGGCGGCGCGGGCGCGCTGCTCGCGGTGGTGCCGCTGGAAGCGATCGTCCCGGTGCCGTTCGCGTTCGACCCGGTGCCGGTCGCGCCGGACCCGGCCGCGGCGTCAACGTCGGCCGCGGTGCTCTGCGCCGCGTCGGCCTCGCCGCCGGACTGATCGGCCGGCCCGTCGCTGCCGGTGTCGGTCACGGAGTCCCTGGTGATCTGCGCCGCCAGGTTCTGCGCGAACTGCTCCACCAGCTTGCCGCCGACCTCCACCATCACGCCCCGGCCGAACTGGGCCGGGCGGCCTGTCACGTTCATAGTGGTGTGCATGGTGACCGTGGTGGCGTTGTCCCCCGAAGGCTCCAGCGACGCCCGCACGTTCGCGGAGGCGGTGCCCGCGCCGCGAGTCTCCTTGCCGGACGCCTCGACCAGGATCGTGCGGGCGGCCGGGTCGCGGTCGCCGAAGTTGGCGGTGCCGCGGTAGGTCAGCGACACCGGGCCGACCTTGACCTTGATGTGCCCGGTGACCACGTCGCCGTCGACCTCGTCGACGGTCGCGCCGGGCATGCAAGGCGCGATCCGCTTGACGTCGAGCAGCACGTCCCATGCCTGGTCGGGCGGCACAGGAACGGTAAAGGTGTGGTCCATCTCCATGGCCATCGGTACGTCACTCTCCCAGTCTCGAATCGACCAGTGAATTATGCCCGGTATCGGCCCCGGTCAGCAAAAACGGCCCCGGTCGCAGAACCGGGGGGCACGGCCGGGATCGCCCGGGCCGCGCCCCCTGCCCCACCGTGCTTTCACTGGACCCCGGCGGCTCCGGCGAGCGCCCGGCCGGTCAGCACCCGTGCCAGGTGCCTGCGGTAGTCGGCGGCCGCGCGCAGATCGCTCGCCGGGGCGGCGCCCTCATCGGCGTGTTGCGCGGCGGCGGCAAGTGCGTCGCGCGTCGTGGGCGCGCCCGCGGCCGCGGCCTCCGCTGCCCGCGCCCGGATCGGGACCGTGCCCATGTTGGTCAGCCCGATCCGCGCCTCGGCCACGTGCCCGTTGTCCCTGCGAGCCAGCGCGGCCACGCCGACGATCGCCCACGCCTGCGCGGTCGGCTGGAACTTCTCGTAACGGTAGCCCCAGCCGGGGCCGAGCTTGGGCACCCGGATCGCGGTCAGGATCTCGCCGGGTGACAGCGCCGTGGTGAGGTAGTCGACGAAGAAGTCGGCCGCGGCGATCTCCCGCTCCCCGCCAGGACCCGCCGCGATCAGCGTGGCGTCCAGCGCGCAGATCACGGCGGGCAGGTCGCCGGCCGGGTCGGCGTGCGCAAGCGAGCCGCCGATGGTGCCGCGATGCCGGACGGCGGGATCGGCCACCGTGGCCGCCGTCGCGCCGATCAGCGCGCAGTGCTCGCGGATGAGCGGATCGCGGATCAGCGAGTAGTGCGTGGTCATGGCGCCGATTACCAGCGAGTCCCCGGCGTCCCTGACGCCGGCCAGTTCATCGAGCCTGCCGATGTCGACGAGCAGTTCGGGATAGGCGAGCCGCAGCCGCAGCAGCGGCAGCAGGCTCTGCCCGCCCGCGATCACCTTGGCGCCGTCCTCGTCGCCCCGGACCCCGGCCAGCGCCTGGATCGCCTCGTCCAGCGACGCAGGCCGCACGTAATCGAACTTCGCCGGGATCATCGGGTGCCTCCGGTTGCCTCGTTGATGGCTCGCCAGACCCGCTCCGCGGTACACGGCATCTGCACGTCCGTGACGCCCAGCGGGCGCAGGGCGTCGATCACCGCGTCGACCACCGCGGGCGTGGAGGCGATGGTCCCCGCCTCGCCGACGCCCTTGACCCCGAGCGGGTTGGTGGTGGAGGGAGTCTGCGTGCGTTCGGTCACGAACGTGGGCAGGTCGGCGGCGGACGGGATCAGGTAGTCCGCCAGCGTCGTGGTCAGCAGGTTCCCGTCGGCGTCGTAGGCAGCCTCCTCGTACAGCGCCTGGGCGATGCCCTGGGCGAGGCCGCCGTGCACCTGGCCCTCGACGATGAGCGGGTTCACCACCACGCCGATGTCGTCCACCGCGACGTAGGAGCGGATCTTCACCTGCCCGGTCTCGGTGTCCACCTCGACCGCGCACAGGTGCGTGCCGTGCGGGAAGGAGAAGTTGTTCGGGTCGTAGGTGGCCTCGGAGTCCAGCGAGGGCTCGACGCCGTCCGGCAGGTTGTGCGCGGCGAACGTGGCCAGCGAGATCTCGGCGATCGTGCGGCCCTGCTCCGGGTCGCCGCGCACCGACCACCGGCCCGGCGTCCACTCCAGGTCGTCGGGCGAGACCTCGAGCAGGCCGGCCGCGATCGTCTTGGCCTTGTCGATCACCTTGTCGCACGCGCCGACCACGGCGATGCCGCCGACCGTCAGCGAGCGCGACCCGTAGGTGTCCATGCCCTTCGGCGACACCTGCGTGTCGCCGTGCAGCACGCGGATGTCCTCGAACGGCACGCCCAGCCGGTCGGCCACGATCTGGCTCCAGGCCGTCTCGTGCCCCTGGCCGTGCGCGCTGGACCCGGTGACGACCTCCACCTTGCCGGTGGGCAGCATCCGGACCGCGGCGTGCTCCCAGCCGCCCGCGCCGTAGGCAAGCGAGCCGAGAACCCGCGACGGGGCAAGCCCGCACATCTCGGTGAACGTCGAGATGCCGATGCCCAGCTGCACCGGGTCGCCGGACTCGCGCCGCGCGGCCTGCTCCTTGCGCAGGTCGTCGTAGCCGAACAGTTCGACCGCCTTGGCCGTCGCCGCCTCGTAGTTGCCGCTGTCGTAGGTGAGCCCGGCGATCGTGGTGAAGGGGAATTCCTCGTGCGTGATCCAGTTCCGCTTCCGCAGCTCGAGCGGGTCCATGCCGAGCTCTGCGGCCAGGTCGTCCATGATGTGCTCGATGCCGTAGGTCGCCTCGGGCCGCCCCGCGCCGCGATAGGCGTCGGTGGGGGTCTTGGTGGTGAAGACGCCGGTGCACGTGAACGAGTAGGCGTCCATCTTGTAGATGGCGTTGAACATGAACGCGCCGAGCAGTGGCACTCCGGGCGTGACCAGCATCAGGTAGGCGCCCATGTCGGCGAGCAGGTCCACGGACAGGCCGCGGAGCCGGCCGTCGGCGTCCGCCGCCACCTTGATCCGCTGGATCTGGTCGCGGCCGTGGTGCACGGCAAGGTTGCCCTCGCTGCGCGACTCGGTCCACTTCACCGGGCGGCCGATCCTGCGCGCCAGCAGCACCGTCAGCACCTCTTCGGCGGTGACCTGCAGCTTCGATCCGAAGCCGCCGCCGACATCCGGCGCTATCACCCGCAGGTTCTGCTCCGGGATGCCGAGGATCACCGCGAGCAGGAACCGCAGCACGTGCGGGATCTGGGTGGACGACCACAGCGTGACCTCGTCGCCCACCGCGGCGGCGACCGTGGCGCGCGGCTCCATCGCGCACGCGATCAGCCGCTGCTGCCGGTAGGTCCGCTCGACCACCACCGGCGCGTCACGGAACGCGGCCTCGACGTCGCCCTGGGCAAACGGCCACACGAAGGACTTGTTGCCAGCCTCGTGCACCTTAGGCGAGCCCTCGGTGAGGGCCTCCTCCATGTCGAGCACCGGCGGCAGCGGCTCGTAGTCGACGTCGATCAGCTCGAGGGCGTCCGCGGCGGCGTACCGGTCGCGCGCGACCACGCAGGCCACGATCTCGCCCGCGTAGCGGACCTCGTCTACCGCCATCGGCGCGTGGGCCGGCATGACGATGTCCGGCGTCACCGGCCAGGCGCAGGGCAGGCTGCCCTGCTCGGCGGCGAAGTCCGCGCCGGCGAACGCGGCGATGACGCCGGGCGCGCCGCGGGCGGCGGAGACGTTCACCGACGTGACCCGCGCGTGTGCCAGCGGGCTGCGCAGGAAGGCGACGTGCACGAGCCCGGGCAGCTGGATGTTGTCGGTCCAGTTCGTCTGCCCGGTCACCAGTCGGGCGTCTTCCTTGCGCGCCCGCGCCTTGCCGATCTCGGTGGTGACGGTCATGACGCCACCCCCTGGCTAGCGGCTCGCATGACCGCGCGGACGATGTTCTGGTACCCGGTGCAGCGGCATAGGTTGCCCTCGAGGCCCTCGCGGACCTCTTGCTCGGTCGGGTTCGGGTTGTCCCGCAGCAGGTCGGCCGCGGCCAAGATCATGCCGGGCGTGCAGTAGCCGCACTGCAGCGCGTGCTCTTCGTGGAAGGCCCGCTGCAGCGGATGCCACTCGCCGTTCGCGAGCCCCTGGATGGTGGTGATCTCGGCGCCGTCGGCCTGCACCGCGAGCACCGAGCAGCTCTTCGCGGACAGCCCGTTCAGCAAGACCGTGCAGGCACCGCAGTTCGAGGTATCACAGCCGACGGGGGTGCCGGTACGCCCGGCCACCTCGCGCAGATAATGAACGAGCAACAGGCGCGGCTCGACGTCGTCGTCGTACCGCACCCCGTCAATGGTCATGCTGACCTTGGTCATGCGCCCTCCTGGACCTGGGCAGATATGCCTGGAGCCCAACCTAGGACGGAGCCGGACCGGGTACCAGACCCGCCGGCCGTGGCGCCGCTGGTGTGACGCACGATCCGAACGCAGACCGGCTCCACCTCACCGCTCGCTACCAGTGTTGGAACAATGTGACTAGCGGGCTTAGCGGGGCGCTAATTCGGTAAAAAATTTTGCCGCAGACGGCCGCCCGCGGGTCGCCCGGGGGCCGCTCGCGGGCTGTTGCCGCGAGCCCTGGCCGTTGCTACGGCGCGGGCGTGCGTTCCTCGCAGGCCCACGGCGAGCCGTAGTCGGTCAGCAGGTCGAGGAACGGCCGCGGGGGCAGCGCCTCCGGGCCGAGCACCCCCGTTCCGCCCCAGGCGCCGGCCTCGATCAGCTCGAGCGCGACGACCGGGTTGACCGCGGTCTGCCATACCACCGCCTGCGAGCCGTACTCGGCCATCGACCAGGCGTTGTCGACCACGTGGTACAGGTACGCCTCGCGCGGCGCGCCGTCGGGACCGGTGCCTGTCACCCAGGTACCAGCGCAGGTCAGGCCGCTCATCTTGTCCCCGAGCGTGGCCGGGTCCGGCAGGCAGGCGGCGACGACGTCGCGCGGAGACACGCTGGCCCCGCCGACCTGTACCGGGTCTGTGCTATCCAGGCCGAGCTCGTGCAGGGTGCGCAGCACGCCGATGAACTCGGCGCCGAGGCCGTACTTGAACGTGACCCGCCGCGCCTGGACCCAGCGCGGCATCAGCAGCACCTCTTCGTGCTCCACGTTCACGCACTCCACCGGGCCGATGCCGGCCGGGAACGTGAAGATCTCAGGCTCGCTGAACGGCTCGGTGGTGAACCAGCCCCGGCCGCGCTCCCAGATCACGGGCGGGTTCAGGCACTCCTCGATCGTGGTCCAGATGGAAAAGGTGGGGGCGAAGTCGTACCCGGCGACCTCGAGGTTCGCGCCGTCCCGGACGCCGAGCTCGTCGATCTCGGCGAACAGCTCGTCGGCGGCGTACCGCGCGAACACGTCGGAAAGGCCCGGTTCCACGCCGATGCCGACCAGCGCGAGCTTCCCTGACGCTTCCCACTCGGCGGCCAGCGCGAACTGGTCATCGCCCAGCTTGACGCCGGTCTCGCGATACGGGGCCTGCGGATTCGGGTGTGACAGCGACATGGCCATGTCCAGGTAATGCGTGCCGGCCCGCAGCGCGGCGCGGAACAGCGGCATCACGAAGCGGGGATCGGTGGCGTTCATGAGAACGTCGCAGCCGTGCTGGGTGAGCAGCTCGCCGGTCGCCTGCTCGTCGCGCGCGTCCAGCCGCACCGCCTCGTACCCGTCCCGCGCCGCCGCGGCGCGCTGCGCCCTGGCCAGGTCGTAGTCGGCGATTACCAGCTCGGCGAACGGGCGGCGGGCGGCGATCCTGGCGATCGCGGTGCCGACCCCGCCCGCGCCCACGAGGAGTACGCGCATGGTGCCGATCATAGACTCCGAATCGGCGCCTGAAATATGAGACCAGTGGTTTTATTTTGCTGTTACAACGGATATCGTTGTCGAACTGCTTGATTTGTGCTAGAACCGTAGCGTCAGGGGCGTTGGTGTCGTCGCCTCCCCGGCGCTCCAACCGTGGCACCGGGTCCGGCCGATCCGCCGGTCCGCGGGCCGGCCCGGCGGGTGCCGGGCCGAAGCCAGGAGGACGGACATGGCGACCGCTTCAGAGGTCGAGCCGACAGAACGGATACAGGACAAGGGCCTGAAAACAGGCGCACTGGGCCTGATCTCGAGCACGGTCATCGCCACCGCGTCGGTTGCGCCCGCCTATAGCCTGGCGGCCACCCTGGCGTTCATCGTCGCCGCCGTCGGGCTGGACGCCCCGGCCATCGCGGTGCTGGCGTTCGTGCCGATGCTGTTCTGCTCGGTCGGCTACAACGAGATGAACAAGGCGGATCCCGACTGCGGCACCACGTTCACCTGGGCGACCCGGGCGTTCAACCCCCGCCTGGGCTGGGCGGGCGGCTGGGGGATCGTGGTCGCCGACGTCCTGGTGATGGCGAGCCTGGCCCAGGTGGCAGGCCAGTACATCTTCCTGCTGTTCAACGCGGACGGCATCGGCAGCAACCCGGCCAGCAGCTGGGTGCTGCTTGTCGGGGTGCTGTGGATCGTGGCGATGACCTACATCTGCTACCGCGGCATCGAGGTATCGGCCAACTTCCAGAAGGCACTGCTGTCCATCGAGGTCGGCATGCTGCTCGTGTTCTCCGTCGTGGCGCTGACCAGGGTCGGCACCGGGCACCACCCGGCCGTCTCGCTGCACCCGAGCATCGGCTGGCTGAACCCGTTCAATGTGTCGAGCTTCAACGCGTTCGCCAGCGGCCTGATCCTCATGGTGTTCATCTACTGGGGCTGGGACACCGCGCTGTCGGTGAACGAGGAAACCAAGGACCCGGGCAAGACCCCCGGCCGTGCGGCCATACTGTCGACCGTCATCCTGCTCGTCACCTACGCGATCGTCATCTTCGCGGCGCAGTCGTTCTCCGGCATCGGGGCCAAGGGCATCGGCCTGCTGAATCCCGCGCACGCAAGCGACGTGATCTCGGTCCTCGGCACCGCGGTCTTCGGCAGCGGCACGGTGGGGTCGGTGTTCAGCCACCTGCTGCTGCTGATGGTGCTGTCCTCGGCCGCCGCGTCGACGCAGACCACGATCTTGCCCACGGCGCGGACCACGCTGTCGATGGCAACCTACGGGGCGCTGCCCAAGTCCTTCGCCAAGATGCACCCGAGGCACCTGACCCCGACGGTGTCGACGCTGGCCATGGGCGGGATCTCGATCGTGCTGTACGCGGGGATGAACTACGTGTCGGGCGGCAACGTCATCGCCGACGCGGTGACGTCCTGCGGTGTCTTCATCGCGCTCTACTACGGCCTGACCGGTTTCGCGTCCTTCTGGTACTACCGCAAGACCCTGCTGAGCAGCGCAAGGAACTTCTGGATGCGCGGCATCATCCCGCTGCTCGGCGGGCTGATCATGTACTTCCTCGGCGGCTGGAGCATGTGGGAGGACTACGACGTGGCCACCGGGAACAGCTACACCACGTACACGGTTCCCGGCCTGCACTGGCAGATCGGCGGCGTGTTCGTGATCGTCTTCCTGGCCTCGCTTGTCGGGTTCATCTTCTGGCTCTTCCTGCGGTTCAGCCAGCCGGCCTACTTCAAGGGAAGGACGCTCACCAGGTCCACGCCGACCCTCGTCCCCGACGAGTAATGGCGGACGTTCTCGACGACGCGCAGGTCGCCAGGATCCTGGCCATCGTCGCGCATCCCGATGACGTCGACTTCGGCGCCGCTGGGACGATCGCGCGGTGGACCGACGCGGGGATCGCGGTCACCTACTGCGTGGTGACCGACGGCGACGCGGGCGGAACGGATCAGGGAGCGGCTCACCCGGTCAGCCACCCTGGCCGGCCTCCCCGACGGCCACCTGGCCGAGTCCTTCCAGATCCTGAACACCGCCTGAGCGCAAGAATCCCATGAGCCCCGAGGGTGCCGGTTGGCCTTCGTCGGGCGCCGGCACTCATAAGGCGCGCTCCACGGCACTCTCAAGGCGGATTCGAGAAGCCCGAGGACCACTCAGACTTACCGGCCGGGACAATCCCGGTCAGGTCTCCTTGAGGATCTGGGCGAGGACCTTGGTGGTGTTGCCCGCGGGCTCTGCCTGCAGGCAGAGCTGCTCCATGACCTCGAGGTAGCTGTCTACCTCGGTCGCCTTGTCCAGGTAGAGGGCGCTGGTCAGCTGCTCGATGTACACCACGTCGTGCAGGTCGGGCTCGGCGAAGCGGAGGATCGTGAACGGTCCGCCCATGGCCGAATGCGGGCCTGCGTTGAACGGCAGGATCTGCAGCGTCACCGCGGGGTGATCGGCCATCTCGATCAGGTGCTGCAGCTGGTCGCGGGCGACCTCACGGCCGCCGACCGGACGGCGCAGCGCGCCCTCGTCCACGACGGCCCACAACTGCGGCGGGTTCGGGCCGCCCAGGACCTCCTGGCGGCTGACCCTCAGCTCGGCGCGGCGGTTGATCTCGCCCTCGTTGGACGCCGCGCCCTGCCTGATCAGCGCACGCGCGTACCCTTCGGTCTGCAGCAGCCCCGGGACGAACTGGACCTCGTAGGTTCGCACTACGGAGGCGGCTGCCTCCAGGCCGACGTAAGGCTCAAGCCAGGTCGGCAGGATGTCCGAGTAGGCGTGCCACCAGCCGGGCGTGTTCGCCTCCCTGGCCAGGTTCAGCAGCGCGGCCCGCTCCTCGCCGTCGGTGACGCCGTAGAGGGTGAGCAGGTCGGCCACGTCGCGCTCCTTGAAGCCGACCCGGCCGTGTTCCATCCGGCTGATCTTGGAGTGGGAGCCCCGGATTCTCTCCGCTGCCTGCTCGGCGCTGATTCCCCGCGATTCGCGCAGCCGGTGCAGTTGCCTGCCGAGCACGAGACGCTGGACGGTCGGTCCGCCCGCGCGCGTGCCGAAAATGCTGGGTGGGACATCCCATGCCGAGTCTTCAGATGAGACCATCGGCGCTCCTCGCATCGTGACCCCCGGATCTTGGCGGGGTGTGGACCAGTCTCCCACGTGATCTCATGCTTACAAAAGGGGGGGATGTGACAATTCCGTAGATGTCTTGATCCCTCCGTGTTTCTGCAAGCTGCAAGGGTCTCGTTGGCCTGGTTGTCACTGCCGGGCCGCCGCGCGACGGCCGGTGGCTATGTTACTTGTGGGTCAGATAGTGCAGTTCGGCAAGTACCTGGTCAAACTCACCGTCTTTGGCACCTGCCAGAAATGCTGTGATCTCCGCCTGAGTGTAGACCAGGACGGGGCCAACCGGGAACCGCGAGTTGCGCACGGCGATCTCGCCGGTCGGCAGCGCGGCCAGTTCCACGCATGCCCCGTTCGGGTTGCTGTGCTGGCTCTTGCGCCAGGTGACGTCCCCGAGTTCCGCAGCGGGTATGCCATTGTACGTTTTGAGCATCTCTGTCCCTTCTGACAGGTTTCACGTGCCCAAGCCCGAGAAGTTCACTCGCTGTATCTCACTAATAAACGAATGGTGATCAAGTGCCTGATGTCGTCTCGCCTGTCTTATGCCCCCGTGCGCCTGCGCGGAGACCTGTGCACAAAGCGAATGAACGTGCATCCGGTCTTGCATTCGCATAATATATCAGGCAGCATGTCCCTAGGCACGCAGTTAACACCGTGACGGGTGCGACAGATTTCGCTCCCCTTACATGCAGGAAGCTGTTGCGTTGGCGCATCTCAGTGTCGCTACCGGTAGCGGGGATGACGACGAGGACGTCGGTCTTTGCTTGCCTCCGGTGGCTGACGGTATGCCGCGGCTGCTGCCGGTGCCGTCCGCGTGGTGGGAGACCCCGGCGGTCACCACCCGTGCGCTGAGCGCCCGGCCGGAGGAGGCCAGGACGGCCCGGCAGTTCGTCAGGGAACTTCTGACCTGCTGGGGCCTTGAGGCACTGGCCGACGACGCCGAGATGATCGTCGACGAGCTAGTGGTTAACGCCGTCCTGCACGGCACCCGGGGCGTCCAGGCCCGGAACCATCAGGCCCCGGCCATGACCGTGCTGCGGCTGTGCATGCTCAGGCGGGCCGGCGAGGTCATGCTCGCCGTCGTCGATCCCGGCAACGAGACGCCGATACCACGGCGGCCGGACTGGGCCGGGGAGAGCGGGCGGGGCCTGCAGATCGTCGGCGCGCTCAGCCACGTGTGGGGATGGAGCCCGATCGCCGGGCACGGCAAGGCGGTCTGGGCCGTACTGCGTGATCCCTGACGGCGTGATCTCCTACGGCGTGATCTCCTACGGCGTGATCTCTTACTAGGCGATACCTGACACGGGCTGCTCGGGCGCGGACTGCAGGACGTGCTCGACCAGGGCGATCAGCACCTGCTTGGCGGACTCCCTGCTGCGCGCGTCGCACAGCACGATGGGCATCTCAGGCTCCAGGTCCAGAGCCGCCCGGACGTCCTCGATCTCGTAGATCCGGGCACCGTCGAAGCAGTTCAGGGCGATGATGA
>JBOHCG010000243.1:0-10614 GCA_050698735.1 Streptosporangiaceae bacterium | reverse complement strand
GGCTGGTGCCACGCGGGCGGGCGTCAGTTCTTGTCTTCGTACCTCGCGCCGGCTGGCGCTCTCGCGCGCGCCGCGCTGCTGCTGAGCAGCCTCGGCGACCTGACAGCCGTCGCCGTCGGCCGGGTCGCGTGACCGGAATGCCCGGACAGGCGCCTAGGGTTGTGCCGTGACGTCGGCCAATGTGGGCAGGCACGCCTGGGTGGACGCGACGGCGGGGGTGGCAGGCGATATGTTGCTCGCCGCATTGGTCGATGCCGGCGCTCCTCTGGGTACCGTGCTGGCTGCCGTCAACGCCGTGGCGCCGGAGCCGGTCGAGATGACCTCTGCCCAGGTCCGGCGTGGCGGGTTGCGCGCCACTAAGGTGGATGTCAGGCCGGTGCCAGAGGAGCAGGCGCATCGCAGCTGGCGTGAGATCCGGGCCTTGCTCGAGCATGCTGATCTCAGCGGGCGGGTGCGGGACCGGGCTCAGGGCGTGTTCCTGCGGCTGGCCGAGGCCGAGGCGCGGGTGCATGGGATTCAAGCCAGTGACGTGCAGTTCCACGAGGCCGGAGGCTGGGACTCGATCGCGGACGTGGTTGGTGTCTGCGCGGCCCTTGACTGGCTGGGGGTGGCCTCGATGTCGTGCAGCGCCGTTGCGCTGGGCTCTGGCCGGGTGAGGAGTGCTCATGGTGAGCTGCCAGTGCCTGTGCCGGCGGTGCTGGAGCTGTCGTCGGGCTGGCAAGTGCTCTCTGGCGGCGAGGGGGAATTGGCTACTCCGACCGGTATGGCGCTGCTTACCGCCTTGTCCGGCGAGTCCTGCCACCTGCCTGCCATGTCGGTGCACGGGGTCGGCGTGGGGGCGGGCACCAGGGATGTCCCGGGGCATCCGAACGTCGTCCGCGTCGTCCTGGGCGATCGCGCTGATCTTCCCGCGGAACCGGATGGCTCGCAGGTCATGTCGGTGCTGGAGACCAATGTCGATGACATGGACCCGCGGCTGTGGCCCACAGTGCTGGCTTCGTTGCTGGGTGCTGGCGCCGCTGATGCGTGGCTGGTCCCGATCGTGATGAAGAAGGGACGGCCCGCTCACACGCTGGCCGTGCTCACCTCGGTTGACAACCGCGACGTCCTAAGGGGGCTGATCTTCGAGCTGACTAGCACGATCGGGGTGCGTGAAGTCGCCGTCAGCAGGGTCGCGCTTGGCCGGACGTGGATACCGGTGCCGGTCGCGGGTGACCGGGTCCGGATCAAGGTGGCTCACCGTGGCGGTGAGGTCGTCCATGCGACACCGGAGTTCGACGATGCCGCGGGGATCGCCGCGGCGCGCTCCATTCCGGTCCGGCGGGTGCTCGAGGAGGCCATCGCGGCTGCGCAGCGCGCGGGTCTCGTGCCGGGCAGCCGAGTCCCTGGGACGTAGCCCGGCCGGCACCGCGATCCCGGCGGCAGGTGCCCGGCGATGGCGGCCGCCCCGTCGTCCGGTTTCCGCCTCGAGTTCGGCTAGGCCGGCGCTGCGATCTGGGCGGCAAGGTGCCCGGCACCGTAACCGTTGTCGATGTTGACCACGGCTACGCCGGGGGCGCATGAGTTGAGCATAGTCAGCAGAGCGGCCAGGCCGTGCAGGGCTGCGCCGTAGCCAACCGATGTCGGCACCGCGATCACCGGCGCGGAGACCAGCCCGGCGACCAAGCCGGGCAGAGCGCCGTCCATCCCCGCGACCACGACGATGACACGGGCTGACCTCAGCTGATCGAGCCGGGCCAGGATGCGTTGCAGCCCGGCGATGCCGACGTCGACGATGAGATCGGCGGCCCGGCCGAGGTACTGGGCGGTCAGCTGCGCTTCGCGGGCGACGCCGAGGTCGGATGTGCCGGCGGCGACCACGAGGACCCCGCCGCCGCACGGCGCCGGCGGCTCGGGTGGCCATGCGAGCACGCGCGCGTCTTCGTCGTAGCGAGCCTCCGGCAGCATCAGCAGGATCCCCTTGGCATGCGCGGGACCCGCCCGGGTAAACAGGGTCGGCGTGCCGGACGCTTTGATGGCACGAGCGACCGCGGTCACCTGCGCGGGCGTCTTGCCCTCGCAGTACACCGCCTCGGGGTACCCGCGGCGGCGCACCCGGTCATGGTCCAGCTCGATGAATGCGGCCATGGCCTCGTCGGGTCGCCAGTGCTCAGTCATGTGACCGCAGCACGGTCAGGGTGAACGCGCCCGACTGGATCCCGCGCACATCGACGGCGACGAACTGGAAGCCGGCGGCCGTTACGGCCGCGTGGATCTGCTCCCGCAGCGGGGCGGAGACCGCCCGCGCGAGGTCGCCGGCGGGGAGCTCGATGCGCGCCACGTCGCCGTGGTGACGGACGCGCAGTTCGGTGAATCCCAGGGCCCGCAGAGCCTTCTCGGCCGCCTCGATCTGACCGAGCTTGGCCGCGGAAACTTCCTGGAAGTGAGGGATGCGGGACGCCAGGCACGGGGCGGCCGGCTTGTCGGCGCTGGGCAGCTGCAGAGCCCTGGCGATGGCACGCACCGTGGCCTTGCCGATCCCCGCCTCGGCCAGGGGCCGCAGCACCTTGTGGCTGGTTGCGGCGCGGGAGCCGGGCCGGTCGGGACGCATCGCGTCGTCGGCATTCTCGCCGTAGGCCACGGCCTTCAGGCTGTAGGTTCCGGCCACTTCGTCTGCTATCCGGGTGAACAGCTCGTTTTTGCAGTGGAAGCAGCGATCGGGTCCGTTGGCCCGGTAATCCGGGTTGTCCTCTTCCCTAGTCTGCACCTCGATGAGCCGGGCGCCGATGAACGCGGCGACCTGGTGTGCCGCGAGGCGTTCATCCGATCCGAGACTGGGCGAGACGCCAAGGATGGCCACGACATGGTCCGCCCCGAGTGTTCTTACGGCCAGGGCAAGCAGGACCGAGGAGTCGACTCCCCCGGAGAACGCGACGCCGAGCGGGGCTGCCGCTTTGAGCAGGGACGCTACCTCTCCGGCGGCCGCCGAAAGCTCGCCAGTAAGGCACCGATCCACCGGGCTGGTCATTTTAGTCACCCTCAGCAGCGTTTTGCGCACTAGGGGACCATTCTGCCTCATACCCGCGCTCTACATCCCCGCGAGGGTCCAAGTCGCCGCGGACAGGTTGCCGGAGTCGCGGAGTACGCATCGCTCCCTCCCGACGGCTACAGCAGCGTCTGCAACAGCTCGGCGGCGCCCTCAGGGGCGTCGAGGATAATGTCCGCGGCCTGCAGTAGCTCGGCGGGCGCCTCATCGCTGCGCACCGCGATCCGGGCTACCGCGATCCCCCGGCCGGCCAGTTGGTCGAGCGCAGCGAACGCAGCCAGGTCGCCGAGGTCGTCTCCGAGATAGCAGGCAGCACGAAGGGAGGCTGCCCAGTTCCGGATGACCGTGCCCTTATCCGCCCGGATCGGGGGAAGCAGTTCCACGGACTTACGGCCAGGGCGCGCAACCAGTCCTGTCGCCGCTGCCACCTCCCGGGCCAAGGCTGTCACCTGCGGCTCGAGCGCAGGGTTGGCACGGTAGTGGCAGGTGACTGAGAGGCCCTTCGGCTCGACCACCACACCAGATGGTGCCGCCGCGCGAATGCGCGCGGCCGCGGCGCTGGCAACCGAGCGCCAGCGCTCGGCCTCGGGATTGGTCTGGAGTTCGCCACGGTGCCGCACTTCCAGGCCATACAGCCCGGCCAGCAGGATCGACGCGGGCAGGCGCGCGGCGAGAAAGTCGACCGGGCGGCCCGAGACGACCGCCACGACCCGGTAGCGGCGGGCGAGTTCTTCGAGCAGCGGGAAGATCCCCGGCAACGGTTCGGCCAGCTCAGGGTCTGCGACGATGGGCGACAGCGTCCCGTCGAAGTCGCTGAAGATCCCGACCGTGGCAGGGTCGCCGCGAAGCGGTGCGAGCAGGTCGGGATCGAAGGCCACAGCCCGACGGTACCGGCGGCGCCCGCACCGCACCAGTGCTTACCGCCTGGGTGAGCGGTTCCTCCCGGCGCAGCGGTGAGGATGACGCGGAGGTGGGTATACGTTCGAACCACCGAGATCCGGAGCCACAGGCTTGAGGTCGTGATACCTCGACGCGGATCCGGGCCGCCGGGAGCCCGGCGCATCGCCGGGCGGCGCGGGCGACGGCGTGCCGACTCGAACTAGCTCAGCTAGTCTCAAAGGAGCCATGAGTACACCTGTGAACCGCGGCTTCGGGATCGTCGGCACCGGGGTGATCGCGACGATTCACGCCGACGCCATCGCCACGCTGCCGGACGCCCGGCTGGTGGCGGTCACCGGCAGAGCCGTCGGCGCCGCCGCGGCCTTCGCCGCCGCGCGCGGCTGCCTGGCCGAGCCCGACCTCACGGCACTGCTGGCCCGCCGCGATGTCGAGGTGGTGTGCGTGTGCGTGCCGAGCGGCCTGCACGCGGTCATTGGAGTCCAGGCCGCCAGGGCGGGCAAGCACCTGGTCGTGGAGAAGCCGATCGACGTCAGCCTGGACGCCGCTGACCGGCTCATCGACGCGGCGCGTACGGCCGGAGTGGCGCTGACCGTGATCTCCCAGCACCGCTTCGAGCCGGGCCTGGTCGAGCTGAAGCGCCTGCTCGACGACGGCTCCCTCGGCCGGCTGGTGCTCGGGGAGGCCAGCACGAAGTGGTACCGCACCCAGGCGTACTACGACAGCTCCGCGTGGCGCGGCACCTACGCGATGGACGGCGGGTCGCTGATGAACCAGGGCGTCCACTACGTCGACCTGCTCCGCTGGTGCCTGGGCCCGCCTGCCGAGGTCGCCGCGGTGTGCGCCACGCAGGCGCACCAGATCGAGGTCGAGGACACCTCGCTCGCGATCGTCACGTTCGCCTCGGGTGCCCTCGGCACCATCCTGTCCAGCACCGCGGCCTTCCCCGGCTCTCCGCAGCGCCTGGAGGTCACCGGGACCCAGGGCACGGTTATCGTCGAGGAAGGCCGGATCGTCCGCTGTTCCCTCGCTGCGGACACTGACCCGACGGCACCGGCCGCTGCCGCGGATGCGGACCGATCGGCGGCCGCGGACCCGACCGCCCAGGACATTGCCAGCCACGCAGCCCAGCTCGCCGACCTGCTCGACGCGGTCGAGGCCGGGCGTGAGCCCGCGGTCAGCGGCCAGAGTGCCCGGGACGCGCTCGAGATCGTCCTGGCCGTGTACGAGTCGTCCCGCACCGGTCGCCCGCTGCAGCTGAGCTCATGACCGTGCGCATCCCGGACGAAGTGAGCGTGATCGGATTTGACGACATCTTCGCCTCCGGGCTGGTAACCCCGGCGTTGACGACCGTGGCCGCTCCGCTGCGCATGATGGGCGCTACGGCCGTGACGAACCTGATCGCGCTGATCGGTGGTGCGCGTTCCCGGTCGGACCAGCCGGCGGTGCTGCCGGTCAAGCTGGTGGTCCGCGCCTCCACCGCCCCGCGTGTCGTGAACACCATCGCACCGAGCCCGGGGCCGGGGAAGGTATCCGGGCCGGCCGGTGCCGGATGATCAGGGTGTCCCGGGCGGCTGCGGTCGACCCGCTGGTGCTGGCCGTCGACGTCGGCTCCACCGCTACCCGCGGCGATGTGTACGACGCCGCGGGACACCCGGTCGAGGGCGGCAGATGCAAAGTGCCGCACCAGTTCGCCACGGCCGCCGACGGCACCTCCCAGATCGATCCGGACGCGGTCGTCGAGGAAGTAGCGCAGGTGATCGGCCAGCTCGCCGGGCGCTGGCGCGCCGGGCGCATCGCCGCGGTCGCGCTCGACACCTTTGCCTCGTCTCTGGTCGGGGTCAGACCCGACGGCAGCGCGGCGACCCCGTGCTACACCTATGCCGACTCCCGCTGCGCTGAGCAGGTCGTGATGCTGCGCGGGGAACTGGACGAGCCGGCGATCCAACAACGCACCGGCTGCCGCCTGCATGGCAGTTACCTGGCCCCGCGGCTGCGCTGGCTGCAGGCGACACAACCCGGCGCCTTCGCTGCCGCGGCGCGCTGGATGTCTGTCGGCGAGTACGTTTACCTGCGGCTGCTCGGCACCACCGCCGCCGGTACCTCCATCGCCGCCTGGACGGGCCTGCTTGACCGCCGCACCGGCCGCTGGGACGACGAGCTGATCGCAGCGGCCGGGCTGCGGGCCGGCCAGCTATCCGATATCCGCGACCCCACCGAGCCCTTCGACGACACCGGATCGGTGATCGGTTCGCGCTGGCCGGCGCTGGCAAGCAGTGTGTGGCTTCCCGTGGTGGCCGACGGCATCGCAGGCAACATCGGCGCTGGTGCTACCGACGAACAGGCTCAGGCGCTGGCCGCCGCCACCAGCGGCGCCATCCGGGTGCTCCTGCGCCACATTCCGGCGGTGGTGCCGTCGGGTCTTTGGTGCTACCGCGTCGACCGCAACCGGTCGCTGCTCGGCGGTGCCATCAACGATGTCGGCCGGGCGGTCAGCTGGCTGAGCCAGACCCTGCGCCTGCCAGATCACCTTGACCTTTCCGCTGCGCCGGATCCGGCGGCACCGCTGGTGCTGCCGTATCTTTCCGGCGAGCGCAGCACCGGATGGGCCGCCTCGGCGCGTGCGACGTTCACTGGCGTGTCGGCCGCCACAACCGCCGCGATGCTGGCCCGGGGCGCCATGGAGGGCGTGGCCATCAGCTATGCCCGGATCGCCGGCCAGCTGTCCAGCGCGGCCGGGCCCCCGAGGCACGTCCTGGCCAGCGGAAGGATCACCCAGGACCTGCCCAGCCTGCTGCAGCTTCTCGCCGACGTTCTCGGCGTGCCGGTCACCCCTGTGATCGGCAAGCGGACAACCCTGCGCGGCACCGCGATCATGGCTCTCGACGTTATCGCGCCCGACGTCCCCCGGGCAGCGCCGTCGGTCGGCCCGGTCCGCCGGCCGGTCGCCGGCGCCTCCGCCTACTACGCTCACCGGGCGCTGGCCTACCAGGCCCTCTACGACGCGGTCATCGCTCCGGCGATCGGGTAGCGGCACGCCTGTACCATCGCTGACATGCGGGCCGATCAGCTGACCGACCCAGTCGCCTACCACGGGGAGGGGCCGGCGTGGTCGCCCGGGTAAGCGGCTTGCGCTGGGTCGACATGCGGGCCGGCGACATCCTGGCACTGACCGCCGCGGGGGTCACCCGGCGCCACGTCGGCCGCATCGCCGCCGCCCAGCTGCTGCAGATCCGCAGGGCAGTGGCGGAGTACGAGCGCGCGCTTTTCACCGCGCGGATGCGGCGCGGGCGGGCTCGCCGGGTTCGGCCTCACCCTCATCGGGTATGCGGCCACGCCGAGCAGACCCCTGGGACCCTACTCGGGGATCAAAGCCCTGCAGAGGCTCTACCCGTGCGTCGCCTTCTTCATCGCCGCCGCGATCCTGATCTTCCTCTACCCGCTCACCGACGCCCGCTAGGCCCAGATCCTCACGGAGCTGCACGACGCGGACCAACTGGCGGCCATCAGCAGCAACGAGGAGGCCACCGAGGTCGACCCGACGCCCGCGCGCTATGACATCCGGCCCGGACATGGCCAACTCGACGGACGGGCGAGGCCCTGAAGGCGTGCCCCGCGGGATCCTGGCCTCCCTCGCGGGGAACACAGCAGCCCGGCTCGCCGTGGAGATCGAGCAGGGGGCATGTCCTGCCGCCATCACCTGTGGACTTAGGAGACGCTAATGGACAGCACCGACATTCATCCGGTCATTTCGCAGGCCCGCACATGAGCCACGACCTGCGGCCCGAACCAGAGAAAGATGGCGCCATGACCGATCGGCCTGACGCCCTCGACGCCTCGGCCGCCGCTTCGCTGGGCGACGGCGCCTACCCTCAGTCGCAGGTGAGGTACCGAGGCACGACCTACTGGCTGGAGCGCGCCGGCGACGGGAGCAAGCGGCTGGTCGCGGTGGCCGACGACGAGACAGCCTTCGCAGGGTTTGCAGGCTCGGTCGAGCGGCGGGACCGGCGCGTCCGGCTGGTGGCGGAGACCAGCGCCGAGAACGCCGCCGCCCTCCGGTCGGCGCTGCCCTGGCTGACCCCGTCCCGGTTCGGGCTGCACACCTCCGCCGGCTTCGGTGACCGGCTCGGACTGGCCACCCCGGGTCACGTCCGGGCGCTGCAGGCTGTCGGCGCCGGGATCCGGCCAGCGTTCGCCCAGCAGTCGATCCGGGAGATGGGTCGTTGCCACCGGACGCCCCGCAACGTGCTCGACGACGCCACCTGGGGTGCGTTCCAGGCCGGCTGGACCCAGGCCGTGGGCGCAGACGCCGACCACCTGGAGCGCCTGCAGGACATCGACGACACGGCCGCCGCCGGACTCGTGTTCTACACCCTGGACCCCAAGGCCGAAGTGGACCCGGAGGCCGAGCACGCCGACGCGGCGACCGTCCGGCGCAAGGTCGAGGCCCTGGACTGGCCTGGTCTGGGCTCCGACCTCGCCACCTTCACCAAGACCTATAGCGGGCACCGGATCGAACTTGAACACGAGGCCCTCGAGCTGGACGAGGAGTCGATCCTGCGGGCGATGGCCAAGTACGGGCCCTCGCTGGCGCACGCCATGGCCATGTACCGGAGGCTGATGGAGAAGGGAATCGACTGCGAGGTCGAGTTCGCCGTCGACGAGACCGACTACCCCACCAAGCCCGCCGAGCACGTCGTGGTGGTCAGCGAGTTGAAGCGGCTGGGAATGGACTTCGTCTCGTTCGCGCCGCGCTTCGTGGGCCGGTTCGAGAAGGGCGTGGAGTACATTGGCGATCTCGACAAGCTCCGCCGTGATTTCGAGATCCACGCCGCGATCGCCCGGGCGCTGGGGCCGTACAAGCTGTCCCTGCACTCCGGTTCCGACAAGTACTCGACCTATCCGCTGATCGCGGAGGCGACGCAGGGCATGGTGCACCTGAAGACCGCCGGCACCAGCTGGGCCGAGGCCCTGCGGGTAATCGCCCGTCACGACCCCGACCTGATGCGCCGGGTCCTCACCTTGGCGCTGGAGAGCTTCGAGACCAACCGGAAGAGCTACTCCCTCTCCTGCGACCTCAGCAGGATCCCGGCCGGCCCCAGCGACGAGGAGCTGGCCCGGCTGCTGGACGAGGTGGACTCGCGGCAGGTGCTGCACGTGAGCTATGGCGCCGTCCTCGACGAGTTCGGACCGCGGCTCTACCGGGTCTGGAACGACCACGAGGACGAGCTCTACCAGATCCTCGCCGGCCACTTTACCAAGCACCTGGCGCCGTTCGCCCCATACGCGCACTAGGTGGCTGGGTGGCTGGTATCTTTCGCGTGGCGGCCCCCCGGTTTGGTGCTGAGCTGAGGGAGAATAGTCACGTGACGTTAACGCTGGCCTGGCTCTCGCAGGCGGTATAGGTCCTCGCCGGCGTCGGGCACGACGAGGGTGCCCGGGTCTTTCGCCCATACGGCGGGGTCGACCTGGGCCGGGTCGAGGTAGTCGAGGTTGATCGACCGGGTGACGTCCTCGGGGATGCCGGTGGCCAGGGTGACCGTGACCCGGTCGCGTTCGCCGTTGGCCTGGTCCCAGGTTCCGGCGCCGCGCAGGTGCGTGGAGTGGGCCAGGTCGCCCCAGTAAAAGTCCTTGAAGCGGTCCCACTGCTTGACGTAGTAGTCCCGGCAGTGGTAGCCGATCTGCTCGATCGCCGGGTGGGTCGTGGCGACCTCGCGGATGTGCGGGGCGTACAGCACGACCTGGCCGCCGTCGGCCACGACCGGCTCCACCTTGTAGAAGCCCTTGGCGCCGGTCCACATGTCGTCGTACCTGGCCGGGATCAGCGACAGGACCCGGCGCACCGGGGCGTCGAGATAGCGGATGTGCGTCTGGGCCGACACCTCCGCCGCCGCCGCCCAGGCCGCTGACGGATCGGCGAACGTCATGGCGTGCAGGTCCTGCGTGCGGGGCTTGGTCACCAGGCACAGCGCCAGCCGCCGGCCGGGGACCATCGAGGCGGCCTCGTCGATGAGCGCGCGGACCGGGGTGATCCCGCGGGTCCCGATGATCGTCGCGCTGGTGATCAGCGCGCCCAGCCAGTGCGACAGGTCGATCAGCTCGCGGCCTGAGACACCGGGGAAGAGGTACTTGTTGCCGCCGGAGAAGCCCACCACCTCGTGCGGGAACACCGGGCCGAGGATGAGCGTGACGTCGTGCTCGACCACAGCGCGGTTGACCCGCACGTGGGCGGTGTGGTGCAGCATGCCGTCGGACAACTCGGCGATCCGCCCGGCGCTGATGGTCCCGACCTCGGCGAAAGCGGAAGGGTCCCACCAGGCGTGATTCAGCACGGTCATCGACGGATAGCGGGCGGCCAGGGCGCCGGCCTGGTAACCGAGATGCGCGGCCAGCGCCTGCTCGCTCATCGCGGCGTGCGTGCCGAGCGCAACGAGTACTGTGAGGCGGCTGACGCGCCCGTGCAGCACCTGGTGGATCGCCGAGGCCAGCAGCGGCATCGGGCAGCTGCGGCTGCCGTCCGGCACCAGCACGCACACGCTGCGCCCTTCCAGGTCCGCGGCAGCGAGCTGGTCGTGCACGAACGCGCGGATTTCGTCCTCGGTGAGAACGCCGTGCGGGCCGCCGATCTGGGCTACTCCGGTGGTCACCGGACTCGTCGTCTGCACCATTGCACATCCCCATGTCCGTCAGTT
>JBOHCG010000242.1:0-10631 GCA_050698735.1 Streptosporangiaceae bacterium | reverse complement strand
GGCATTCGAGGCCCGGCACCTGCAGCGCCACGAGTTTCACGGCAACTGGAACTACACCATCCCAGCAGACCCGCCCGGCGACACGACACGCCCGAATGAAGGGAACTAATTATTGCGCGCGAGCTTACCTAACAGCATGCCCGGGTCGAAGCGCGTTCAAAGGGAAATTCCCTATGTTCTCGGTTAAGAGCATCATCTGGCGTGCGGGAGCCGCCGGGGGCAAAATGGCCGAGTGGCGTCCGCTTGGTCCACAATGCCGGAGATGCTTGCCCTGCGCGACATGGATCCGCGCGAGGTGGGCGGATACCGGCTGCTCGGCCGCCTGGGGGAAGGCGGGCAGGGCGTCGTGTTCCTGGCCGAGGGTCCTGGTGGAGGTCCGGCGGCGGTCAAGCTTCTGCCGCCGACCACGGACCCGCGGGTTCGTAGCCGCTTCCTGAAGGAGGTCGCCGCGGCGCAGCGGGTTGCCCGGTTCTGCACCGCGCAAGTTCTTGATGCGGGGATCTTCGAACGGCGGCCGTTCATCGTCAGCGAATACGTCAACGGGCCATCGCTGGTGGAGCTCGTCGAGCAGGACGGGCCCCGCGGCGGCGCCGCGCTCGAGCGCATCGCGGTCGCGACGCTGACCGCGCTGGGCGCGGTACATGCCGCCGGGATGGTGCATCGCGACTTCAAGCCGGGCAATGTCCTGCTCGGGCCCGACGGGCCAGTCGTGATCGACTTCGGGCTGGCGGCCGTGCCCGGGATGACCACCACGGGCCTTTCCGGCCAGGTCACCGTGGGAACCCCGGCGTTCATGGCCCCCGAGCAGCTGGCAGGCACCCGAGTGACCGCGGCGGCCGACATGTGGTCGTGGGCGGTGACGATGGCGTTCGCGGGCACCGGCGAGCTGCCCTTCAAGGGCGAGTCGCTGACCGCGACGGCGTTCGCCATCCTTCACTCCGAGCCGAACCTGGGCAGGCTTCCTGAGCCGCTGGGCTCGCTGGCCTACCGCTGCCTCGCCAAGGACCCGGCCGCCAGGCCGCCGGCCCGCGCCGTGCTCGGCGAGCTGGTGGCCGCCGGAGCGCGGCTCGTGGGACCGATGCCGTCGGCGGCCGCCGCTCTGGACACGGATGAGGAGGCAGCCGGCTCACGGCGGGCGTTCGCCGCACCGTCCGGGCCGCCGCGGGGCAACGGCGATGGCCTGATCGGCGGTCGGCCGGCGTCCGGCTCCCGCCCGGCGCCCGGGTCCCGGTCGGCGCGGCACGGGAGCCGTCCCATCTGGCGGCGTCGGCGGGCGCCCGCGCTTGTGGCCGCGGTCCTGCTGGTCGCCAGCCTCGGCGTGGTCGTCTTCAACCTTCCCAGGCACGGCGCGCCGGCGCAGCGGCTAACCGGCAGCCATACTCCGGTCAACCAGGAACTCGCCGCCGACGCTATGGCTAGAACGCAGGCCATCACCTGGATCATGGAGCAGGTCGACAGGGCCGCGGTCGTGTCGTGCGATCCCCAGGTATGCCAGTTGCTGGCCAACAGGGGCTTCCCTGGGCTGGTGACGCTCGGGCCCATGTCGACGGATCCTCTCGGCTCTGAGCTGGTGGTGGACACGGCGACCATCCGAGCCCAGTTCGGCGGCCGGCTGGTCTCCGTCTACGCCCCGGTCACCATCGCGAGCTTCGGCTCAGGGAACGCGAAGATCGACATCCAGCTGGTCTTTGACGGCGGCACGGCGAAGTACCGCAGGGTTGAGCAGGCGGCGCTGCGCGCCAGGAAGACTGCCGACGCCCAGTTGCTGGCCAACAGCCAGATCGAGGTCTCCGCCGCGGCCAGGGCCCAGCTTCGCAGCGGCGATATCGATCCGCTGCTGCCGCTGCTCCTCGCCGAAATGGCCGGTATCCACCCGGTGCACATCGTGGACTTCATCGATCAATCGCCTGGCGGCGGATCGGCCAGCCTGCTGCGCTCGGTGGACCTGGCCATGCAAGACAGCACGGCGCACATGACACGTGCCGTGTACCTGCGCTGGATGCAGTCGCTCATCGGCTCCCAGACAGCCCAATACCGACCCATGTTGGTGCAGAAGCTCACGCAGGCCGGCCAGGCCGTGCTGAGGATCGAGTACGGCGCGCCGAGCCCGCTTAGCTAGCCGGCAGGGCGGACGTCCGGCTGCGTGGCCGGAGCGCCCTTGCGCTCCCCTCCTCGTCTACGCGAGGACGCTTCCGGCCTGCAGCTGGTACGTCTAGGAAGAAACAAGAAAGTATCCTATGTTTTAGGCACCTTAGAGCAGTACGAGTAGGAAGTAAAGAGCATAAACAAGATGGACTGGGAAGAGGCACGCAGATCTCAGCCGTTAACGACCGGCAGCGGAGCTAGAATCTTCTAACTTCTTCGGATAAGGATGGTCACGTGGCCGATGACGGGTCTAGCATCGGCTCACGGGGAAGGGCGGTCATATGGCCGGTGAGGACTGGCGGCGGCTCGCCGACTACGTCGTCGCGCGCCGGGTCGAGCTGGGCATGCGGGACAGGCGGGCCCTTGCCGAGGCGACCGGGGTGACCGAGCGGACGCTTGGAAAGCTCGAGAACGGCCAGCACGTTTCCCCGAGCACCCTCGGTATGGTCGAAAACCGGCTCGGCTGGGCACCGGGCTCGTGCCGGCGGATACTGGCAGGCGAGGAGCCTAAGGCAGGGTCGCAGGACCTCGGGCGTGCCGAATATGAGGATCCGACGCTATGGCACATCGCGAGTACTCCCGGGCTGCCTCCCGAGGTAGTCCGCGGCCTCGTCGCCATGGCCCGGACCTGGCGGCAAGGCGACGAGGGCACAGACGAGGAGGCCGGGCGGCCCACCTGATCGCCGGCATTGCCGGCCGCCCCGGCGGCCGCCGGTCTATGACCCGGAGACCGACCGCTGTCCCCATTTCGGTATCCACACCTCGGCATCTCCCGCATCGGCTCGCCGGGACTCGACAGCGCCGCGGCGGCTTCGGCGAACTGGCCGGCGTCCGCGGCGGCGACGAAGGTGCGCACCGCGTCGATATCCACGCGCCAGACTCTACATACACAACCTACGGTCGTGGCTCGCCGGCGCGGCAATTGTTTGCTCCGCCCTTCCTCGCCTTGGTTGGATCAGACCGGTCAACGGCGGGTTGTTTCCGGGGCGGAGGAGCGGAGCTCCGCGGCGTCGGCACGCTGCGCGCGGTCTGGCTGATCGGCCTCGCCTTCGTCCGGCCCGGCGTCATCGGCCTGATGACCGTGATGGCCGTCGAACTGGCGATCATCATCAGCATGAGCCTGTACAACCCGGTGCTGGCCACCTACCGGCTCCAGCACACCCCCGCACACCGCATCGCCCGCACTCTGTCGGCGTGGTCGATCGGCAGCAGCGCCTCGATCGCCGTCTTCAGCGCGCTCGGCGGACTCCTGGCCGGCGCCACCAGCCCGCGCACGGCACTCACGGTCGCGGGACTGCTCATCCTCGCCAGCCCGCTGCTGCTGCCCCGTCACCGGCATTTCGCACTTGAGCCCGGCCTTGAGCCGGCGACGGCCGACCCTGCCTCTGTCAGTACGTGATGCCGGGGAACTGCTCGCGGGCGCGCTCAAGCTGGCTGGCCCACTCGCGTTGCCGGCCGAAGGCGCGGGCGGCCTGGCCGCTCATGTCGGCGGCCGCGGCGCCGCCGGTGAAGTGGATGTACTCGCCCCAGTTCATCCGCCGCGTGTAAGTGCCCGCTTCCTCGCGCGGGAAGTGCCGGGCCAGCTCCAGGAAGAACCTGTTCATGACCTCCGCCCGGCCGCAGTCCCGCCAGAGCGGGTAGAACCAGTCGCGGAACCAGCGGGTCCCGCGACGAGGGAAATCATCTGAGTTGCCGGTGAACCGGCGGTAGACGCCCTTGGCCTCGCGATCCATGCCAAGCGCCGTGTACAGGTCATAGATGTAGAACTCGGCCCACTTGCTGTCGCCCCAGATCTCGTACGCCGGCGAACCGTGGCGGCCGTTGTTGGCGCTCTCCACGGAATGACCGATCTCATGAGCGGGCAGCTCGCGGGCGAGGGTGTTGCCCTCCCGCCAGTTGTCCAGCCCGCAGTCGCTGACGTTGTGGTAGTCGTGGACCGGGCTGACGTAGTAGCCCGCGTGGCCGCCGCCGTGCCGTCCGGCGTGGTGGATGGAGTAGATGCGCGGGTCGGGCCCGAACCCGTCGCCGTAGGTTGCCTTGGAGTACTGCCAGGTCACGTTGATGAACCGGGGCAGCCACCGGATCTCGGCCTGGCGCACGTCGGGGTCGGTGTAGATCGCGCAGTGCTCGTCGGCGTGGTAAAGCCGGAGCAGCTGGCGGTGGTCGAACCAGTGCTCCTGCCAGGTGGCCGGCGGGTCCGCCAGCTGACGCTCCGGCGCTGCCTCCACCACGTCCTCCGGCTCCCCGGGCACCGCCCGGCGGTTTTCGCTGAACCCTCTTCACCGCGATCGTATGGTCAGTCAGGCGGCCGTGCGCTGCGGTGGCAAGTATCCCTGTCCTGGCACGGTGAGCCACGGATAGTAGGAGGTCACGAGGGTGCCCTCCTCGATGGGTTCCAGCCGGTAGCCGTAGACGTGGCCGAGGTTCAGCTGGCCGCGGACGGTCCAGGCGATCTCCTCATACCTTACGTTTACGGGATGGACGTGTCGCCCGAAGTCATCTACATCATCCGGCACGCGGAGAAGCCGCTCAGGCCGCCGCTGTCTGGCGTTGACTATCAGGGAGGCCAGAACGAGCATTCGCTGCTGCCGCGCGGATGGCAGCGCTCCGGCGCGCTCGCTGCCCTGTTCCATCCGGACTTCGGCCCGGTGCGGGCCGGCTTGCGGACGCCGACCGTGCTGGTGTCGCCCTCCTGGGGGCATCCGGGCAAGACGGCCGCGCATCGGTCGTATCAAACCATCCAGGGCCTGGGCGAGCACCTGGGCCTGCCGATAACGTCGCAGTTCGCCCAGGGGCAGGAACGGCAGCTAGCCGACAGCCTGGTGCGCGGCAACTCCGGTGTCGTCCTCATCTGCTGGGAGCACAAGCACATCCCGGCGCTCGCATCCTCGTTGCCTGTCGTCGGCGGAACCGCCATCCCGCGGAAGTGGCCGGCCGACCGGTACGACGTCATCTGGTCGTTCACCCTCGTAACGGAGCCCGGTCCGGTCCGCTACGCCTTCGGTCAGATTCCGCAACTGCTGCTCGCGGGGGACTCCCGGGCGGTGATCCCGGCGGGCATCGATGAGCCGGAAGACGACGCCGACCGGCACGAGCACAGCAAGGGATACTCCTCGTGACGTGGTCGAGCGGACGGTGAACTCATGGCGACATGTCAGTCAGCCAGGACATTCTCGGCTTGGTCGGCGACGGCTCCGGCTGTTAGAGTCACGCCCTGGCGGGCAGAGCTGCTAACCGACAACGGGACGGCGGTCTGGGCCTACCGGAAACGCTGGGAAGATCGTGACGGTTGCTCGAGAGGGTCTCAGGCTCGATGCCGGCAATGCGCCCGAACGGCTCCACCTTCAATTCCCCGGTCCGCTGCGGCCGATGACGTGGCGGCGTCGGATCCCGGCCGCAACTGTGCGGCGGCCGCGATCAGGAGCGGTGGTCCGCCGGGCCGTGACTGCGGGTTACGCATCGCCTTAGCCGCTGCCCCTCGGTGCCCCTCGCTGCCCCTCGGTGCCCCTCGGCGAGTCAGCCTCCGGTTGCCACACGTATACGCTCAATGTATATTCTCAGGTATGAGTATTCCCTCTCCCGGGCCTGCACGGTGATCCGCCTCGGCCTGCGGCTGGCGGTCAGCGGCGGCCGCGAGGCCGTCACCCGCCTGGTCATCCTGGCCGCCGCGGTCGGGATCGGCGTCGGCCTGCTGCTGACCGTGGTCGCGGCCGTCAACGCCGTCGGCGTGCAGAACGACCGCTACGCCTGGCTGGACACGGGGACGCCGGCCGGCCTCCCCGAGAGTGGTTTCAGCGTCACGCAAGTCCGCCCGGCGGCCTCCGGCGCCGGCGCCTTGGGCGGCGCGAGGACCGCGACCGGCCGCGACCCGCTGTGGCTGCTGTTCACCGCCGACCTATACGACGGGCAGGTCATCTACCGGGCCGACGTCGCCGCCACCGGTCCTGCCTCAGCGGTGCCGCCGGGAATCCCGCGGGACCCCGGGCCGGGCCAGTACTACCTCTCTCCCGCGCTCGCCGCGCTGCTGCGCAGTGCCCCCGCGGACGAGCTAGCCGACCGTTACCCCGGGCACCAGGCGGGCCTGATCGGCGAGGCGGGCCTGCCGTCCCCCGACTCGCTGGTCATCGTCGTGGGCCGGTCCGCCGCGCAGATGTCGCACCTGCCGGGCGCCGCGAAGGTGACCAGCCTCAACACCGTTCCGCCCAGCGGCTGCGGCGACGCCTGCCAGATCCGGGGCGGCCTCGGCCCGTCCGGAATCGACCTGATCCTGTCGGTGGTGGGGCTGGCGCTGCTGCTACCGGTACTGATCTTCATCAGCACCGCCACCCGCCTGTCCGCGGCCCGCCGCGAGCAGCGGTTCGCCGCGATGCGGCTGATCGGCGCCACGCCCCGGCAGGTCTCGGTGAGCGCTGCCGTGGAGTCCGCGGTGGCCGCGGCGGTGGGCGTCGCCATCGGTTTCGGCCTGTTCTTCGTGCTGCGGGTGCCGCTGGCGGGCATCCGGTTCACCGGCCAGTCGTTCTTCCCCGCCCAGCTGTCGCTTAGCCTGCCCGACATCCTCGCGGTCGCGGTCGGCGTGCCCGCGGCCGCCGCCGTCGCGGCGCGGCTGGCGCTGCGGCGGGTGAACATCTCCCCGCTGGGCGTCACCCGCCGGGTGACCCCGGCGCCGCCACGGGCCTGGCGGGTGCTTCCGCTGCTGGCCGGCCTGGCCGACCTCGGGTTCGTCACCGTGCACGGCAAGCCGGCCAGCCCGGCCGGGCAGGTCCTGGTGTTCGTGCCCGGCTTCGCGCTGATCATGACCGGCCTGGTCATCGCGGGGCCGTGGCTGACGATGGCCGGGGCCCGGGTCCTGGCCCGGCGCGCCAGCCGCCCCGGCACGCTGATCGCCGCGCGGCGGCTGGCCGATGACCCGCGGGCCGCGTTCCGGGCGGTCAGCGGCCTGGTCCTGGCGCTGTTCATCTTCACCGTGGCCGCCACGGTGCTCGCCACGCAGGACACCAAGGTGTACTCGCCGGCGGACGGCGCGGCGGCCAGCAACGTCCTCGTCGACCAGTTCTCGAACATCAACGAGGTCAGCTCCGGTAATCAAGTCGCGGTGGGATCTGCGCCGGCTCTCTCCGCCGCGGTGCTGACGCGGCTTCGGCAGATCCCCGGCGTCCAGGACGTGGTCGAGGTCCGGGCTGAGCCGGGGCTGCAGGTCTCGGGCATCCCCGCCGCGGTGGTGTCGTGTGCCCAGCTCGCGGGCGTTCCTGGCCTCGGCCGGTGTCCGGCGGGGGCGGCGGCGGCGAAGGTCCCCGCCTCCCTCGCCGATACCGGCGGCGACCTGGCGGAGGTCACCTGGCCGGCCGCGGGTCTATCCGCCCGGCGGCTTGACGGCCTCCCGCTGGGCAGCCTGGACGTCGCGACGAACGGGTCGCGGCCCGCGATCGAGCGGGCCAGGACGGTACTTGAGAACGCATACCCGACCGGCACCGGCTCGCCGCCGCCGCAGACGATCGGTGAGACAGATGGCGATAACAACGCGGCGAACGACGCCTACCAGCAGCTAGCCGATGTCGTGATCCTGACCAGCCTGACCGTGGCCGGCTGCACGATGGCGACCGGCGTGGCAGGCGGCATCGCCGACCGCAAGCGCCCGTTCAGCCTGCTGCGGCTCACCGGAGCCCGGCTCGGCATGCTCCGCCGCGTCATCGTCCTGGAAAGCGCGGTCCCGCTGCTCGCCGTCGCAGCGGTCGCGATCGGCATCGGGTTCGGCTCCTCGGCAATGTACGCGACCATCGAGATGCACCTCTCCCTGGTGGCGCCGGGCGCCGCCTACTTCGTCCTGACCTCGGCCGGGATCGTGCTCGCCCTCGCCCTCATCGCGGCCACGTTCCCGCTGCTGCGCCGGGTCACCGGCCCAGAGACCGCCAGAAACGAGTGATCCGCTAGGCCGCGTGAGTCGTTGCCGACGTCCCTGCATCGAGCCGCGGCCGGTCTGGCCATGGACGCGCCTCTCGATCCGATGCCGCAATGGATGTGCCGTGACCAGGTGTGACCGGCGAGTTATCACACCTGTACTGGCCTGATTCGCGTATCCTCGGCACAATTGGCAAGGCGGCGGATATCCCCTGGGTCGGATGTCAGAATGACCCCGCCGCCCGCTGCGGAAGAAGTGGCGACCACGATTGCATCGATTGTGGCGGCCACGCCTGCCATCCTCGCGAGGCGCTTGAGCTGCGCCGCCGAACGAGCGATCGAATCGGTGAGGGATACGACCAGAAGTTTCTTCAGCGCTTGGTTGACCCGGGCGTCACGTTCATCGCCAAAGAGCGTCTCGGCCAGAACCGCCGTCGGGACAAGAACCGGAACTCCGGCCCGACTGGACGCCGCCAGGACTGCTCGGGCATCTTCACTGTCATTCCTCGCGACAGCCCATAGCCCTTGGCTATCGAGCACTACCGATAGCCAAGGCGCCGGAGGAGGGTTCTTTACTCCTCGTCGAACCATTGTGCCAGGACCCGCTCGTAGGCTTCTGGCGATGCTGGTCCTGCTTCCTGCTCCATCTCATCCGTTAGCTCGGCCAGGCGTTCCTGTGCCAGCGCTGCATAGAGCAGCTCATTGATGGACGCTGAGAGCGCCCGTCCTCCGAACTGAGCACGAATCTCGTCTACCAGCGGCTTGTCCAGAGTGATGGAGACTTTCTCCTTCTCAGGAGTGTCCTCCTGGGCGAGGGTCATGAACCCTTTGATCCGAAGCCTCGCCACTGCGCTAGGGGCGGACCCAGCTTCCACCCTGATCTTGCCAACCGGCCCGCGCGCCACAACGGCCGCCGAGTCGGACCCCGAAGGGCTGGCCGTCGACCGCGACCGTCTGCCGCTGCGAGTGCCCTGCCCCGCCGTTCTGTCCTCTGCTGATGCTGCCATACCTCTATCCTACCGCAAGTAGGATTCGCCGCTTCCCGGAAGAGCAGGCAGACGCAGAATCTGTACGTTCGGGAGACCATCGCCGCGCTAGGCCGTCCAGCTGCACGACGTGCGATTTCACCGCGGGCACGGCGCCCGCGAGGCAGGCGACCTGGACAAGGCGGCTGCCGTCGCCGAGGAACTCGCCCCGGTCATCGGCCGCATGAACCCAAAGGACAACCCGTGATCACCGCCCGCGTTACCTCCCCGTTCGGCTTCGAGTCCACCGCGGCCGAGGTGATCGCCGGATTCCAGTGATCGTCGCAGTAGGTGGCGCCAAAAGAGATGGACACGGCCACTGCGCTCATCCGGCCGTGGCCCGTTAGGCATAACCCCTCGCGGGCGGATCACGCCGCTGTTAGCTTCACAGGCATGGTTCCAGCAGTGCTGGCGGTATCCCGGATGCGACCGGCGCTGACGTGGCGTGCCCTGGACGGCGACGTGGTGGCGGGCGAGGTGAGCGCCCGGCTTCGGCCCGATAACCGCTGGTTCGTGTACTTCGATGCCTGGCGTGCCGACGCCTACCCGCCGCTGGCTGATGCAGTCGCGCGCGATCTCGGCCATGACCTGCACGTCACCTTGGAAGACGCGGAGTATGACGCGCTGGACGCCTGCGCGCAGGCCGGATTCTCCGTGCACCGGCGGGAGAGCTACTACCGGATCCCGGCCGATCCTGTCGTGACCGGGCTGGCTGGGGCCGCGCTGCCGGCCGGGTTCGGTATCCTTTCCGCGGCCAGCGCTGATATCACCCGGCTGCGGCTGCTTGACGACGCGCTACGGCAGGACGTTCCTGGCTGCGAGGGCTGGCGCTGGGATGCCGGAGCGTTCCGCGCCGAGACCTTCAGCCGGTTCTTCGATCCCGCCACCTACCTCGTCGCGGCCGACCGGGCCAGCGGCGAGTACGCGGGGCTGGTGCGGATCTGGCGAAACCGCGCTGGCCCGCGCCTGGGCCTGATCGCGACGCTCGCCAGGTACCGTCGGCGCGGGGTCGCCAGGGCACTGCTCGGCCAGGCGTTCGCTGTGCTCGCTGCCCGGGGAGATGCGAGCGTAGTCGGCGAGGTTGACGATACGAACATCGCGTCCCTCTCGCTGCTGACCGGACTCGGCGCACGACGGTACGGCGGCAGCGTGGAGCTGATCAGGCGGCAGCCGGGTCGGCGGGCACGCGACTGACCAGCGGAGCCCCGGCCGTAAGTCAGCTGCTAGGGCACCTTTGGAACACCGGTCAAGAGGTTCATGGCGCAGGATTACCCCAGGAAGCGAGCCCTGTTGTAGGCAGCCTGTGCCGCAGGCCCGGGCATGGTGCCCGGGGATGGTTACCCGGGCCGGGGTGGTGGCTCGTGGCTGTGGAGGACTTTGCTGCCGTCGGGGCTCCAGGCGGTGGTGGTGCCGTCGGGGTTGAGGATCAGCGTCCATCCCCACCGGTGCACCGCGACGAGGTGGTGAAACGAGCACAGCAGCAGGCAGTCCTTGACGCTGGTCTTGCCGCCGTCGGCCTTGCGGGTGACATGGTGCACGTGACACGCCGACGCGGGCCGCCAGCAT
>JBOHCG010000241.1:0-10684 GCA_050698735.1 Streptosporangiaceae bacterium | reverse complement strand
GGCCAGGGCCAGCCGCCGGCCGGCCAGCCCGCCACCCAGATAAGCCCGACGGAGATAGGCCCCAGGGAAATCAACAGGGCCCCAGGCGAAATCAACAGGGCCTCGGGCGAAATCAACAGGGCCTCGGGCGAAATTTAACAGGGCCTCGGGCGACCAGCAGAGCTAGTACCAGTAAAACCGAACATAGAAAACGAAAAAGCAGATACACGATGGATGACAAGCTGACACGCAAGAGCCAGGAGGCGCTGTCGGTCGCGGTGCGGCGCGCCGCGGCGGATGGCAGCCCGCAGGTCGAGCCGCTGCACCTGCTGCTCGCCCTGGTCGACCAGGCGGACGGCAACGCCGCCCAGTTGCTGCGGGCGATCGGCACCGACCCGGCGCTCGTCGTCAAGCAGGCGGAGGAGCGCCTGGCCAAGATGCCGCGCGCCAGCGGCGCCACGCTCAGCGCGCCGGAGATGTCCCGGCCGCTGCTCAAGGCGATCGCCACCGCGGCCAGCCGGGCCAGGGAGATGGGCGATGAGTACATTCCCACCGAGCACCTGCTCGTCGGGCTGGCGGCCGACGGCGGCGACGCCAAGACAATCCTCGCCGCGGCAGGCGCCACCCCCCAGGCGCTGACCGAGGCCTTCGCCCAGATCCGCGGCAGTGCGCGGGTCACCAGCGAGGACCCCGAGGGCACCTACAAGGCGCTGGAGAAGTACGGGATCGACTTCACCCAGTCCGCCAGGGACGGCAAGCTCGACCCGGTCATCGGCAGGGACGCCGAGATCAGGCGCGTGATCCAGGTGCTGTCCAGGCGGACCAAGAACAACCCCGTGCTGATCGGCGAGCCCGGCGTGGGCAAGACCGCGGTGGTGGAGGGCCTCGCCCAGCGGATCGTGGCCGGCGACGTGCCCGAGTCGCTGCGCGGCAAGCGGCTGATCGCGCTTGACCTCGGCGCCATGGTGGCCGGGTCCAAGTACCGCGGCGAGTTCGAGGAGCGCCTCAAGTCGGTGCTGAACGAGATCAGGGAGAGCGACGGCCAGGTGATCACGTTCATCGACGAGCTGCACACGGTCGTCGGGGCCGGCGCGGCCGAGGGCGCGATGGACGCGGGCAACATGCTCAAGCCGATGCTGGCCCGCGGCGAGCTGCGCATGGTCGGCGCCACCACGCTGGATGAGTACCGGGAGCGGATCGAGAAGGACCCGGCCTTCGAGCGCAGGTTCCAGCAGGTCTTCGTCGGCGAGCCGTCGGTCGAGGACACGATCGCGATCCTGCGCGGGCTGAAGGGCCGCTACGAGGCGCACCACAAGGTGCAGATCTCGGACGCGGCGCTCGTCGCCGCGGCCGCGCTCTCCGACCGGTACATCACCGCGAGGTTCCTGCCGGACAAGGCCATCGACCTGGTCGACGAGGCCGCCTCCAGGCTCCGGATGGAGATCGACTCACAGCCGGTCGAGATTGACGAGCTGCGGCGCGCCGTGGACCGGATGAAGATGGAGGAGCTCGCGCTTGCCAACCAGGAGGACCTGGCGAGCAAGGAGCGGCTGGAGCGGCTGCGCGAGACGATGGCCGACCGCCAGGAGCAGCTTGACGCGCTTGTGGCGCGCTGGGAGCAGGAGAAGTCGGGCCTGAACAAGGTCGGCGAGCTGAAGATGCGCCTCGACGACCTCGAGGGCCAGGCCGAGCGCGCGCAGCGTGACGGCGACTACGAGACCGCGTCCCGGCTCCTTTACGGGGAGATACCAGCCGTCAAGGAGCAGCTGGCGCAGGCGAGCACCACGGCCCGTTCGGCTGAATCGCAGGACGGAAGCGGCGCGGACGGAACCTCCGCTACGGCGCCCATGGTCAAGGAAGAGGTCGGCCCCGATGACGTCGCCGACGTCGTGTCGGCGTGGACCGGCATCCCGGCCGGGCGGCTGCTCGAGGGTGAGACCGCCAAGCTGCTCCGGATGGAGGAAGAGCTGGGCAGGCGGGTGATCGGGCAGGCCAGGGCCGTGGGCGCGGTCTCGGACGCGGTGCGCCGCGCCCGGGCGGGCGTCTCGGACCCGGACCGGCCGACCGGCTCGTTCCTGTTCCTCGGCCCGACCGGCGTCGGCAAGACCGAGCTGGCCAAGGCGCTCGCGGAGTTCCTGTTCGACGACGAGCGGGCGATGATCCGCATCGACATGAGCGAGTACGCGGAGAAGCACTCCGTCGCCAGGCTGATCGGCGCGCCGCCCGGCTACGTCGGCTACGAGGAGGGCGGCCAGCTCACCGAGAGCGTCCGGCGCAGGCCGTACACCGTGGTCCTGCTCGACGAGGTGGAGAAGGCGCACCCCGAGGTGTTCGACGTCCTGCTCCAGGTGCTCGACGACGGCAGGCTCACCGACGGCCAGGGCCGCACGGTGGACTTCAGGAACGCGATCCTGGTGCTGACCTCGAACCTGGGCTCGCAGTTCATCGCCGATCCCGCCTTCGGCGACGAGAGCGCCAAGCGGGACGCGGTGATGGCCGCGGTCCGCAGCGCGTTCAAGCCCGAGTTCCTGAACCGGCTCGACGACGTGATCGTCTTCGACGCGCTGACCACCAGCGAGCTCACCCAGATCGTCGACCTGCAGATCGCACGGCTCGCGACGCGGCTTGCCGACCGGAGGCTGACCCTGACGGTCACCCCCGCCGCGAAGGACTGGCTGGCCATGACCGGGTTCGACCCGGTGTACGGGGCCCGGCCGCTGCGCCGCCTGGTGCAGTCCGCGGTCGGCGACCAGCTGGCCCGCGCGCTGCTTGCGGCGGAGATCATCGACGGCGACGAGGTGCTCGTCGACGTGGACGAGAACCGGGACGCGCTGAGCGTCAGCCGGGGCGGCAAGTAAGCCGGCAAGTAAGCCGCTAAGTAACAGGGACCGGGTCCGGTCGGGTCAGCCCGACTGGGCCCGGTCCAGCAGCTTGTCGTACTCGTCTTCTGGCAGGCCGAGGTCGACCCGGAGCCGGAACCTGAGCCGCAGCAGCAGCTGAAGCTCGTCGCGGTCCTCGCCGCGCAGGCACGCCTCGACGCCGGCGGTGGCCCAGTCGAGCGCCCCCGCTAGGTCGCCCTGCTCGGTGAGCAGCTCGGCCATCAGGTCACAGGTGCGCGGCGACCGTGCCGCAGAGTTTTTCAGCTCGCGGATCAGCGACTCGGCGTCGCTGCGGCGGCCCAGCGCGAACAGCGCCCTGGCCAGCGCAACCCGCGGATCGTCGAGCGTCGGGCCCGCGTCGGCCATCGCCTGGCGGAACTCGTCAACCGCGGTCTCGGGCTCGTCCGCGAGAAGCCACTGCTCGCCCGCCCGCATGTGCGCTTCGGCGCGGGAGATGCTGCTCGGCGTGGCCTTCTCAGCCAGCCTGCTCATCCGGACGGCGGCGCGCTTGTGGTTCCCCGTACGCGCCGCATCGACCTCGATGGCGTCAAACATCTCACCGGAAAGCACTACCACCTCGGAAACCCTACCCATCGACGCAGCGGACAATCGGCGCATTCCTGGTGTTTTTACCGGCGAGTACGCTCAAGCGCGTCCCAGAAACCGCGGCGCAGCGCGTGCCTGACCTCGTCGTGCAGCAGGAAGTCGATCGGCAGCGCGGAGCCCTGCAGCAGCCGGGCCTCAAGGTCCGACGGCATGCGCGGCTTGCGCGCGAGCACCGCTTCCAGCCACAACGCCGGGGCGTCCCTGGCCACGGATCCGCCGAACTCCTGGCCTTCTTCGTGGGCGGCCTGGACGGCTTCGGCGAGCGAGACCCCGCCGACGGACTGGTAGCCGGGCGACGCCGATGGGGCCGCCACCGGCTGCGGGCCGCTGTAGGGAGCGCTTCGCGGCGAGCCCTGCCCACCTAGACCAGCAGGGCCTAGACCAGCAGGGCCTAGACCAGCAGGGCCAAGACCAGCAGGGCCCTGGCCGGAGGGGCCGAGGCCGGGGCCGGACGAAGGGCCGGATCCCGCCGCTCCCATAGGGCCCATCGGGGCCACCGGGCCCATCGGGGACGGGCCCGCGGGCGAGCGCGAGGGCAGCCGCCGCAGTTGTCCGGGCGGGGTCGGGGCGGGGTCCGTCGGGGCCATGTCGCCCGGGGCGTAGCCCGAGGGTCCCGAAGCCTCCTCCACGGGACGAACCCGCGCGACCAGGCTGGGCAGCACCGGCTCCGGCCGGTCCTGCCACGGCCGGTCGTCCCTGGGCCGGTCTTCGCGTGCCCGGTCATCGCGCGCCCGGTCGTCCCTGGCCTCTCGCAGCTCACGCGCCTCGCGAGGTTCCCGCACCTCGCGGACCTCGCGCGTCTCGCGCGTCTCCCGGAGGGCCTCACGGCTCTCCCGCGGCTCGCGGCCTTCGCGGGCCTCGCGCATCTCGCGCGCCACGGGACGCGGGACCTGCTGGCTCGGCCGCTGGTACTCCGAGACGACCGGCGCGGTGTAGATGGCCGGGGGCGCGTGGTTCGCGGCGGCGGGCAGCGGCTGGTAGGACACGCCGATCGCGGTCGAGTGGCCGTTCGCGAGCGGCCTGGCGTCGTCGGGCTCGCCCGCCCTGACCGACTCTGCCCTGACCGACTCTGCCCTGACCGACTCTGCCCTGGCGGGCTCGGCCCCGGCGATCAGCTCGACGTAGGGCCGCAACTGCTCGCCGCCGACCTCGATGATGTCGTCGGATTCCTGGCGCAGCGCGCGGGAGATGGTCCAGTTGCCGTCCACCGTGATGTGCACCAGGGTGACCCGCAGGCCGAGGTCCTGGACGTCTGCGATGACCTGGGCCAGGTCCTCTTCGGAGCTGAACACGAGCGCGTCGCTGATCGCGTTGTTGCGGGCCAGCGTGGTCAGGTCGCGGTGGATCTCCGTTTCCACGCCCTCGCGCCTGCCGGGGCGGATCTTCGCCACCCGGAGCTTGATCCCCGGCAGGTCGGCAAGCGCGTCCTGCTCGGCGGTCCGGCGGCCGTCCACGGTCGCCTCGTACCAGTAGCAGCGCAGCACCGGCAGCCCGGAGCGTTCGGCGGCCAGGCTGGACAGCAGGCGTACCAGGCCCTCGTAGTCCCAGGAGACCGACTCGCCGCGGCGCGTTCCGTGCACGGCCATGGCACCGTCTGCGAGCACGTAACTTGCGTCGACGAACAGCGCACAGCGATCCACGGCCCCACCGCCTTCCATCGGCGTAGCTGGTCCAGACGGCTCTAAGACTAGTGAAGTATGTTCCTCCCGGATGGCTTTCTGCGCATTCCCGCTGCAGGAGGGAGGGCCTGAGGAGGCCCGAGGGCCGCACGCCGCCTAAGATCACTGCTGTGAGCGACCGCGATGAACTGCTCGCCGCGATCAGGGCCACGGCCGTGATCCGCGGCGATTTCATCCTCTCCTCGGGCCAGCGCGCCGACACCTACGTCGATCTGCGCCGGGTCCTGCTCGACGGGCGGCTTGCGCCGCTGGCCGGCCGGGTCATGCTCGACCTCACCGCCGGCCTGTCCTACCAGGCCGTCGGCGGGCTGACCATGGGCGCCGACCCGGTCGCAGGCGCGATGATGCACGCGGCGGCGGCCCGGGGCAGCCACATCGACGCGTTCGTGGTGCGCAAGCAGGAAAAGGACCACGGCACCGGGCGCCGCATCGAGGGACCGGACGTGGCGGGCCGCCGGGTGCTCGCGGTCGAGGACACGTCTACCACGGGTGCCTCCCCGCTGACCGCGGTCGACGCACTGCGCGCGGCCGGGGCGGAGGTCGTCGGCGTGGCCGTGCTGGTCAACCGAGGTGCCAGGGAACGGGTGGCCGAACGCGGCCTGCCCTTCCTCGCCGCCTACGAGCTAGCCGACCTTGGCGTCGTCTGAAGGCACAGGGCCATTGCGCTCCTCGCGCCGGAACTCGCGCAGCCGGTAGAGCACAAAGCCCACGATGGCGAGGACTATCAGGGCGAAGATCGCGTAGCCGGCCACGGTGAGGCCGTGGTTGACGCTCTTCCAGGCGCTGCCGAGCCCGTAGCCGATGCAGGACAGCACGGCGGCGTAGATCACGGTGCCGATCAGGCTGAGGATGCCGAATCGCAGCGCCGGCATCCGGATCACGCCGGCGACGATCGAGGTGAAGGCGCGGACGAAGGGCAGCATCCGGCCGACGGGCACCGCCCAGGCGCCGCGTCCGGCGAGGAACCGCTCCGCCCGCTCCACGTCGGCCTGGGTGACCAGGACGTAGCGGCCGAGCTTGGTCACCAGCGGCTTGCCGCCCACCCGGCCGACGGCGTAGGAGGCGTAGGAGCCGGCCAGTTCGGCCAGCGAGCCGATGATGATGACCAGGGCGAGGTTGAGGTGGCCCTGGTAGGCGAGCACCCCGGCGAAGCCGAAGGTGAGCTCGGAGGAGATCGGGATGCACGCGGCCTCGAGGAAGCCGAACAGGATCAGCGCCGCGTAACCCGCCGACGTCAGGAAGCTCTCCATAGGCTTCCTGTTGTACCCGATGACCGACCCTGCCCAGTGCATCTTCACGGCCGCTTCATGTCTAGGCTTGGCCTCAAGTCCAAAATCCGAGGGAGTCAACGCCAATGCCCATCGCCACCGCGGAGATCTACGCGCAGATGCTCGACACGGCGAAGCAGTGGGGCTTCGCGTACCCATCGATCAACGTCACCTCCAGCCAGACGCTGAACGCCGCGCTGAAAGGCTTCGCGGACGCGGGCAGCGACGGCATCGTCCAGGTTTCCACCGGCGGCGCGGAATACCTGTCCGGCGCGGCGGTCAAGGACATGGTGACCGGCGCGGTCGCGCTGGCCGAGTTCGCGCACGTCGTCGCCGCCAGGTACCCGGTGCACATCGCCCTGCACACCGACCACTGCCCGAAGGACAAGCTCGACGGTTACATGCGCCCGCTGGTCGAGATCTCCCGCGAGCGGGTGGCCCGCGGCCAGGAACCGCTGTTCCAGTCGCACATGTGGGACGGCTCGGCCGTGCCGCTGGCCGAGAACCTGCAGATCGCCACCGAGTTGCTGGCGGCCTGCGCGGCCGCGCACACGATCATGGAGATGGAGATCGGCGTCGTCGGCGGCGAGGAAGACGGGGTCGTCGGCGAGATCAACGAGAAGCTGTACAGCACGCCCGAGGACGCCCTGGCCACCGCGGAGGCCCTCGGACTGGGCGAGCGCGGCAGGTACATCCTGGCCGCCACGTTCGGCAACGTGCACGGCGTCTACAAGCCGGGGCACGTGAAGCTGCGGCCGACGATACTGCGCGACATCCAGGACGCCGTGGGTCAGAAATACGGCAAGGACAAGCCGTTCGACCTGGTCTTCCACGGCGGATCGGGGTCCGCCCTTGAGGAGGTCAGGGAGGCCATCTCCTACGGCGTGGTCAAGATGAACATAGACACCGACGCCCAGTACGCGTTCACCAGGCCGGCCGCCGGACACATGTTCACCAACTACTCCGGCGTGCTCAAGGTCGACGGCGACGTCGGCGACAAGAAGGCCTACGACCCGCGCAGTTGGGGCAAGGCCGCCGAGGCCGGCATGGCCGAGCGGGTGGTCCTCGGCTGCGAGAACCTGCTGTCGGCCGGACACCACCTGAGCTGAGGCACTGATGGAACGCGAGAACCTGCTGTCGGGCCCGGCGGCCACGTACCTGCCTGAGGAGGAGGACGCGGCGGCGGCGCTAAAAGCCGGCGCCTCGCCAAGCGAGGTCGCGGCGCGCTTCCCTTCCTACTCCGCCGCCTGGGCGGCGCTGGCCGAGCGCGCCTTCGCCGCGGGCGACGCCGTGACCGCCTACGCGTACGCGCGGACCGGCTATCACCGCGGCCTTGACCAGTTGCGTCGCGCGGGCTGGCGGGGCAACGGGCCGATCCCGTGGGAGCACGAGCCGAACCGCGGCTTCCTGCGCTCGCTGTACATGCTGGGAGCGGCGGCCGGCGCGATCGGCGAGGACGACGAGGCCGCCCGCTGCGCGCAGTTCCTGCGGGACAGCAGCCCGGCCGCGGCCGCCGCGCTGGCCGCGCAGGCGTAATAGGGCCCGGCGCGTCGATTGGGATACCGGCCGGTGTTGCGGGTAGCCTCATTCCGCAAGAGCCCCTGCCGCGCTTGCGTCTGAGCGGGGGCTTCGTTTATGCGGGGCCGACCCGTACCCCGCGGCGGCCGAAGGGAACGCCCATGCCGGCCATCGTCGTGGTAGGCGCCCAGTGGGGCGACGAGGGCAAGGGCAAGGCCACCGACCTGCTCGGCGACCAGGTCGACTACGTGGTCAGGTACCAGGGCGGCAACAACGCGGGGCACACGGTCGTCATCGGCGAGGAGAGCTACGCGCTGCACATGCTGCCCTCAGGTGTGCTGTCGCCGCGGGCGGTCCCGGTCATCGGCAACGGCGTGGTCATCGACCCGCAGGTGCTGCTCGACGAGATCGACGAGCTCACCGCGCGCGGCGTGGACTGCGGCAGGCTGCTTGTCTCGGCAAACGCGCACCTGATCATGCCCTACCACCGGGCGCTTGACAAGGTGACCGAGCGCTACCTGGGCGACGCCAGGATCGGCACCACCGGGCGCGGCATCGGCCCCGCCTACGCCGACAAGATCGCCAGGGTGGGGATCCGGGTCCAGGACCTGTTCGATCCCGGCATCCTGCGCAAGAAGCTCGACCTCGTGCTGCGCGAGAAGAACCAGGTGCTCGGCAAGGTCTACAACCGGCGCGGCATCGACCCGGCCGCCACCGCCGCCGACTACGAGCGCTACGCGGAACGCCTCCGGCCCTACGTCGCGGACACCGGCCTGGTCCTCGGCCGTGCTCTCGACGAGGGCAAGGTCGTGCTGCTCGAGGGCGCGCAGGCCACCATGCTCGACGTGGACCACGGCACCTACCCGTTCGTGACCTCCTCCTCGCCGACCGCGGGCGGCGCCTGCGCGGGCTCGGGCATAGGCCCGACGAGGATCGCCGAGGTCATCGGGATCGTCAAGGCGTACACCACCCGGGTCGGCGAGGGTCCCTTCCCCACCGAACTGCGCGACGAGCAGGGCGAATGGCTGCGCAAGACCGGCGCGGAGTACGGCGTGACCACCGGCAGGCCGCGCCGCTGCGGCTGGTTCGACGCCGTCATCGCCAGGTACGCGACCCGGGTGAACGGGATCACCGGCTACTTCCTCACCAAGCTTGACGTGCTGTCCGGCCTGGACCGGGTGCCCGTCTGCGTGGCATACGAGGTGGACGGGACGAGGCAAGCTGAGATCCCGATGACGCAGACCGAGTTCCACCACGCGGTGCCCGTCTATGAGTACTTCGACGGCTGGTCGGAGGACATCTCCAAGGCGCGGACCTTCGAGGACCTGCCGCCGAACGCACGCGCCTACGTCACCGCCGTGGAGCAGATGATCGGCGCCCCGGTATCCGCGGTCGGCGTCGGCCCGCGCCGCGACCAGACCCTGCAGCTCCGGCCGCTGCTTTAGGGCCATGCGCATCCTCGTCGTCGGGTCCGGTGGCCGCGAGCACGCGATCGTCCGCGCGCTGGCCCCTTCGGAGGTGCACGCGGCGCCCGGCAACCCGGGCATCGCCGAACTGGCCGAGATCCACCCGGAGACAGCGCTGTCGCCGGAGGCGATCGTCGCACTGGCCCGCAAGCTCGGCCCGGACCTGGTGGTGATCGGCCCCGAGGCGCCGCTGGTCGCCGGTGCCGGTGACGCGTTGCGCGAGGCAGGCGTGGCGTGCTTCGGCCCGTCCGCAAAGGCCGCCATGATCGAGGGCTCGAAGTCGTTCGCCAAGCAGGTGATGGCCGAGGCGGGCATCCCGACCGCCGCGTCGTTCACCTGCCGGACAGCCGCCGAGGCTGACTCGGCGCTGGCCGCCTTCGGCCCGCCGTACGTGGTCAAGGACGACGCCCTGGCCGCGGGCAAGGGCGTCCTCGTCACCGCGGACATCGAGGCCGCCGGGGCGCACGCCCGGGACTGCGGCACGGTGGTGATCGAGGAGTTCCTCGACGGACCGGAGGTATCCCTGTTCGCGGTCACCGACGGTGTCACCGCGGTCCCGCTGCTGCCCGCGCAGGACTTCAAGCGCGCCCGCGACGGCGACCGGGGCCCGAACACCGGCGGCATGGGCGCCTACGCCCCGCTCCCCTGGGCCCCCGCCGGCCTGGCCGAGCGCGCCATGGAAACGGTCATCACCCCGGCCGTGGAGGCGATGGCCCGGCGCGGCACGCCCTACCGCGGCCTGCTGTACGCGGGCCTGTGCCTGACCGCGGCGGGGATCCGGGTGGTGGAGTTCAACGCCCGCTTCGGCGACCCGGAGACGCAGGTAGTCCTCGACCGCCTCGCCACCCCGCTGGCGCCGCTGCTGCACGCCGCCGCCACCGGCGACCTGTCCGCCGCCCTGTCCACCACCGGCCCGCCCCGCTGGCATCCGGGCGCCGCCGTCGTCGTAGTGATCGCCGCCGACGGCTACCCCGCCGCCCCGGTCAAGGGCGAAAAGATCTTTTTTACCGAACGAGCAGTGGTACCAGGTCCCGCGAACGTCGATCGGCAGCATGCGCAAACCCCGGACCTCGATCCGCAGCAGGCGGCGCCCGACGCGTACCTGCTGCACGCGGGGACGGCCACTGACGCTGACGGTGTGCTGGTGTCGGCAGGCGGGCGGGTGCTCAACGCGGTCGGCTCGGGGCCGGACATCGCCGCCGCCCGGGGCGCGGCATACGCCCTGGCCGCGGAGGTCCAGATGCGCGGCGGCTGGTACCGGGGCGACATTGCCCAGGGGGGTCTGGGGG
>JBOHCG010000240.1:0-10697 GCA_050698735.1 Streptosporangiaceae bacterium | reverse complement strand
CTCAAGGAGGGTGGGCGTCCATATCGCCTGCATGGTGGAGCCCTTCCTAGAATATATCCTGGACGGCAGAAAGACGATAGAGTCGCGCTTCTCTAAGCCGCTCATCCCGCCGTACAGAAACATTTCCGTGGGTGACTTCGTGCTGCTGAAAGCCGGGCCTATCGTCGCCTCCTTCCGCGCCTCGACCGTGGAATTCGTCGAGCTGACCCGTGGCAGGATCCGGCAGCTGGCTGAGGACCACAGTGAAGCCATCTGCGCCGACGAAGACTTCTGGGCCGCCCGGGCTGACAAGAACTATGCCACCTTGATCGGAGTCTGCGACGTCCGCCAGCTCACGCCCGTCAAGGTGGACAAGCAGGATCGGCGAGGATGGGTGGTGCTTCGGGACGTGCCAGCAGGCGCGCCGGTCGATGAGCAGCTAACGCTCATATGAGGGCAGTGATCTGCATCGGCGGGGCGATCGCCAGCGGCAAGTCCACTCTGGCCGAGGCGCTCGCGGGACATCTCCAGAATGCCGCCGTGCGCAGCTTCGGTGACGTGGTCCGGAAGCGGGCGAGTGAGGAGGGGAAGCCGCTCGATCGCGCAACGCTGCAAGACGTGGGCTTGTCCCTGATAGGCGAAGGCTGGCCATCCTTCGTTGATGCCCTGCTCGAAGACCTGCCGGAGCCTACTGACTTCTTGGTCGTTGAAGGTGTCCGTCACCGCGAGGCGGTGGACGAGATAGCATCCCGACAGCTAAGCGAAAAGCTTCTAACTGTCTACCTACAGGTAGACCATCCCGTGCGGTCCACGCGACAGCAAGGCCGGGGAGAGCCTTCCCTCGCCAGCGCGCACCCTGTCGAATCCTCCTTGGGCGAAGCTCGGGCCGCAGCTGACCTCATCATCGACGGCAGCCGCCCAATGCAAGACATTGTCAGTGAGGTGGTCCATCACCTTCAATTATGCGGTGGCGGATCAGGCTGGCCGACGAAAGCCGACGGTCATCCTAGCCGCTCCTACCGCCCCCGTCCGTGGCCAGGGACGTTCCCGTCCGTGGCGCGTGTGAGCTCCCCCGTGGGCGTGAGGGCGCGGGAGCGGGAAATCCCGAATCGCGCCTGGCAGTACATATGTGCTGGTCAGAGGAATTTTTAGCTCGTGCAGGGAGAGAGGCCTGTAAAACCGTCGGCTCAGCCTACGTTGGTTCGAACCCAACACCTGCCACCCTGTTTTCGCAGGTCAAGGCCGGTGTCATCAGATGGTGGCACCGGCTTTTGCGTGCCTGTGCGAGCGGTTCGCGGACCGTTGACGGAGGTCCGTGGGCCAGTTGTGGGCCAGATCCGGATAGCCGGTCGCTGTTCGGGTCTCGTTCTAATATTTGCTTTGACCTTTTGGAATGCTTGCTTTCAGGACTGCTGTGTCGGCGGGTGTCCATTCGGCGCCGGCGTGTTCTGTGGGCCGTCGGCGGGCCGGGCGGGGAATCCACGGACACATAGCGGACGGCTTGGGTGGCCGTCGCCCGGTCGGTGCAACCGCTGGCTCCCGTGGAGTCGCGCGGTCGGGCGTAACCGCTGGCTTTCCCACGGACGGGCACGGACCAGGTGTTGGGGGTGGCCCGAGGACGCGGCTGATCTGCTGGTTGAGGAGGTCGTCGCGGCCGTGGATGCAGTGACTGTAGACGGTGAGCAGGACCGCGACGCTGTGTCCGGCCCGTGCGGCGATGTGGGCGGGGTCTCCGCCGCTGTTCAGCCACAGTGACAGGGCGGCGTGGCGCAGGTCATAGGGGCGGCGGGCGAGCCCGCCGGCGGCTAGCTCGGGCCCGAGGGCGAGGGTGCGGGCAGATTGCCAGGCTCGGCCGTAGAGCGACCCGCTGAGCGGCCCGCCGCGGGTTCCGCGGAACAGTCGGCCGTCGGCTGCGGTGCCGTAGGCCGCGTGGTGCGCGCGGAGCATGGCGGCCAGCACCGGAGGGACCGGGACCATCCGAATCGCCCCGTCTGGCCGGTGCTTGAGCCCGCGCTGCTCGTAGCTGGTGCCGTCGCTGGTCCATGCGGCGGCGGTCCGGGGCGTGGCCGCGGCCAGTCGGAGCATGCCCCACCCAGAGCCGGGCAGATCGCAGTCGGCGAGGCGCAGGGCGACGGCTTCCTCAGGGCGGAGCGCGGCGTAGTACAGGCAGCCGAAGAAGGCGGTCAGCTCCGGCCGCGTCCGGGCGACCGTATCTAGCAGCGCGCTGACCTGGTCGGGGCTGGCCACGACGGCAGGGTCGAGGGCTGCTGACGACTGCGGCACGCGCCAGGCGATGCTGTCCAGCGGGTTGTCCGGCAGCAGGCCGGCCTCGGCTGCGTAGGCGAGCGCGCCGTGCAGGACGACGCGCTTACGGATGATGGTGTTGGCGGCGGCCCGGCTGCCGTCTAGCCGGAGTGTCAGCGCTTCCAATGCGGTGCGTAGCACCGCTGGGTCGCTGAGGCAGCCGACGGGCAGGGACGCCTGCTGCGTCCAGTCCAGGACCTGCGCGGCCGGGCTGCTCAGGTCGGCTGGGCGGGCGGGGTTGAAGGCGTGCTGGTACAAGGCCTTGCGCAGCTCGCGTTGATCGGGCCGGTCACGTGCGCCTGGCCGGGTCAGGGCCGGTGTGACCGTGGCCAGCGATTCGGCCAGGCTGGCCCGGGAGTGCGCGGCGAGGGACGGCCACTTCATCACCGCGTACGCGGTGGCTTCCTGGTACCAGGTGACGATCGCGGGTTGCGGGAGGTTCCACGCCGTCGGCTCGCCGGTTAGCGGATCGAAGTCCAGGCCCATCCGGGCGGCGCGGACCAGCTCGGCCCGGTAGCTGTCGGCGAGTCTCCCGGTGATGAACGACTTTGACTTGCTGCGGCCCGCCGCCCGCCAGCGGACCTCGAACGGCCGGCGCCGCCCGTCCCGCCGCCTGATCGCGTGCACGCTCACATCGAACCTGTTCACGGTTGCCTCCTGTCTCGCAGGCGGCCCGTTCCGCACCGGTCCTGTGACGGATTGGCCGTGGCTGGTCTGCCTGGTGGCTATCTGCTGCTGTTCGTTTGCTGGTACCAGGTCGTTTGCCCGCGGCCGCCGTGCTGCTCGACAAGGTCGCGGGACCGGAGCGAGCGCAGCGCTTTCCGGAGTGTGGGTGGCTGGATGCCGAGCAGGTCCTGAAGTTCGGCGATGGTCTTCTGCCCGTCGGCGAGGGCGTCGTAGACGCGCAGCTCGGTGCTGTTGAGGCTGGGACGGGGAGCGGCCCGTCGTGCGGAGGGGCGGAGGATAACAGTGAAGCCGATCCCCGTGTCTATGTAGTGCGCCGGGGGAAGGCCCGCTCGCTGGAGTTCGGCTGTGACAGTGGGAATCCCGGTGGCGAGTGCTTCGATGACCCGCAGTCCGCTCTCGGGGGAGTGCACGTACTGACAGATCGTGACCAGCCGGGCGTTACGGGCAGAGGTCACGCCTTCCAAGCCGAGGCGGTCGGCTGTGATCCCGTAGAGTCCGCCCGGGTTGGAGATGACGAGGCGGTCGCGCCGCAGCCGCACCTCGACCGCCCGCCCGGCGGACCAGTGATCGAGGTCACGGTGGACCAGGGCGTTGGCGATGAGCTCGCGGAACGCGGTGAGCGGGTAGGCGGGCTGGTCGTGCACCGTCCCGTCGGGTTCGGACACGATCATGGTGTCGAAGTTCCGCCTGGCCCAGGCCATCGCGGACTCCAGCATGCGTGGGATCGGCCCGGAGAGGGTCGCCTGGTTCCTGGCCCTGCTGCCCGGGGGATCGCCTGCCTGCGGCTCGGCTGCCAGCTGGATGACGTACCGCGGGAACCACTGCTGCGGGTACACGCCGAGGGCGAGGATGCCAGCCACGGTGGGAATCCCGTCCCGCGTCGTGACGCCTGCCCGTGCGAGCAGCTCGGAGTCGTCATCGAACCGCCCGAGCCCGTAGGGATCACGGTCGCGCGCGGTCGCGATGAAGGCCGCTGTCAGTCCCGGGTCGAGATCATCCGCAGTAGCGTCGGCCACGGGCGCCCGGTCGAACAGCGGCGGCTTCCTGGCGGCCAGGAACGCCTGCTCCTCGAGGTCGGAAAGCCGGTAGTCCCCGTCGTAGCCGCGCAGGTACGACTCGCCCGAGGAGGCGATGCGGCAGGGCTTGGCGGAGCTGTCGCACTCGTGGACCCGGGCGACGACTACGGGCGCCCCGTCGACCAGCCCGTCCTCAATCGTGAGGCGGACAGGCGGGCTGAAGCTGCGCGCCTTGGCGGCGAGTCCCTGCTTGAGCGCCTGAGGATCGGCGAGCGGAACAGGACGGAACCCAGTACGCTCGTCAAGGCCCAAGATGACCAGGCCACCGCCGGGAAGATTCGCCAGGGCGCTGAGCGTAGACGAGATAGAGGCGGGCAGGCCCCCGGCTGCCGACTTGACCTCCACCGAGGCCGTGTCTCCGCCCGTAGCCCTCAGCTCGCGGACCAGTCCATCCAGGTCTTCCGTAGTCACGGGACAAATGTAACCGCTCGGCAGTTATATTTCAGTTCTATTTGGTTACATTATGCAGGTCCAGTGCCAGGTCAGTCTGACAGCCGGATGTCAGGCCAGCGCACCGGGCCGTCTTCGGCAGCATCAGCCCTCCCGGGTGACCGCGGCGGGCGCGCCTGCCGACTGCTGGGCCGGGGGCCGGGCGCCTATTACTCGTTCCGCTACCGCGGCGGGTTCAGCGGCCGCACCGCGATCAGCGTGCAGTCCTACAGCGTGAGGGTGACCGAGCCGACCGCAACCCACCCGCAGCTCACCTACGGCGGCGATCTGTTCATAGTCTACGAGCCCGACCCGTCCTCCAGCGATCCTCCGATCACCGCCGATCTCAGGTGGATCGAGGTCTCTTACTCACAGAGAAGGTCATCCACCGAGTTCGCCCAGCGCGCCAACCCCTACTACTTCCCCGGCGGGCTCACCTCCGTCTACGGCAAACCGGCGTGCAGCTGCTACGGCGCCCCCACCGGAGGTTTCGCCGAAGGGAAAGGCAAAGACTCGCCCGCCCTCTCAGCCCATTCCATGGCTGAAAGCTTCCTCGTCCACGACACCGGGCGAAAGGACCACGCCGGCAAGGGCGTCATCGAAATCTACGGCGGCGTCAAATGGGGCCTGCAACTCAAACCAGTGCATTCATCATGAGCACGCCCCGCCTGGGCCCACACCGGCCGGAACGCCGCATGTCGTTGGTGGCGGTCACCGCGCGTGGGATGTCTGCTGGACCGGTGCCGACGTTACTCGGAAAGGGCGGGTCTATGAGAAGTGCATAGAAGGTTCATCGGGGGCCGGCGGCGGGTGGATGGGGCGTGCTATGCCGGTTGTGTGCTTGAGCATCCAGAGTGCGCGGGAGGGATCTGGTAGGGCGATCCGCGCGTTGCCGTTCCCGGTACCGGTGAATCCAGAGGCCGAGGTGCTTCTGCCTGCGGTTTCGGAGAGCTGTACGTGGCTGTACGCGGGTGTCCGTGAATTTGGCGGCGCGGGAGCCCTAGCGCACGTACATATAGCGGACAGCGCGTCCGCCGCAAGCGTTAAAAATCGCTATCTTCCCAGTTCAGAGGCCCTATGTAGATGCAGGCGGTAGCGGTCTGTAAAACCGTCGGCTCAGCCTACGTTGGTTCGAACCCAATACCTGCCACCACCTGCGTAAACGGCCCGCTAGCTGTGGAAACTCCGCCCGGCGGGCCGTTTTCTTCTTGTCACGCCATGTATCAGGGTGTGTCACTGCGGGTCGATGCGCGGCATTGGTTACGGACATATAGCGGACAGCGTCCGGGCGAAACTAGCGGTGCGTATAACCGCTCTCTCGGGATCTGGCAGCCGTCAGAGGCGGAGAGGCACCAGTCAGTACGCCCACTCACCAGGGCCGTAAGACCAGCAGATTAAGAGCCCGCTACTCAGAGCGTTCGAGAATACCTCCTGGTGTCGGGTAATGCTACTAGCTGCCGAGCTATGCGGCAACGCCGGAGATGCGGTGCCGCGCGGTGCCGCCCGTTACCAACCGTTACCGCGACATCCGAGCAAACATGGAGCAAACATGGCCACGATCATTCGCTAGAGCGGCAGATACAGTCCGTCAATTGCCGCTGATGGCGTAGATGCGAGGCGGAGGCATGGGGTATCGGGGGTACTGCTCAGCTCATGGCAGATCGCGACCGGCTAGACGGCGACCACCACGCTGGGATCGCCAGCGGCGTCGAGGGGCGATTGGGCGGGTACTGCGGGCCGGCTCAAGATCAGTGTCGGTCGGCGTCTTGGCGTCGTCTGCCTGTGGTTGCCGGGTGCTGCTCCCGCCGGCGGGGCGGTGCGTCGCGCAGGTGGGACAGCAGCAGGGTGAGGTTGGTGATGAATGCTTCGGCCTGGCTCTCTTCGAGCTGGCGCAGGAAGCTGATCACGGGTCCGGCGTTGTGGCGGCGCATCTCGGCCACGGCCGGCCTGGCGGTCTGCGACAGCGAGACGATGATCCGGCGCCGGTCCCGCTCGTCGTGGTCTCGCTCGACCAGTCCGGCCTTGGCCAGTTCGCCCACTACCAGGCTCGCGTGCGCGATGGTCATCTCCGTTCGCTCGGCCAGCCCGGAGACGCTGAGCGGGCCGCTGATGGCGAGCGTGATCAGCATGCCGACATGGCGCTGGCCAAGCTGGCTGGCGCCCTGGAGCCCGGCCGGGATCTCCCCGGCGCGGTGCTGGTAGGCCAGCACCAGCTGCGGCAGCAGCGGCGCCAGCCGTGTGATGTACGGCTCGACATTATTCAAGATTAGTTGACTTTCTAGTAGACTTGACTAGAGTGTAGCTGATGGCAGCCAGCTGCGCAGCCGGGCGCGGCGCCAGCGCCAGGACTCCCCCGGAGACCTGCCGGTCCCCGGCCCGGCTGCCGCCCAGCATTGTGAACGGAGCGAACGATGATGAAGGCACTGGAAGGCCGGGTGGCCCTGGTCACCGGCAGCTCACGCGGCATCGGGCACGCCATAGCCGCCGAATTCGCGCGGCAGGGCGCTGAGGTCGCCGTGCACGGCCGCGACGAGGCCGCCGTCGCCGGAGTGGTATCGGCCATCCGCGGCAGCGGCGGCGATGCCGTCGGGGTTTCGGGCGATGTCACCAGCTTCGACCAGATCGAGGCGATGCGCCGCCAAATCGAGGACAGCCTCGGCCCGGTCGACGTCCTCGTCGCCAACGCCGGCGCGAGCCTGGCCCCGCCGGCGCCGCTGGAGGACATCCCCGAAACAGCCTGGCGCGCCACAGTCGACGCAGACCTGCTGGCCACGTTCCTGACGCTGAAGACCTTCCTGCCCGGCATGAAACAGCGCGGCCGCGGGGCTATCATCACGATTGCCTCCTCGGCGGGCCGCCGGGCCGACGCCCGGGCGCCGATCCCCTACGGCGCGGCCAAGGCCGCGATCGCGTTGATGACCCAGGACGTCGCGGCCCAGGCCGGCCCCAGCGGGATCCGGGTGAACTGCATCGCCCCGGAGACCATCCTGACCGCGCGCACCCGCGAGCAGATCCCGCCCGCTCAGCAAGCCGCGATGGCCGGCTTCCACCCGCTCAAGCGGCTCGGCACACCCGAAGACGTCGCCAGCGCCGCAGTGTTCCTGGCCTCCGATGCCGCCGCCTGGATCACCGGCCTGGTCCTCGACGTCACCGGCGGCGCCCTGATGATGTGACCGGCTGGAGGAAATGAAGATGGAAGCCGCAATCGTCAACCCGCAGCCCAGGTACCAGCGCGTGCCGCTGATCGAGCCGTCCCCCGCCGGCTACATCCACATCGCCGCGCTCGTCGAACCAGCCGTCGGGCGCACGCCGATCCCGCGCCGCACCGCCCGGAAGGCTGCCCTGCTGGCCGAGCTGAAGACCCTCACGGGCAGGCTCCAGCGGCACGATGCGGTCACCAAGGCCACCGTCTACCGGGCGGCGCTGATCCCGCCGCCTGGCAAGGACTGGCTACGGCTGGCCGCCCGCCCGGCCCGCTACGACGTCGCGGTCCTCATCGAGACCACCGCACCCGGCTCGATCAGCGACGTCGAGGCAGACCCCCACTACCAGCAGCTACTCGACTCCATCAGCTCGGCCACCCGCCAGCACCACCTGATGCGCGCCCGCTGCCTGAGACGAGTCGGCGAGGTGGACAAGAACCGGCAAGGGCTGTTCCTGTTCAACTACTTCACCGCCAGGCAACCCGACGTGGCGCTGGATCTGTGGGATCACCTGGCCGGCTGGTACGCGGCCGAGACCGGCCTGACCAACTCCACCCTGCTCGGCCCGCTCAGCGCCGCCGACTACGTGTTCATCAACCACGCGCGCTGGGACCTGCCCCTGCCGGTCTTCGCCGCCAGAATCTTCGGCAAGCGCAGCTTCTACACCTACGTGCTCGCCAACCTGCACGCCAACGCCACTGCCGCGACGCCGATCCTCTACCGCCTCGCCTGCCGCTAACCGAAGGAGTCACGATGAGCATCGAACTCAACCACACCATCGTCCCCGCGCACGACCCGAAAGCCTCCGCGCAGTTCCTGGCCGGCATCCTCGGCCTGACGGTCGACCCGCCGGTGGCACACTTCACACCGATCACCCTGACCAACTCGGTCACGCTGGACTACGACCAGATCGAAGACTTCGACTCACACCACTACGCATTCCTGGTCAGCGAAGAGGAATTCGAGGCCGCGTTCGCCCGCATCCAGGACAGCAGGATCACCTTCTACGCTGATCCTGCCTGCCAGCAATCCGGCCAGATCTACCGGAACAAGAACGGTCGCCGCGGCACGTATTTCCGCGACCCCAACGGCCATCTCATGGAGATCCTCACCCCAGCCGCCTGAGCGCGGTTACGGCAACTGGCGCGAAGCACCTCCGCCTCCGACCAGTGAGTGAGTGTCAGCGGAATTATGCCGCACAGGCTTGCCCCGCTGATGGCCAGCCTGCTGCTACCTCAGATTCCCCGAAGGACCTGGCGACACGCGGGCTCCAACCCGGCAAGCCGCTGAGGCAAGATCGAGTAAACGGGCCCCACACGGCTATGCCTGTGGTCGCTAATCTAGGCGCCTCATGGCGGCTTCGCGCCACTGCTCCACATGCGCCTGCCCGGCGATGGCGAGCGCTTGCCTGTAGTGGGCTTCCGCCGGGAAGGCCGAGGTAGCGGGACGCGAGAGCTGTGGCGTGTTATCAGGTCTCCAGCTAAACCATTCCGAAGAGTACCAGATTCCGTCTCTTTCCAGAATAAGCGTCTCCTGGAGACTCGGGGAGGGCTCGATCTCTGTAACGAGCAGACTATGCTTGGCATCGAGAGTGCGTGTAACATGCTCGACCCATTCCTGCCAGTCACCCGGGTGGAGGAGCGAATCCGGTGGAAGCTTCTTTGCGTAGATGATCTGAATGGGTGCAATCCCGTTGTCGTCTGGATGAGCATCGGGCCAGAGTTCGACTCCCTCCCACTCAATTTCTCCGCGTACTACGCTTGCATCTGCCCATCCATGAGATCTTCCTCCGAAAACCTCGTTTACCGCTTTCTCGGCTGCTGGTTCCTCTGGTCGACTCTTGAGAGATGCCGTAAGCCATTCCAGTGGGGACTCCGGTGCATTTACAACGGCTGCAATGGCTCTAGCTCGCTTGTCAAATCCCTCCAAGCGTTCTCTCGTTTGGGAAAGCAGCCAGTCGTAGATTTCAATCCTAACCCTATTCACACGTTCCAGTCGCCGCCGCCGCGAGGCGGTTGCGCGCTTATCAACTTCCGCATCTCTCCCAATGATGATCAGCCCTTCAAGCTCCGGATCGATGTCAATTAGGCCGAGTCCTGATCGTTCAACTGGCCGGGCTGCATAGTCGCGGTTTTGGGAAATCCATTCTCGCCAGTCGCTAACCTGACGCAGTGCATGATTTAGGGCAGCAGATGGGTCGCCGTTCTTGTTGAACATCTTTGCTTGTGGCCGCTCAAGCTCGACGGCGTACCACACAATGCCGTCAGATGCCTTCTGCCCAATCACGAAATCCGTCACGTGCTCTGAGCCTAGTCGTTTCTGGGGTATCACGCATGCACCGCGCCCCTCGGGGAGATGCTGTATCAGAATGCGCGGGTGGCCTTCAAGGCAGCGCTGCATATCCAGCTCGTCGCGTGCCCCATCAAGCGCACTGTTAAATGCTGCTATATCATCCCCTGTAATTTCATCCCGCGAAGCAAAGAGATCAGGATAAGGAATGTCATCCGGCATCTTCGCTTTCCTTAGCGCCGTTCTCAGCTACAGACGCCCAGTGTAGGACCAAGAGGAACGGTTAGGACCATTCTTGGTCGCACGTCATGCTTGACCTGCGTGCCGCTGTGAAGCACCCCAAGCGGATCCTTGCCACAAGCTCTTGGATCGCTGGCCCTGAGAGTGTCGTGGGCCTACGCCATACTGGTCGGTCCACCCTAGGTCGCCCTGCGGCCGTGTGGTCTTTGCTGACCTCGCCGGAGTCCATCTCTTCCCGGAGACCGTCGGCGACCTGCTGCCACAGCAGACTAGGCGCGCGTCACCGGTAGACGCGTCACGTACCCGGAGTTGGATGCTGCGCTGGCCTACTCTCCGTGAAGGCGAGGTGTTTGTAATCACCCGGATGTCCGGGCACCATGCGGTAGCTGAAGTACCCCTCGCCGGTTGGAGTGCGCGGGCTTGACGGTCGAGCCCAAACGGAGCGACGCTGTGCGCAAGAAAGCGCAACTCTTCGAGCTTGGGAGTAACT
>JBOHCG010000239.1:0-10700 GCA_050698735.1 Streptosporangiaceae bacterium | reverse complement strand
GTTCTGAAGGTCGAGCACGAAGCGTGCCCGCGTCCCCCCGAAGGTCTCGCGATAAGGACGACGTCTAGCGGAGGCTCGTGGCCAGCATGCTCATGTTGGTGGGCATCGGCCTGATCGGCGTGCTCACGGTCACAATAGCCTTGGGATTCATGAATCAGCACACCGGGCTCCGCCAGAGGAGGAGGCCTGGTATGGCCACGCAGACCCCGGCAGCAGCTGGCAGTGATTACTGGCCGGCTGAGCCGACGTCGAGCACCGGCTGGGCGCAACAGACGCCGACGAGGCTGCCACGGACAGCCGGGACGACGTGACGCGGCCGAGGACCGGCCGACCGGGATCAACGAAGCCGAAGCCGGGTCCGTCCAGGTAGATGACGGAGGACCCGGCTCATGAGCATAGGAGTGTCACCACCATGAAGGGCATCATCAGGCAGATCGGCAAGGACGCCGACGCCACCCAGGAGAACATCGAGAAGACCTTGGCCGGAAGTGACTTCTTCTGGCTGGACCTCGACCTGCACGACCCGGGGCCAGACGACGATATCGCGGGGCTGCTGACCGGCACCTTCCACTTCCACCCGCTTGCGGTGGCGTCGGCCATTAAGTTCGGCCTACGGCCCCGGATCGACGACTTCGACGACTTCACGCAGGTCATCACGTTCGGCATGGCGGCCGACGGGAAGGAGGTGGCCGAAATCCACTGCTTCATCACCGAGAAATTCGTCGTCACCCTGCACGAGGGCAGGTGCCCGGCGCTGCTGGCCGTGGTGCTCCAGCGGGTCCGCGACCACCGCAACACGCAGATCCCGCCCCAGGTCGGCCTCCTCTACTTGATCTTGGACAGCCTGGTCGACTCGTTCTTCCCGGTGCTGTCGGCGCTGGACGACGACATCGACGACCTGGAGAGCGCGATCCTGAAGAACCCGACCGAGGAGCAGCTCGGCACACTGTTCGACATGAAACGGAGGGTCCTGGCGATCCGCAAGGTGGTCGCGCCGCAGCGGGACATGATCGAGAGCCTCAACGGCGGCATGGTGTCGATCCCCGGCCTGACCGACACGGACTCGGTCTACTTCCGCAGCGTCTACGAGCACACCATCCGCATCACCGACATGGTGGATTCCTACCGGGACCTGATCAGCGGGGCGATGGACACCCACCTGTCCATGGTGTCCAACCGGCTCAACGTGATCATGAAGCAACTGGCCATCGTGGCCACGTTCTTCCTGCCGCTGGGTTTCCTCACCGGGTTCTTCGGTCAGAACTTCGCCTGGCTGACCGGCCACCTGCAGACCAGCCTGCCCTGGTTCCTGTTCCTCGGCATCGGCTCCGAACTGGTCGCGATCACCTTGCTGCTGACGATGTTCAGGCGGCGCGGCTGGCTGGGCAGCGGCCCCACCGCCTGAGGATAACCACCGACGTCGAGGCCGCGGCAGCGCGCGCAGGACGCTGTGGCGCGTGATGTGCTGAACAGCCTCCGCCACGGCGGGGCTACGGCACTATGGGGTCGTGATCACGATCCTGCTGAGGGTCTTCAAGGCACAGCACCGGCGTCATGTAGGGGTGCTGCTCGGCTGCGTGGCCGCAGTCGTCCTTATTGGCGCCTGGCTGTTCTCACTTGCCGAAAAGCTGCCCTTCACGACCGGCCTGTACTGGGCGGTCACGACGGCGACGACCGTCGGCTATGGCGACGTCACGCCACACAATCCCGTCGGGCGGCTACTCGCGTCGCTCGTGATGCTCACCGCCATCCCGATGCTCGCAGCGGCGTTCGCGCTGGTGACGGGCGCGGCCGCGGTCGCAGGAGTCCGGAGGATTCTCGCCATGCACACCCAGTTCCCCGACGGCGTATACCGTCTCGTGGTCGGCATGAACCCGATCGTGCCCGCGCTCCTCGACGAGCTGGCGATCGCCGGGATCCCGGTCGTGCTCGTGGCGGACGTCGACCCCGCGACTATTCGCGACAACGTGCACGTGATCCGCGGCGACCCGACGGACGAGGTCACGATCGGCCGGGCCAGGCCAGCGGACGCTGAGCAGGCCCTGATCGTCGGCAGCAGCGACGGGGACGTACTGGTCAGCGCGGTGCTGCTACGCAAGCAGGCACCCTCGCTGCCTGTGACGGCACTGGTCAGCTCACCTTCCGTCCGGGAGGCGCTGCACGACCTGGGCATCCAGCAGAGCGTGTCGGCAAGCGAACTGGTCTCCCGCACGCTGGCCGCGAGCCTGGAAACCCCGCACGCCGGGGCGATGATCTCGCAGCTCATCGGGAACAGAGAGGCGTTCGCCGAAATCGAGGTGGCCGGCGCCGTCGGCGAACGACTGAGCACGGTCAGGACCGAGCACGCCGGCATGGTGCTCGGCCTGGTGCGCAGCGGCGAGTTCACCCTGGGCATCGGCGACGACCCGGTCATCGCAGCCGGAGATCGGCTGCTTGTCGCCGAGGCGACACGGAGCAAGCGCTGAGCAGGGGCTCTTCTCGCGTCCCGCATGGGAACGGAAGAGCCGCGGGGATCCGGGTGGATCCCCGCGGCTGCTTGGCGGCCGAGGCAGCCCTTATGGCCGGGCGAGCATGCCGTCGGTGTTGCCGGCCGAGTCGGTGTAGAAGCCGACCAGGTCACCGTGGTCGTTGACGCCGTTGATGAGGGTGGTGCCGATGCCGTGCGGGTCATCGACGGTGCTGAACCCGTACCCGGGGCGCCAGGTGAAGCCGTGGGTCTGCGCGCTGTTGCCGGTACCGACGGTGTAGGCGCCGACGACCTCATCCTTGTCGTTCACGCCGAACGCCTGGGTCATCGAGGCGCCGTGGACCGCGAGGGTGATGAACTGGCCGTCGTGCAGCTTCAGGAAGGCGTCGACCTTCGAGGACGTCTTGTTGTAGAAGCCGGCCACGTCGCCGTGGGTGTTGATCGCCGCGGCGGTCAGGCTGGGGCCGGCGGTACCGGACGGTGCGCCGGGGACGAGCACCCGGGTGAACTGGTGAGTGCGGATGTTGTACTCGTAGCCGCGGTTGCTGCCCTGGCCGTTGGTGTAGAAGCCGACCGCGATGTCGTGGTCGTTGACGCCAAGCAACTGGTCAGCCTGCGGGCTGGCGTTGTCACCGGTCGGGAAGTTCACCTCGTGGAATGAGCCGTTGCGCTCGTAGAAGCCGAAGTTGTTGTCCGTCATGCTGGCGGTGTTCATCGTGGAGAAGAACCCGACCGTGACGCCTTCGTCGTTCAGCCCGGTGACCTGGGTCTGCACGGAGCCCGGGAAGTTCTCGTTCCGGTAGGTGTTAGGCGTCCACAGCTCATAGCCCTTGTTCGGGTGCCCCTGCGCACCGGACCCGAAGTAACCGGCAATCACGTCATCGTTGTTGATGCCGAGCAGCTGGTTGAAGGTCAGGTCAGCGGTGTTGTTCAGGGTCTGGAAGTGGTAGCTCATGGCCGGGCTGGCGCTGGCGCTGGCCGGGCCTGCGACGGCGAAGGCGGCGGTCGTGGCGAGCGCGCCGGCGGCGGCGATCGTGACGCTCAGGCGGCGAAATGAGGCGTGCATGGGTGGTTCCCCTCGGTTAGCAGACGCGGGCGGTCCCCGGGAGACTGGAAGACGTCTGCCGTTTCCTCCGGGAGCCGGTGGCGGCCGGTCCCGTTCTGACCGGCCATGTTCATGAGGTTAGGGATCGGCATGTGCGAGTCCGCTGCATCACGGCTGCATGCCAAAAGGCCAGGTAAACGCGACAAGCGGCAGAAACCGGCAAGGTCAGGGAATGCCGCGAGCACGGCCGGACCGTACGTACCGGGAACAAGCCTGGTGTGGACGGCCTGCTACAGGAGCGGCACAATGGAGCCGTGGGGGCTGACCGGCCCATGACCGGGTTGCTGCGCGAGTCGAGAGTCCGGGCCGGGCTGACGCAACACGAGCTCGCTGGACGAGCCCGAGTGAGCGTGCGCACAGTGCGGGCTCTGGAGAATGGCGAGGTGGCCCGCCCGCAGGCTGCCTCGCTGCGGCGCCTTGCCGCCGTGCTCGACGTCGACCCAGCGGCACTGCTGCCCGGCCCTGCGCCCGGCGCCGGGACCAGCCTGTTGCGCATTGACGTACTGGGCCCGCTGGCCGTCCGGCGCGGGCCTGCCGTGATCAGTGTGGTGTCGCCGATGCTCAGAAGGCTGCTGTGCCTGCTTGCGATCCAGCCAGGGCGCGAGGTCGGTTTCGAGGAGATCATCGACACTCTCTGGGAGGGGCAGCCGCCGCGCACCTGCCGTCAGCTAGTACATACGTACGTAGGCGGACTGCGGAGGTTGCTGGATGACGGAGCACCGGATTCCGTGGTGCCGCGGACGGCCCAGGGCTACCGGCTGCTGGCGGATGCCGGGCAGTCGGATGCCGCCGAATTCGGCGAACTTGTTACCCGGGCCGGGCGGGCCGCAGCCGACGGCGCCGCGCTGCCCGCATGGCAGCTCTACGCCGAGGCTGTGACCTGCTGGCGCGGCCCCCTGCTGGCGGGCGCGGGTACCTGGCTGCAAGTGCATCCCGCGGCAATCGCGCTCACCGGCCGGCGCACGGCGGCGGTGCTGGCCTGGGCCGGACTGGGCCTGAGCCTAGGCAAGTACAGCCCGCTCGTTCCCGCCCTCCGTACGCTCGCCGTCGAGCAGCCACTGCATGAGGGCCTCGCCGCGCAGCTGATGCTCGCCCTGGCCGGGGCCGGACAGCAGGCCGAGGCGCTGGCGGTGTACCAGGACCTGCGGGACCGGCTGAGCGGCGAACTCGGGGTCGATCCCGGACCCGAGATCACCTCAGCACATCTTCGGGTGCTTCGCGGACAGCTGCCAGGGGCCGGGCTCGCCACCGCGCCCGGGCCGCAGGATTCCGAACCTCCCGCCCAGTTGCCCATGGAGTGCGCCGGCTTCACCGGCCGCGCCGGTGAACTACAGGCCCTAGACCGGATCCTCGCGGCGGAAGCAGCGGCGAAGACCGCGACGGTCGCAGTGGTTACCGGGATGGGCGGGGTCGGCAAAACGGCGCTTGCGGTGCGGTGGGCATGGCGGCACCGCAGCCGGTATCCCGACGGTCAGCTGTACGCCGACCTGCGCGGATATGCGATTACCGGACCCGCCCGCCCGCTGCAGGTGCTGACCGGGTTCCTCGCCGCGCTGGGTGAGCCGGCCGAGCGGATCCCCGAGGATGAGGACCAGGCGGCGGCGCTGCTGCGCACCCGGCTGGAGGGCAGGCGGATCTTGCTGCTCCTGGACAACGCGCTCGACGCGCAGCAAGTGCGCCCGCTGCTGCCCGCCGCACGGGGCAGCGCCACGATCGTGACCACACGCGACCGGATGACTGGCCTCATAGCAAGGGATGGCGCGGGCGCGGTCGTGGTGCGCCCGCTGGCGGAAGCTGACGCCGCCGCGCTACTGGTCGCCTCTATGGGCGAGCGCGGCGACGGGGAACTGCCTGCGGTGGTGGCCGAACTGGCGGGGCTCTGCGCTCACCTGCCGTTGGCGTTGCGCATCGCCGCCGCCAATCTCGCCGCCCGGCCCGGCTACAGCCTCGCCGACTACGTCGCCTCACTGGCCTCCGGGGACCGGCTGAATGGGCTAGCGGTGCCCGAAGACGAGCAGGCCGCGGTGCGATCGGCGTTCGAGCTGTCCTGTGACACGCTTAAGCCCGAGCTGCGAAGGCTGTTCCGGCTGGCTGGCCTGGCGCCGGGGCCCGACCTCACCGCGCCTGCCGCGGCCGCTCTAGTCGGAATCGCGACCAGTAAGGCCGAGTCGCTCCTTGACCGGCTCGTCGCGCTTAACCTCATCGATGAATACGCCCACAGGCGCTATCGCCTTCATGACCTGCTGCGGTTGTACGCGGCCGAACTGGCCGAGGCCGAGGAGAGCGCGGCCGGCCGGGACGCCGCGATTGACCGCCTGGCGGCCCACGCCATGGCCGCCGTGCGGTCGGCCTCCGAGATGCTGTACCCGCACATGCTGCACCTCCCCGACAGCGACAGGGAAGAGCGCGCCGATGGCAACGCGGTGTCCGCGTGGGCCTCGCCTGGGTTCGCCGACGACGCCGCCGCCCTGGCGTGGCTCAACGCCGAACGCGCGAACCTGGTCGCGCTGGTCGCCCGGCTCGCCCAGCAGGGCCAGCAGGGCCAGGCGGAGGCGGCCCTGCGCCTGTCTGATCGCCTCGCCGGGTATTTCTATATGTCGTCGAACTCGGTGGACTGGCTGGTCGCAGCGACCGCGGTCCGGCAGGCAGTTTCCGACGACGTCCCGATCGCCGCGGCGTGCGCTGAACTGCACCTCGGAATGCTGCGCTCCGTGCAGTCCCGGTTCGAGGCCGCCGCCGGGCATTTCGCCGCTTGCGCTGATCGAGCCCGGCGCGCGGGCTGGGTCGCGGGCGAGGCGGTCGCCCTGAACAACCAGGCCAGCACCTACTGGCGGCTGGGGCGGACAGTGGAGACAATCGAACTGCTCACCGAGGCGCTCGACGCGCACCGGCGCACCGGGCGGACAGCCGGGGAGGCCGTCACCGTCGCCAACATCGCAGCTGCCCGTCTCCAGCTCGCGCGTTCCGCGGACCCGGTCACGGAGGCGGCGGCCGTCAGCGAGCAACGGCATGAAGCCCTGCGCCTGCTCGGTCAAGCCCGCGATATGCATCAGGCGCTGCACGACCGGCGGAACGAGGCCGAGACATGCCGACGCATAGCCGAGGCCTACCGGGACCTAGGCGACCTGGAGTCGGCGGCCGCTCACGCCCGCCAGGCGATCACGCTAGCCCACGAGGCAGCGGTCCAGCGCTTCGAGATATCAGCCCGCAGTACGCTCGCCACGGTCCTGATACGGCTCGGCGAGCCCGAGCAGGGTCTCGCGGAGCACACGCTGGCGCAGGATCTAGCACGGAAAACCGGCGATCCGGCCCAGCAAGCCGAGGTCCTCATGGATCTCGCGGAGAGCATGGCCGGGCTAGGCCGAGCGGAAGAAGCACTGCTCATAGCCCAGGACGTGTCGGCCGCGGCTGGCCACCTCCGCATGCCTCTGCTGCAACGCAGGGCAGAACATGTAATCGTCACCACGTCCGTCCCGCAGAAATCGCCGCTGTAGCGGCGCCACCGCCTGGTGACCGCCGCCCGGCATGTGCTCTTCCAGCCGATTGGCTCCATCTGCAAACCAATTGTTCGGCATTGGTCCTGGGATCGCCACCCGGACCTGCCGATCATGGTCGGGAAGACCCAAGGCAGCCGCCTGGCCGGTCGGGTCTGTCCCGCCCGGCACGCCGGCAGCGTCGATGCCTTCCTTGAGGCGTTCCAGACGGCAGCACCCGGCGACGTGCTCGTGGCCGACAACGGCGGGCGGCTGGAAGAGGCCTGCGTCGGCGACCTGGTGGCCCTGGAGGCTCAGGCAGCCGGGCTGCAGTTCAGCGCCTACCTGGCCCAGCGCGGCAAGGCGCCCGGCCTGACCTTTCGCGACCATCTGCGTGCGATGGGCGGAGCCATCGAGGAGTAACTTCTCCGCCCGTGCGCTGGCTTCGCTGCGCCCCTGGCCGCGGCCGGCAGCCCCGCTGCCGAACCACGACGAGCTGGATGGACGGGGCCCGAGCGGCCCGGTGCCAAGTGGCCTCCCAGGTCGATGGCCAGGATCTTAACCTGTCGCGCGGCTGCGGGCCGCGTGGCAGGCTGTGTACGTGGCGATCGACGACCTGCCCCGGCAACTGGCCAGCACTAGGTACTTCACGCTCGGCGTTCCGCGTGCCGTGACGGTCTCGCTGGATGGCAGGCGGGTGCTCTTCCTGCGCACCCGGGGCGGCGAAGACCCGGTCACGTGCCTTTGGCGGCTGGACTTGTCCGACGGCGGGGGAGGAGGACGGGAGCGGCTTGTCGCCGATCCGGCGGCGTCGTGGAACTCCGGTCCTGGCGATGTGCCCGAGGCCGAGCGTGTCCGGCGGGAACGGGCGCGCGAGCTCGCGGCCGGGATCGTGGCCTACTCGGCCGACGCGAACTGCCGGACGGTCGTGTTCGCGCTGGGCGGGCGGCTGTGGGTGCTGCGTGTCGGCGGCGACCCGCGCGAGCAGGCCGGCGTCCCGGAACCGGTGCCTGCCGTGGGCGCGGTGACGGACCCGCGGATCGACCCGACGGGGCAGCGCGTGGCCTACGTCGCGGACGGCGCGCTGCACGTGACCGAGTTGGCTGGCGGGACGGGCCGCCTGCTGGCCGCCCCGGAGCACGACGACGTTTCCTACGGCCTCGCGGAGCATGTCGCGGCCGAGTCCATGTACCGCTTCCGCGGCTACTGGTGGGCTCCGGACGGCCAGCGGCTGCTGGCCGCCCGGGTCGACAATTCCCCCGTCCAGCGCTGGTGGATCGCAGACCCCGCTAATCCGGAGCGGCCGCCGGGCGCGGTCAGGTACCCGGCGGCCGGAACCGCCAATGCGGACGTCACCCTGTACGTGCTGCGGCTTGACGGGAGCAGGACCGAGGTCACCTGGGACCGCGGCGCGTATGAGTACATGACGGCCGCGGGGTGGGACTCCCGAGGTCCGCTGCTCAGCGTGCAGAGCCGAGACCAGCGGACAGTCATGGTACTGGCGGCCGACGCCGCCACGGGGCAGACGACGCTCCTGCACACTGAGCGCGACGACGCCTGGGTCGAACTTGCGCCTGGCACCCCGGCGCGGACAAGCGCCGGGGACCTGGTCACCGTGTCTGACCGGGACGGCTCCCGGCGTCTGGTGGTCGGCGGCGCCGCCGTCACGCCGGACGGACTGCACGTCGGCTCGGTCAGCGGAACCGACGGCGAGGCCGTCTACTTCACCGCCACCGATGAACGTGACCCCACTGAGCAGCACCTGTGGCGGTATGACCCGGGGCAGGGCCTGTCGCGGTGCAGTGCTGACCCTGGCGTGCACGACGGCGAGGCGGCGGGCGGCACAGTCGTCGTGCTCTTGCGCACCGAAGGGGGCGGCGGAGCCGCGGTCGCCTGGCGCGACGGGACCCGCGCGGCCATCGCCAGTCTCGAAGCCGAACCCGTGCTCAAGCCGCAGATCATGTGGCTGACTCTCGGCGCCAGCGAGCTGCGCGCTGCCCTGCTGCTGCCGTCGTGGTACCGGCCGGGAACACGGCTCCCCGTGCTGCTGAGCCCGTACGGCGGCCCGGCCATGCAGCGGGTGGTCCGGGTGCGTGACGCGGCGTTCTGCGAGGACCAGTGGTTCGCTGAGCACGGCTTCGCCGTCCTGGTCACGGACGGGCGCGGCACGCCTGGCCGCGGGCCGGGATGGTCCAAGGCCGTGTTCGGCGATACCCTCTCCGCGCCGCTGGAGGATCAGGTGGACGCGCTCGACGCGATCTGCGCCCAGCTTCCCGACCTGGACCGGGGGCGGGTCGGGATCCGCGGCTGGTCCTACGGCGGGGCACTCGCGGCCATCGCCGTGATCCGCCGTCCCGACGTGTTCCACGCGGCCGTTTCCGGGGCCGCCCCCCACGATCAGCGGCTCTACGACACGCACTGGCGGGAGCGGTTCCTCGGCCTGCCGCAGCAGAACCCGGAAGGATACGACCGGTCCTCCACCATGACCGAGGCCGCCGGCCTGACCAGGCCGCTGCTGCTGATCCACGGGATGGCCGACGACAACGTGGTGGTGGCGCACACGCTGCGGATGTCGGCGGCGCTGCTCGCGGCCGGCCGCCCGCACCAGGTCCTGCCCCTGTCCCGCACAACCCACATGCCGACCGACGCCGACACCGTCAGCCAGCTGCTGCGGCACGAGCTCGCGTTCCTCGCCGAATCGCTCGGTGTCGCCCCGCCCGGCGCAGACCAACGGTGACAACGCGCCCTTACAGAGTAGGAGACGCGCATTCTTGCTGCCCATCCCCGTTACCGAGGGTGATGCTGCCGGTTTGAGCCGGGTAGACCAACATCCATGGCAGGACCCGTTCGACCGTACGGGCATGCCACCCGGGAATCTGGTTCTGGTCTACCCGCTGTGCCTGCCTTGCCCACTTCACGGCCTGTTCAAGGTCACCGGCATAGTGCGAGACAACGCTGCCCGGACCTCTACCAGAGGCCATACGAGCAAAGTCTCAACGCGCTCCGGCAAGAGTACGACCAACGCGGTAAGCACGTTGAGGCGATACTCCATCACCTTATCGATCGAGCAGGCCAGCCCCCGCCACCATCAGCTCCAGTGTCTTTATGAATACAGCGATGCTGGACGGACGCTGACGGTCTCACAGACCGCTCCACTACACCTGACCGCATCGTCATACCCGTGCCCTTCAGGCGGCCAGAAGGGAACGCGTCCGCCCAGGTTGTCATCCGCCGAATTGACCGCGTCACCACAGGACGAGCGTTGCGGGCATGCGGCCCAGAACTGGACGATATGAATGTCGTCATCACTGTCGGCCGACCGTCGCGGCGGGCGTGAATATTCGGCAAGGGATGCCGCGCGTCCGCTCTCAGGTATCTCTCCGTGAGGGTGACTGTGCGTAGCAAAGGGTTTGCCTCCCTTACCGGGCAGGCGGGTTGCGGTCATCGCCGTACTGGCCCAGCGGGTTAAGTGCCGCATCCCCATGATGATGCCGGTCCCCAGCGGCCCGTGTTACCGGGCCGAGTTCGCTTGTCATCCGCCAGCGTCATGGGACCAGGTTGAGGGGTTTCCCGCCATGAGCATGGGACCACCCGGTCGCCAGTAGCTGGACCAGCGGCGTGGTGTGCTGCTTGTCCGGCTTCATCCCGGTGTGAT
>JBOHCG010000238.1:0-10701 GCA_050698735.1 Streptosporangiaceae bacterium | reverse complement strand
AGCCATATCAGCGACAGACCCGTCGCCAGCCAGCCCCAGCCGTGCGCCAGGTGGAACGCGGCGAAGTCGATGCACCCGAGGCCTGCGACGTGCATCGGCATCGCGGCAAGGTTCGCGGCTACCGGGCGGACCGGCCTGGCCAGTGCGGCGCCCCTCGTTCGCAGCTTGCGGAGCAGCGGACGGGCACGGCTGTACCGCAGGCGGCGCGCGGCCACCGTCGCCATATCAGCCCTGCATGCCAGGGAAGGTCACGGGGCCAAGATTATGCTTTTGGTAAGAGCAAAACAATCTACCTGGGAAAAGGGGGCGCGGCGTGGCGGTGCTGCGGGACGCCGATGAGCTGCTCTGGCCGGCCGTCGAGCAGAGCCTGGCCAAGCTGGAGCTCGGCGACCAGGACTCGGGGGCGGCAAAGCTCGCGCAGCTGTATGCGCAGGTAATCGACAAGCTCCCGGACGAAGCGCCACGAGGGTTCCCCGACCGGCGATGGGGTGCGCGCTGGATTGCGCCGCTCCTCCTCGATTGCCTTGAGCAGCTCGGCGCGACGCCCGCGGCCAGGGCGAGAGTGAAGGGGGGCAAGCAGGCCGATGCCCCGGTCAGCCAGCTCGCCAAGCTCAGGGCAGCGCGCCGGCCGTAAGCGCTGCACCAAGGACGGCTGCCGCAAGCTCGCGCCGCCCGGGCGCAAGCGGTGCGAGGACCACAAGCCAGGGGCATCCGGAAACCCGGCCAGGCGCGGCCCGGCAGGACCGAAACGTGCGCCCAGGCTGCTCGGCCGGACCGAGCCGCGGATCTTCACCCCGCCGCTGCGCCCGCTGAACCGCAGGACCAGCCGCGGATTCGAGGTCATCGACTTCGCCGAGATGATCGGCGAGCCTCTCCTGCCCTGGCAGAAGTGGGCCGTCATCCACGCCCTCGAGCTGAACCCCGACGGCACCTTCCGGTTCCGCACCATCCTGATCCTCGTCGCCCGCCAGAACGGCAAGAGCCATCTCAAGCGGGTCGTCACCCTCTGGCGCATGTACCTCGACGGCGCCAGGGACATCGTCGGCGCCGCCCAGGACCTCTCCCTCGCCCGCAAGCAGTGGCTGATGTGCCAGGAGACCATCCACAACTGCCCCGACCTCGAAACGGAATGGGTCGATGTCCGCAACGTCAACGGCGACGAGATGTTCTGGGCCGGCACGGGCTGCTATGCCATCAAGGCCACCAACGACAAGGCCGGCCGCGGCGGCAGCAACGACGAGGTCAACATCGACGAGCTCCGCGCGCAGCACGACTGGAGAGCGTGGGGCTCGCTGTCCAAGACGACCATGGCGCGGCGCAACGGCCAGACATGGGCCATGTCCAACGCCGGCGATGACGGCAGCGTGGTCCTCAACCAGCTCCAGGCCATCGGAGAAGCCGGCACCGACCCGTCCCTCTGCCTGATCGAGTACAGCGCGCCCGACGGCTGCGAGCTGGACGGCGAGGAAGCATGGGCGCAGGCCAACCCGGGCCTCGGCTACACCGTCAGCGAGGCCGCAATCCGGTCCGCGCTGGCCACCGACCCGCCGAACGTGTTCCGCACCGAGGTCCTGTGCCAGAAAGTCGACCAGCTCGAAGGCGCCGTCGACCTCGCGCGCTGGAACTCCTGCGCTGACGCGGCCGGAACCCTCGAAGCGCACCGCAAGCGCATCGCCGCGTGCTTCGACGCGGCCCCGGACGGGAAGCACGCGACGCTGGCCGTCGCCGCGGTGCTCCCAGACGGCCGGGTCAGGGTCGAGATCGCCGCGGCGTGGAAGAACACCGACGCGGCCCGGGCCGAGCTCGGCCCGCTGCTCGACCGCATCAAGCCCGTCGTGACCGGGTGGTACCCCTCCGGGCCCGCCGCGGCGTTCGCGCCTATCCTGCGGGCACGCAGGGGGTCGGCCGAGCTCACCGGCGGGAAGGCCGCCGAGGCCTGCATGGGACTCGCCGACCTCACCCGGGCGCTGCGCGTCGTGCACCCGGCCGACCCGCTGCTCGACGCGCACATCAGGGGCGCATCGAAGCTCAACTCAGGGGACGGCTGGCGGTTCACCAGGCGCGGCGAGGGACATGTCGACGCGGCGTACGCGGCGGCGGGGGCGGTCAAGCTCGCGCAGGAGCTGCCGCCGGTTACGCGGGCGCGGATCCGGATGATCAGCTAAGGATGGTCACCCTCCGCGAGCGGTGACGGTGCGTAGCAGACTTCTGCGTACTTTAGTTAGCGTGATTCGAACACCTGAGCAGTCGGGGCCTGGGAAATTCGAAAAAACGAGAAGCAATGGTCTCAGGAGGGGGGGATTGGACCCATGTGTGGCTCTGTTGCCCCTTCCCTACTGGACATTTTCGAATAGATATTGTGTGCTATATATAGTATGCAGATGTGTGTGCTTGATACAGTTTGCACGCTCATCATCTCGTCACGGTACGTGGCTGCGGATCAGGGCGCCGATGGCGGATACGGCCCAGGCATGCCGTAGTGGCGCCGCACGTCCCGCCAGTTCTTCACCAGCTCGAGCATGCCGGGGATTGTCATGTTCGGGAACAGCCGCTTCAGCTCGTGCGCTGCCTCGCGCGGTGTCATCTGCCCGCGCTCGGCTGCCTCGCCAAGCCGCTCAACCTCGTCCACGATGCCCTTCACGGTTCACTCCCAGTTCGTCCGCGGCCGCGGCTCGGGATCGGACGGCAGGCGGCCGCCGCTGCGGTATCCGCCGCCCTGCTGCGCGGTCACCTTAGCGTGGCACGGCGAGCATGCGGCGCGCAGCCTCTGATGGCGCGGGTCGTTCTCCGCGCCGTCGACGTGGTCAGCCTGGCTAGCGGCGCCGATGCAGACGCCTTCGATCCGGATCTCGCACCGCCAGTTCGCGCGTCGCAGGCACGCGTCGCGGGCGCGACGCCAGGCCGCGCCGTACACACGCGAATCGCGGCGCCGCTTCTCCGGGTCGTTCCGCCAGGGCATCAGAACCGGCCCGTGCTGGCGGCTAGCTGCGTGATGGTGATCATGGCTCCCGCGGCCGGGATCTGCGGGTAGTGGCCAGCGTAGACCTTTTCGAGCCGTGAGTAGGCGACGACTTGTGAGTCGTCGCGCCATATCCCGGCGTCGGTGAGCGCGTCTTCGGTTGACCGCAGCAGCTTGGATAGGTCGGGCATGCCGGCTGGGAATGCGGGTGCGCTGTCGCGGATCCGGCTGGCGTTCTTGCCGGTCCCGAAGTGGCCCTTCGGCCGCGGCAGGGCGAAGACGATGCCGAGCCGGAGCGGTCCGTCGAGCGGCCAGGTGTGCGGGCGGTCGAGGTTGAGTGCGGCGTCGATGACGGCCTGGCGCCAGGACTTGACCCGGTCGTGCGAGCTTTCGATGACGGCGACGCGGCCGGTGGGGATGCCGCCCTTGCGTATGGCGAATGCGCGCTTGCTGCCCTGCGGCGCTGGCTGGCCGTGAACGTTGATGACGATGGGGCCGGTCATATCGCGGGTCTCCGTCCGCCGATCATCACCGTGTCGCCGCTCCGCGTGAACGTCAGCTCGACCCGCTTGCCTTCCAGCGTCGCGGGCGCGCCGTCGTCCTCGACCTTGCACCAGCGGGCGCCGGTCTCGTCGTACGGCCCGGCTTCGATGACGCGCAGGCCCTCGGGCCACTGCGGGGCGCCGACCTGCGCCATGAGCTCGTCGCTGACCAGGACCCAGTAGCGGGCGCTCACTTCGCTCTCCTGCGCGTCGCAGTGCGCCGCGGCGTCGGCGTGGCGGGTGCCGCTGCATGCTCGGCGGTGACGGGGATCATCTCGGACGGCGGCAGGATGGCTGCGGGGGGCGTGCCGGGCGTGGTGCTGCCGAGGCCCTGGGCGTGCAAGTCGGCGATCGCGGCGAGGTCCTCGAGGAGCTGTTGCGGCGGGGTGCCGCCGTTGTCGGTGAGGGTGCGCCAGTGGCGGCGGATGGCGGCGGCGTTGCGCTGGTCGAGCTGTTCACGGTTCATCGGCGCTCCTGGCGGTGTCGAAGTCGCAGTTGGATGGCTCGTTCGGGTCGCCGGAGCCGTCGCAGGTCATGTGCATGATGCCGTCGGCGTCCTCGTACGGGCCGAGGATGTGCGTGGGGTTGTCGAGGCTGTGCTGGACGGCAGCGGTCCACTCGTCTGGTCCGGGTACGGCGGTGCTCATCAGTTTTCCGGCGCCTTGGCTTTCGGTGTCGACGGCTTGGCGATGCCGCCGCCTGCGGCGATCAGCCCGGTCTCCGACATGCCCGCGGCCGCGCGGGCCAGGTGCGCGGCCCAGTCCTTTGCTTCGGCGCCGGTGAGCAGCACGGTCAGGGTGGTCGACGCGGTCCGGATGGTCAGGACGAGCCGCGGGCTGCCGTCAGCGTCGGCGTAGCTGGTGAACAGCAGGCAGCGGGTCTCGGCGAGCAGGGTGTTGGCGGGGTCGTAGGGGACGCCTTCGGCGGCCGTGGTCATGGTCCGGGTCCTTCCTGGCGGGGGATGGTGCCGCCGTGCCGGGGCTTGCGTCCCGGCACGGTCGGCGTGGTGCGGCCCGTCACTACGTGGCGGGTGCCGTTCCGGCCGGCTGGGCGTCAGCGGCCTGCGCAGGCGCGGCGGTGTCGCTGGCAGCCGCAGCGGCGGCCGAGGCGATCTTGCCGCCCATCTGGATCAGCCCCGTGATGCCCGTGATGACCTCGGGCGGCAGGACCAGGTCGCCGAGCTTCTCCAGCTCGGCGACGATCGGGTTGCCCTCGTACTTCGCGGCGAGGGCGGCGACTTCGGGCAGCCTGGACTTGATGCTGTCGGCCCAGCCTTCGAGGTTGCCGAGGCCCTCGTCGAGGGCGTTGTGGATCTCGGTGAGCAGTGACATGGTTCCCCCCTGGTGGTTGCTGGTTGCGATGGTAGACGGGTGCGGGCGGCGCGTGATGTCGTGCCACAACCGCTCGAATACGGGTTCCTCGGTTGCGGTCATAGCCGGCCGCCGTCTGGGGCGCCGTCCGGCTCGTCGGCTGCCGCGGACGGCCTGTAGACGGCCATGTGGGCCAGCTGGTCAATGACGGCCACGACGACGCCTGGCAACTCGGCCGACGCGCGCTCGCTGATCGACTCGCATTCGTCCCGCTCGAGGTGGCGGCTGAATCCGAGTATCAGCGTGTCGCCCGGCCGGATTACCGCGGCGGATGACGCGGCCGGGAACTCACCCGCGGTCATTCTTTTGCCTTGAATGCGGCGCGCAGATCGGCCTCAAGATCGAACGACATCTGCTCGCCGCCGGACCGCGCGTCGAGCGCTCGCTGCATGAGCAGCTCGGCGGTGAGCAGGTCGTCGTCGGTTATGACTTCGAGGCGGCGGAATCGCGCGGTCGGCTTGATCACGCCGCTGTCGGGATCGGTGGTGATTTTGGAGCAGTCGACGATGCCGATGACGACGTGGCATTTGTGGGGTCGGCGGATGAGTGCGGAGCGGATGGCCATGAGGCCGTTTCCGTCGCCGTCGGGCAGTTTGCCGGCTACTGATATGGCGTCGCTCAACTCGGGCTTCCTTCCTGTCGGGCTGTCCACACCCCTGGACTGTCTTCCAGGCTGGCGGTGCGGACGGTCATGGGTGTCATGGAGTGGTCCTGTAGAGGTCTATGTAAGAGGTGGGGGGAACTGAGTGCCGGTGTTCGTGGAACTGAGTGCCGGTGTTCGTGGAACTGAGTGCCGGTGTTCTTCGGGGAACAGGGGAACTGAGTGCCGGTGATCGGCCCGGTTATCCACAGGTTCCGGCGCCGGTTATCCACAGGGATCACCGGCAGCCAGTGCCGCCGTTCCCTCCAGGCCGATCGTGAACAATACGGGCCTGTCCTCGTCCGGGTATTCCTCTTCCGGTGTCAGCATCTGCACCCGCGCGAAGATATCCAGCGGGATAGTGAGCCGGTATTCATCGGAGAATCCGCGGCGCCCGGCCGCGGACCCTTTCGAGCACCGGTGCATGAGCCCGGATTCGCGGATGAAGCTGAACGCGTCTCTCACTGCGCGCTCGCTAAGGCCGGTCACGTTCGCCATCCGCAGTATTCCGGGGAAGATATTCGTGCCGTCCGGGTCGGCGTAACTCGCCGCATGCAGGCCGACGTTCTTCACGGACGGCTCGGCGATCACCCGGCGCCACACCGGCACCCACTCGTTGACTGCGGCAGGCTTGAGGTCGTCGGGCAGCGGCTCCTGGCTGAACGGGTTCCGCCGCCCCCTCTTTGGCACCTGCCCCCGCTTTCACGATCGCCGCTGGCTTCCCTGCCGTTCCCGGGCCGCGCTGCCCGGGCCCGGCGTATGTCGGGGCGGCTGCCATGTCCTGAAGCGCCGCGCGTTCCGCCGCCTGCGCCGCTCGTCCTCGAGGCGCGCGAGCAGTGTCACGGCCCGGTTGGCCAGCGCCCACGCGCCCAGCAGCCACGCGGTGTAGCCGGTGATCTCGGCGGCGAGCGCGACGTGGCTCACGGGCCTAGATGAACTTGAGCTCGCGGCCCACGTACTCGGCGACGATGGCGCGAGTCAGGTCCTTGTCGCCGAGGACGCGGTCGGTGAGCGCGTCGATGGCGGTCCTGCGGGCACGCTCGTTGCGCTCCGTTCGCGCGCTCTCGGATGCTCTGCACACGTCGCTTATCCGCTGGTTGGCTTCCGCGATTTCCCGCGCGAGCCATTCACTGTCGAACATCGGCTTTCTCTCCTGTCTTGTCGAAAATGCGCGGGTCGCCACCCAGCGCCCGCTGGCCGCCCTGATCCCCTTTGCGACGTCGGCGGCGAACCGCCGCCCTCGTTGTTCCGGCGCGCTCATGGCATGTCCAGGTGCGCGAGCTCGGCGGCCGCCGCGGACAGCAGCCGCAGGTAATCCAGCAGGTGGCGGCAGCCGAGTACCTGCGCGTAGCTGGCTCCGACCTGTATCGCGCCGTCGAGGACCGCGGCGATGGCCTCGTCGTCCATGTCGTAGGCGAGGCGGAGCTGGTCGGCGATGCGGGTGCCGCTGGTGATGACGTGCGGCTGGGTGGCGGCGAGGTACGCGAGGGTTTCGGCGAGCGACTGGCGCGCGGCGGGACTGAGCTCAGCCACCGCACTTCACCTTGTGCCCTACAGCGGTAACGAGGTAATCGCAGCGCTTGCAGCGGGCCACGGGAACGTCTTCAGCCTGATCTGGTGGTGCCTGGTCATGTGCCGGTCCCGCATCGTCGTCTCCGGCGAGCTCGCGCCTGCCGAGCGGGTCCAGGCCCTCGCCGCCGACCGCGAGCGCGTCGAGCTGCTCCTTCTGCGCGCGCCACCGCTGGCGCGCCGCGGTGACCGCTGGCGGCTCGTCCCCGCCGTGGTATGCATACGGCTTCCACGGCAGGGCGTCGCTGGCGCGGCCCATCGGAGACCTGGTGTCGCTGGCTGCACGGTGGATGAGCGATTCAGGCATCCGGTCCCTCGCCTGCGGGCTGTGCCGGTGGCCAGTGCGCCCAGATCTCGTACATGCGGTCGTCGCCGAGCGTGCAGCACAGCGGGCTGGCCTTCGCGAGGTGCCGGTTCATCGCGGCGGCGGAGTAGCTGCCTTTCGGGCGCAGCTCGTCGACCCAGATCTTCGTCAGCTCCAGGTGGGCGCCGATGCCGTTGGCGCCGAGCAGCGGGCATGGTGCCCAGTGCCGCGGGCACCATGGAGCGTCTTCTGGCCACTCGGCGCCCGGGCGGCCGGGCGGGAACTGGTCGAACCATTCGGCAGGCGTCAGGTCGGCCACCGGTCACCCTCTCGTCTCATGGTGGATGCCGGGCGGCGGGGTGCCCGTGGCCGCAGCTGGGCTTCCCCGCCACCCGGCGGTTCGTGTCAGGCCACGTTCGCCTTGGAGCGAACGACCTGCGCCCATATGCCCGGCGCGTACGAGGCCAGGACTTCCTCCTCGTCGCCGGAGATGATGTCGAGCTGGCCGTCGTCCTGGACGATCCAGCCGTCAGCGCCCTCGAAGCGATCGGCGTTGTGGTCGCGGTCGCGGACGTCGACGCCCTTCGGCTGCTCGCTCATCAGGTCACCTGGTCACTGTGCTGCGCGCCGATCAGGTGGCGGCCGACCTCATCCCGGCGCGTGACCGCGACGTGACGGCCCTGGTACGTCGAGCCTCCGGTGACCTGCACCGCGGGCTCGTCGTGGCCGCTGATCTCATGCGAGCCGTCCGGCACGTCGCCGTAACTGGTGACCTCGTGCTGGCCGTCCTTGCTGACGACCGTGATGCCGTAGGTCATCCCGCGAACGTCCACTCGTCCGCGCCGGTCAGCGTCTCCGGCGGCGCGATCCCGGCAAGCTGCGACCGCAGCCCGGCCGGGTCGGTCACGATGTCGCCGGTCGCCTTGACCGTCCACGTGTACCCGGTGTCCTCCTCGGCCGAGGTGAACTGCTGGTTAGAGTCGCCCGTGCAGGCCTCCAGCACCAGGCCGTCGCCCTTGCCGGGCTCGGTGACGCACAGGTTGCTGGCCACACCTTGCGGCGCGTACTCGGCGATGTCCGAGCTTCCGTCCTGGTAGCGGAGCCAGATGAAGTCGGTGGCCTCGTCGCCGGCGTTGTCCGGGTAGGCGATGATCTTGTTGCCCGCCTTCGCGAGCGTCCGGTATACGTCCCAAGCCAGCGGGACGGCCTCGGCAGACACCTGCGTGCCGCAGTAGCCGGCGTAGACGCCCTGCGTGCAGCCCGGTGTCGACGCGCCCGCCGGGATGGCGGCGTACGCGGCCGCGGACGCGGCGATGGCCACCGCGGCAGCGATCGCGATGATGCGCTTCCTCATTGATTGCCCCCTGAAATCTCGCGAGTTTCCCGTTTCCGGGTGGCACCGGCCGGAGCGGGACCGGCCGGACCATCCGCAGGCGGACCTACTCGTCGTCGTCCTGCCCGGTCTCCTCGGCGCCCTTCTCCTCGGCGCCTTCCTGGACCTCTTCCGGATGCGTCTCGCTCATCTGGTGCTGCCCTTTCTCTGCTGCCAGGCTGGTCGCCTGGACGTCTTCGGTCGCCGCGATGCGGCGTATCTGGCTCTTGCTGGCGGCGGCGAGACCCCCCAGCCCGCCGCCGCCAGCGCCCCGGAGGCGAGGGTCAGGCGCCTCGACGGGGCGTGAAGGCGGCTCCCCGAGATGGCCGCCCTCACGTTCGGACCGGTCTGCCTCCTGGCAGGCCCGGATGTACAGGTGCGCGAACTGCTCGCGCTGCGCGGCGTCGAGCAGGACGCCGTCGGCGGACTGCCAGCAGCCGATGTACAGCGCGACGTGCCCGAGCTCGACGCCGACGGCGATCGCCTCGCCGTTCGCGCCGGCCACGGTGCCGATCTCGCGGATTCCCGGATCGCTCACCGGAGGGCCTCATCCTGGCCGGCTGCCCGGTCGCGTTCCCGGCAGGTCGCGAAGTGCGGCATATGCCGGTGCTCGACACCCGGCGTCGGTTCCTCGCCCTGGGCGAGCGTCCGGACGTGCAGGATCAAGTCCGTGTCGCGCCACGCGACGTGCCGACTGGTGCCGGACAGGTCGCGTGCCTTGTCGAGCGGCATGTGCTTGCCGTTCGCGGTGCGGGCGAACATCACTGGCTCGTGGCACTTGCTGCACTCGGACTTCCTGCCGCTCATAGCCGGCCTGCCGTGACGAGCAGCTGCCGGGCGGCGTCGAGGCGGTCCCATTCGCCGCGGTCGCCGCCGGTGTCGGGATGCATGCGGCGGGCCAGCGCATGGTAGATCGCGGTCGGCCGGTCGCGATCAGCCTCGATCTGGAACCGCTCGAGGGCGACTTGCCGCATCCACTGCTCGGCGTCATCCGCCGAGCCGAACGCGGCGCCGGTCCCGGCCGGGAGCGCCTTCCATCCGGTGTACTGCTCGCCGCGCTTGGAGACGCCGTACCGGTCGACAGCGCGCAGCGCCTCCAGCGACAGGGCGATCGCGCGCAGGTTGTCGCGCCACTCAGTGAACGCATCGGTCGCGTACCTCAGCGGCCCGTACCGCGACTCGAACGAGACCACGACACCGGGATGCGAGCCGAACCGGGCGTTAGCTGCGGGCAGGCCGTCGGTGCGGATCCACCGGTCGGAGATGTCGACCTGCAGCACCAGCTCCCGCGCGCCGAGTTTCTCCGCCTCGCGGAACACCAGCGCGAGCGTGGCCGGGTAGGTGGCCTTGAAGGTGGCGTTCCTGCGGGAGCCTGCGGGCGTGGCGGGGCCGGTCCACGGGCCGAGCGGCCGGAACCGGTATCTGAGCTCAGGCACCGGCGTCACCGTCCTGCGGGGCCGCCGCCGCGTGCTCGGCCATGATCCCGACCAGGAACTCGCGCGGTGCCGTGTCATTCCGGTCGGCAATCTCCCGCCAGTTCCCGAGCGTGTCCAGGACAGCCTTCGCCTCGTTCTTCGACATGTCCTTCGTCGAGTCCAGCGGGTGGCCGCAGACCTGCGCGCAGACCGCGCGGGCCTGGTCCTTCTCGTCTTTCGTGAACTTGTACACGTTCGACAGCACGGTCCAGATGGCGGTGATCTGGGGTGTGGTGGCGGTGCCTGGGGTGTCGTAGGTGGTTTCATCGGGCGGGGCAGTCTGCGAGGGTGCAGGGGCGGCGGTGGAGGCCGTAGCGCCCGCATCCGCCGCATCGGTAGGGCCGTCGTCCTCGCCGGGCAGCGGCGGCAGGCCGGAGTCGGCGGGCCCCGCGGCTGCGGCAGGACCGCTAGCCGGCTGTTCATCCGGTACCGCGGCCGCGGGGGTCGTGCGCCGCCGCGCGGTGCGCGGT
>JBOHCG010000237.1:0-10745 GCA_050698735.1 Streptosporangiaceae bacterium | reverse complement strand
CCGTTGACCATGTACAGCGCGAGCAGGCACGCCGAGTCGCCGATCATGAAGAACGGCTGCAGCAGCAGGCTGAACCACAGCACGCCGAACGTCACGCTGCCGAGCCGGCAGGCCGGCTGCGGGCGGAACCACATGCGCCGGTACCGCATGGTTATCTGCACGTTCCCGCGGGCCCAGCGCAGCCGCTGCTTCCACAGGGCCCGGATGCTGCCCGGTTCCTCCGCCAGGACGACGGCGTGCGGCTCGAAGACCACCCGCCGCCCGGCCAGCTGGGTCTCGATCGTGGTGACCGTGTCCTCGGCGAGCGTGGTGTTATCGATCTTCCCGCCGAGCGCCTCGATGTTGGCGCGCGAATGCAGTTGCGCCCCGCCCGCCAGGCACTGGATGGCGCCGAGCACGTTCTGGCTGCGCCGGGCCACCGCCTGGCCGGTGATGTACTCGTACGCGATGAACCGGGTCAGGAAGTTGGTCGGCGCGCCCTCCTTGATGTAGGCGGTGACCGCCCCGACGTCCGGATCGGACAGGTGCCGCGTCATCCTGCGCAGCGCCGTCGGTTCGAAGATGGGATCGGCGTCCGCGATCAGCAGCGCCTCCATCCAGGCGTCGCCGAGGATGAACGCCAGGCCGTGGTTGAGCGCGGCGGCCTTGCCCTCGCCGCCCTTGGCCCGGCGCAGGTGGAACACGTTGCCCGGGTACTCGGCGACCTTGGCCGCGAGCACCTGCGGGGTCTCGTCAGTGCTCGCGTCGTCGACGATGACCACCCGCAGCGACGCGCGCGGGTAATCCATCTGCATCAGCCGGTCCACGGTGGTGCCGATGACGACCGCCTCGTTCCAGGCCGCGATCAAGACGGCGGTACGCGGGAACCAGGGCCGGCACCGGTCGTAGTGGTTGTACCGGAAATGCACCCCGATCAGCAGGTACTCATAGCAGGCGGCGAGCAGCGGGACGGCCCCGAGCAGCACGAGGAAGACGAGGAGCCAGCTGAGCACGGCAAGGAACACTGACATTTCTCGCCTACGGTCCCTGATGCCATCGCAGCCGCATCTGGCAGGCGATAGCGATGTCGCCGATGTGAATCTGCTGGAGCAGCGGCTCGCGCCGCTCATCGGCCGGATCAAGCGTCCGCAGCGCCTGCTCATAGGCGCGTCGCGCGGCTGCCTTGTCGCCCAGCGCGTCGTGCGCGCAGCCGAGCGTGAACGCGGCCAGGGCGAACCCGGGGTCCGCGTACAGCGCCCGGCGGAAGGCGGCGGCCGCGTGGGCGGGCTCGCCGGCCTCGAGCACCAGCAGCCCGTACACGAACTGCGCGTGCGCGTGCAGCGGATCATGCCTCAGCAGCGACTCAAGCTCAGCGGCGGCCCGGTCACGGTCGCCCTGCCCGGCCGCGACAAGCGCCGTCGTAAGCCGCTGGTCGGCCGGCTCACCGGACGGTGGCGGCCGGCGGCTGAGCGGGACGACGGGATAGTAGCGGCGGGGCCGGGACGCCGAGGGACGGTCACCGCCGCGGTCGGGGGCGGCGATCCGCACCGTGCGCCGCAGCGCGTCCGCGGCGCCGAGCAGCAGCTTGCCGCCGGGCCGCAGCGAGTGGTCCAGCCGCTCCAGCACCCGCTCCGCGGCGGGTTCCTCGAAGTAGATCAGCACGTTCCGGCAGGTGATGACGTCGAAGCCGGCCTCACCCGGCGGCGGCAGCGGGTCGCGGGCGAGGTTATGGCGGCGATACCTGACCAGCTTGCGCAGGCCGTCTCCGACCAGGTACGTGCCGTCCGCCTGCCGCTCCAGGTACCGCCGGCGCAGCCCGTCGTCCAGCGCCCGGACGGCGCGCTCGCGATACCGCCCGGTCTGCGCGGCGGCGAGGGCGCGGCTCGAGATGTCGGTGCCGAGCACGTCCACCGGAGGGTGCTCGACGACGAAGGCCTCGGCCGCGAGCAGCGCCAGGGTGTAGGGCTCCTCCCCGGTGGCGCAGCCGGCGCTCCATACCCGGATGACGGGAGATCCGGCCTCTTGCGCGCTGCACAGCAGGTCGGACCAGGGGATGCTGTCGAGCTGGGCACGATCCCTGACGAAGGTGGTCTCCTGCACCGTGACCTCGTCGATGAGCCGCTGCATCAGGTCCCTGCCGTGGACCGGATCCGCGGCCGCGCGTACGAACGCGCCGGGCTCGAGTTCGGGCGCGGCCCGGCGGAGCGCCGCCCGCAGCACGCTATCCCTGGTGAGCGCCGGCGTGATCCCGGTCTCCCTGCGGATGAGCTCCGCCACCTCGGCCAGCGACATCGTCACGCCACCCGGACCGGCTCGTACCGAAGTCCCATCAGCTGGGCAACGATTTCACCGGGAGACAGCACCAGGTCGGTTCCGAAGGCAATGGCTGCCTGCGGCATCCCGTAGATCGCCGAGGACTCCCTGTCCTGCGCGATCGCCAGCCCGCCGCCCCGGCGGACCGCGGCCGCGCCGCTGGCGCCGTCGCTGCCCATGCCGGACAGCACGATGGCCACGCCGGTCTTGCCGGTGACCGCGGCGATGCTCTCGAACAGGACGTCACCCGACGGCCGGTGGTGCCCGGCGACGGTGCACCGGTCAAGCAGCAGCCGCCCGCTGCGGGCGAGCCTCAGGTGCGCGTCCTCGGGCGCGATCCAGGCCCCGGGGGCGGGCACGGCACCGTCCGCGGCGATGCCGACAGGGAGCGGCACGGACTGGTCCAGCCAGCGGGCGAGCCCCTCGGTGAAACCGGCCGAGATGTGCTGCACTACCAGGATCGGAATCTCGTAGTCGGCGGGCAGGTCCCGCAGCAGCCGGGCCAGTACGTAGGGTCCGCCGGTCGATCCGCACATCCCGATGACCGAGGCCGGGCGGCCCAGGGGCTGCGGCGTCGGCATGCCCCGCAGGCGGGCCCGCGGGTGGCGGATTACGTGCGTGTGGCTGAGGATCCTGACCCGCTGCCGGAACGCGGCCGCCGCGGCGTCCGCGGGATCCCGCAGATCCAGGCCGTCCTTGCCGATCGCCTCCAGGGCGCCCGCGGCCAGGGCCGCGGCCGCCTTGCCACGCTCGTCGGCGCCGACGGAGATCACCAGCACCGGCATCGGCCGGTCGCTCATGATCTCCTCGATGGCGGCCAGCCCGCCCATGCCCGGCAGGTCCAGATCCATCGTCACCACGTCCGGCTGCACCAACGGTAGCGCGTCGATCGCCTCCTCGGCCGTAGCGCACACGGCGGTGACCGCGATGTCGCCGTCGTGCTCTAGCACCCGCTTGAGCCTGATCGCGTAGCCGCGGGAAGCCTCGCAGATCAGCACGCGCAGCACGGCCGTCACCTGCCGACGAGGCGCTCGACGGTGGCAAGCAGGGCGTGCTGGTCGAAGTTGTGCTTGGCCATGTACGCATCGGCCCCGGCCTCGATGCCCTTGCGCTGGTCTTCCTCCGAGCCGAGCGAGGTCACGATGACGACGGGCAGCGCGGCCCGCGCGGGGTCCGCGCGGATCGCGCGGGTCAGCCCGAGCCCGTCGAGACCCGGCATCTCCAGGTCGGTGATCACCATCGCGATGCCGGCGTCCCGGCTGATGATGCGAAGTGCCTCGCGCCCGTCACGTGCGGTCACGACCTGGTACCCGGCCGCCTCAAGGATGGAACGCTGAAGCTGCCGGACCGTGTAGGAGTCCTCGGCCACCAGGATCTTGGGCGGGTCCGGCGGGCGGACCGGCTCGACAGGGGCCACGGCTTCGTATCGGCCGCGGACGAGCGCGGCAGGCTCGGCGAGCAGCGCGATCCGCCCGTCGCCGAGAACGGCCGCGCCCAGGTATCCCGCGCCCGCGAGCAGCGGCCCGAGCGGCTTGACCATCACCTCTTCCTCCCCGATGAGCGCGTCGCAGAGGACCGCCATCCGGCGGCCGAGCACCGCCACGATCAGCGCGTGCGGCCTGGTTTTCAGCGCTGGCGCGTGCGCGCCGAGGAGCAACGCGACGTCTGCGGCAGGCAACGGCCGGCCGCGGACGGTAAGCGAAGGCCGGCCGCCGACGGTGACCGGCCGGGGTACGTCGACCACCTCATCCACCACGGCAAGCGGTACCCCGAACACGGCGTCGCCGCGCTCGAACAGCAGCACGTTCATCATGGCCAGGGCCAGCGGCAGCAGCAGGATTACTTCCATCCCGCGACCTGGCTGACTGCGGATCTCCAGGGCGCCGCCCATGGAATGGGCGTAGCTCTTGACCGCGTCCAGGCCGACACCCCGGCCGGACAGGTGGGATACCTCGCCTGCGGTCGAGAAGCCGGCGCTCGCGAGCAGGTCCGCGAGCGACCCCTCACGCTGCGCCCGCTCGGCTAGCTCGGACGATACGCCCCTGCCGTCGTCGGTGACGACGATCTCGACCAGGCTGCCACGGGACACGGCCCGGACCTCGATGTGGCCGCTGGGGGGCTTGCCGGCCCGCTCGCGGTCCGCCGCGGGCTCGATGCCGTGCGCCACGGCATTGCGCAGCAGGTGGGTGAGCGGCTCGGCAAGGCTCTCCAGGATCATCCGGTCCAGCTCGGTATCCGCGCCTGCCACCGTGAACGTGACGTCCTTGCCGGCCGCCCGCGCGAAGTCGCGGACCGCGCGCGGCAGCGGCCCGGCGATCACCGCGAGCGGGAGCGTGCGCATCCTGATCGCGCTCTCCCGCAGCTGTTCCATCGTGCGCGCGCCCGCGCCGAGTGCGGCGGACAGGTCCTTCGACAGGTCCGCCTCGGGCCCGAGAGCGTGCGCCAGCCTGCGCCCGTCCTGCACGGCCTCGCCGATGACGTCGAGCAGCTGATCGAGCTTGACCGGATCGACGCGGACCGATCGTTGCTCGGGCACCGGGCTGGGCGGCACCGGGCTGCGCGGCTGCGGCCGTACCGGCCCGATAGGTAGCCCGGGGCCGGGCACGGGCAGGCCCCACGCCGTGACCTCAACGGCGCCCGAGCCACGCAACTGCTCCGGGCTGGGCTGGCTCCTCGGCACCGGCAGGCCTTCGGGGTTCCCGGCGACCGCGTCGATCCCGGCGACTCCTGTCACCTCGGCCGCTCCTGTCACGGTACGCGGCTGCCGCAGCGCGGTCAGGCCGACGGCCAGCTCGTCGAGCAGCGGGTCGACGGGCATCTGGCCGCCGTTGATACGGGCGCGCAGGGCGCCTGTCGCGTGCAGCAGCGGATCAACGAGCTCGGGCGGGAACGTGCCCGTGTCCCGCACGACGGCGAGGATGTCCTCTACAGCATGCGCGACCGCGGCCATGTCGGTCATGTTGACCATGCCCGCCGTTCCCTTGATCGTGTGCACGTTGCGAAACAGCGAGTCGATCATCCCGGTGCCCGGGTCGCCGGCCTCGATTGCCAGCAGCGCCGCCTCCATCTCGTCCAGCCGGTGCGTCACGTCCTCGTGGAACGCCTCGCGCAGCTCGATATCGGGATCGGTCATGATCCTGCCCGCGCCAGCGATCTGAGGATCCGGGGAACATCGATGACGCCGAGCGGCTCGCCATCGCGGACCGTGACGCCGAGAAGGAAATTCGATTCCACCCCGTCCAGCGGGCCGTCGAGGTCCCCGACGCTGCTCACCTCGTCAATCGTGAAGCCCGCCTTGACGCCTTCGACCTCGGCAAGCAGCAGCTGCGGCGGCTGTTGCGGCGCAGCCGCGGCCAGGCCAAGCACCAGCGGCAAGTTGATGATGGGCACGATCTGGCCGCGCAGCTTGCGCACCCCGAGTATCTCCGGCAGCGATCCGGGCACGGGGGTCAGTTCGCCGGGACCGACGATGGCGAGCACGTGGCCGACGGGCACGGCGTATGCCTCCGCCGCCACCCTCAGGCGTACGTAAGTGCCCATGGACGAGTTCCGCGCCGTCGTCTCGCAGTGCGTTCTCGATCTCGTCGACGAGCCTTTCCAGCCGCTCCGAGGTGGCCGCCCACTTGGCCTGCTCGGCAGCGAGCTGGTCGGCTGCCTCCCTGATCTGCTGTGCCGCCGTGTCCACCTGGTCGGCGGCGGACTTCTGCTGCTGGGTGGCCAGGATCGATTCCTCGAGCAACGTGGAGGTCGAGGCCATCAGCTCACCCACCTCATGCGCCTGCCTGATGCCCTGCTCGGTGGCCATGATCGTCGCGTTCGTCTCGTCCTGGACACCGGCGATGATCACGCCGATCGACTCGGTCGAACGCATGGACCGCTCCGCGAGCTTGCGTACCTCGGCCGCCACCACGGCGAATCCCTTGCCTGCCTCGCCGGCCCTGGCGGCCTCGATCGCGGCGTTCAGCGCGAGCAGGTTGGTCTGCCCGGAGATCTCGTTGATCAGCTCGAGGATCTCGCCGATCTTCTGGCCGCGCTCGCCGAGCGACAGTGCCCGCTCCGCGATCGCCTGGACCTTCTCCTGCATGTCGTGCATGGTGTCGCCGGCCCGTTCGGTCGCCAGCGACACCGAGCGCACGGTGTCGGCGATCGACCCGGCGGTGGCCGCTAGCTCGCGGATCGTCGTCGATGTCTGCGCGACCGCCGCGGACTGCTCGCTGGTGACCGCGGCCGCGTTCCTTGCCGCGACGCGCAGCTCGGCGGCCACCTCGGCGAGGACCCCCGACGCGGCCCGCAACCGCGACAGCAGCTCGTCGCGGTCGCTCAGCCGGCCGAGCGCCGCGGTCAGCGCCTGCTCACGCTGCTGGGCGCGGCGCAGGTTCCCGGCCATGAACCAGGCGAAGGCGAGGCCCGCGAGCACCGCGAGAATGGCGGCGACGATGCCGACAGCCAGCGCTTGCCCGGCGGAATCGTTGGCGTCTGCCGCGGAGGCGGTCGCGCGCGCGCTCTCCAGGTCGACCAGGCTCGCCAGCGGCTCGGTGACCGGGTCCGCGTGCTCGTCGAGCTGCCCGATCACCACGAACCTGCGGGTCGCGCTGGCGGTCACGAAGTGGCGATCGGCCTGGAAAGCCGCGTAGTAACGCGCCTGGTCGGCCAGCGCGTCCGTTAGCGCGGGCAGATGGGCCGGAGCCGATCGACTCACCTCGGCCGCGAGCTGGTGGAACTGCGTGTTGAGCTGCTGCTCGCTGGTCAGCGCGGCCGGCATCCCCGTCGCGATGTACCGGAACATCACTATGCGCTGCTCCGCGAAGACGGAGGTGAGCTGCTGCGCCCGCAGCGTATTGATGTCGGCCGCCCGGGCGTCGCCGCCCTGGCTGACCGCCTCGTGGTAGAGGCCGATCGTCACGGCGACGGCTGCCGCGATCACGGCCACGATCAGCACGCCGAACACGGAAATAAGCCGCATCGACAGGGATCTCTGCTGTCTCAGCATCACGCCTGCACCTGATGTCTCTCGGTCCTCGACCACGTGTCACGTTCGGTAACATAATAGATCTCAACAGTGACCAGATGGTATCGTGTGACGATGGTCGAATAGAGATGCATCTGGGACCACTGATGCAGTTGGCCTGCTGCCGGGGGAAAGACATGCGAGCAGACGAGCCGGGCTCGAAGCATGGGCGCATCCTGCTGATCGACGATGACCGGGTATTCGGCATCTGGGCGGCGCAGGTGCTGTGCAAGCGCGGCGGGCACGAGCTCAAGCACGTGCTCGACCCGGCGGCCGGGCTGCGCTGCGTCGAGACCGAGCCGTGGGACCTGGTGATCACCGACATCGAGATGCCGGGCATGACCGGGATCGAACTGCTGCAGCGGGTCCATCTCGTCGAGCCCGCGCTGCCTGTGGCGGTGGTGACGGCGCACGCGACCGTGGACCGCGCCGTCAGCGCGCTGCGGTCCTCGGCGGTTGAGTTCTTCCACAAGCCGATGCCCGCCGACGACTTCCTCGGCAAGGTCGCCGAGCTCATCGCCAGGGGGCGGGCCGCGCGGTCGGTGCACAGGGAGAGCGTGCTCGCCATCGGCGCGCACCCCGACGACGTGGAGATCGGGGCGGCAGGCGCCCTGCTCGCGCACAAGGCGGCCGGCGATACGGTCAGCATCCTGACGCTGTCCCGTGGCGCCCGCGGCGGGATCGCCGAGCAGCGGATCGCCGAGGCCGAGGCCGCCGCCACGGTCATCGGCGCGCGGCTGTTCCTGAACGACCTCGAGGACACGCGCATCCCGGAGGGAAACCCCACCATCGGCATCATCGACAGCGTGGTCGCCGACGTGCAGCCCACGGTGGTGTACACGCATTCCGTGCACGACGTTCACCAGGATCACCGCAACACCAACCGCGCGGTCATGGTGGCCGCGCGCCGGGTCGGCCGCGTCTACTGCTTCCAGTCTCCGTCCGCGACCGTCGACTTCCGTCCCACCTTCTTCGTGGCCATCGACGACCACATCGACCGCAAGCTCGACTCCATCCGCGCGTTCGCCTCGCAGTTCGCCATCCGGGACTACCTGGATCCCGACCTGATCGTGTCCACCGCCAGGTACTGGTCCCGGTTCACCGACGGCCGTCACGCCGAGGCGTTCGAGGGCATCCGCGACCGGGCGGCGGGCCGGGCAGTGCCTGGGCCGCACGGCGCGGCCAGGGTCGTGCCGCCGCCCAGCCAGGAAGCCGACCAGCTGGAGGGCCTGCCGTGACCGGCCGCGAGGGCGGTGATCGCCGGTTCCGGGTCCTGATCACGGGGGCCGGCGGCCCCGCGGCCATCGCCGCGATGAAGTCGCTGCGCGCCGACGGCACGCTCAAGGTGCTCGCCGCCGACATGGATCCGTGGGCGGCCGGCCTGTATCTGGTCCCGCCCGACGCCCGCACGCTGGTCCCGCCCGGTGCCGCGCCAGGCTTCGCGGACGCGGTGCTCGGCATCTGCGCCGCGCTCGGCGTGGACATCCTGCTGCCGACCGTGGACGCCGAACTGCAGCCGCTGGCCGCGGCGCGCGCCGCCTTCGCCGCCGCAGGGACCGACCTGCTGCTCGCGCCCGCCGCGGCGCTTGAGGTCATCCTGGACAAGCTCATCCTGGCCAGGCATTGTGCGGGCATCGTCACGGTTCCCCGTACCGAGCCGTTCGGGCTGGCCTTCGATCCCAGGTCATGGGACTTTCCCGTGGTGGTCAAGCCCCGCCGCGGCAGCGGATCCCGCGGCTTCGCCCTCGTGCCGGACGCCGGGGCCCTCGCCGCGATGGACCGATCGGGAGCCCTGATCGTGCAGGAGTACCTGCCCGGCGAGGAATACTCCATCGACGTGCTTGCCGACGCCATGGGCCGGGTCATCGCCGCCGTGCCGCGGGCCAGGATCCGGGTCGACTCGGGCGTCTCCGTCGCGGGGCGTACCGTCCATGACCCCGAGCTTGAGGCCTTCGGCCGCCAGATGGCCCTGGCGACCGGCCTGACCTACGTGGCGAACGTGCAGTGCAAGCGGGACCGGGCCGGCGCCCCGGCGCTGCTCGAGGTGAACCCGAGGGTGCCTGGCACCCTCGGGCTGACCATCGCGAGCGGCGTCGACATGCCCAGGCTCGCGGTCGACTCCCTGCTCGGCAGGCCCGTGCCGACGCACGTCGACTTCCGTGAGGTGGCCGTGGTCCGCTTCCTCGACGAGCGCTTCGTCGAGCTCGCCGACGTGGTCGGCCACCCGGATGCGGTTCCGGCATGATCGCGTTCGACGAGGACTTCCACGTCCACTCGACGTTCTCCGATGGCGCGAGCACGCTGGCGGAGAACGTGCGGGTCGCGCGGGAGCGGGGGCTGCGCACCCTCTGCCTGGTCGACCATGTCCGCGCCGACACCGCCTGGCTGCCCGACTTCGTCCGGGCCGTGGCGCCGTACCGATCGGTGCCCGGCCTGCGGGTGCTGGCAGGCGTGGAAGCCAAGATGCTCGACGCGACCGGGCGCCTTGACGTCCCGCCGGACCTCGACCGCACCGACGAGATCGACCTGGTGCTGATCGCCGATCATCAGTTCCCTGGACGCGACGGACCGGTCCACCCTGCCGTGATGCGCGCCGCGCTCTGCGACGGCAAGCTCACCGCGGCGGAGGTGATCGAGGGGCTGGTCACGGCGATGACCGGAGCCCTTGGCGGGACGCGCCGCGGCCTGCTCGCGCATCTGTTCAGCCTGCTGCCCAAGATGGGCCTGGACGAGGAACAGGTTCCCGCGGCGCTGCTGAACGAGGTGGCGGCCGCGGCGGTGCGCGCGGACGCCCTGGTGGAGGTGAACGAGAAGTGGCTGTGCCCGACACCGCGCACGGTAGCCGCGCTGGCGCAGGCCGGCGTCCGGCTGGTGGCCGGCAGCGACAGCCACCATTGCCGCGACATCGGCGTCTACGACACCGTGCAGCGGATCATGCGCAGCGTGCCGGTCACCGCCTTACAGTCCCGGCCATCGCGTTACGGTCCCGGCCAGGCCTGCGGGGACTGGCCGGAACCGTGGTGCGTCACCCCGCAGGGTCGACGCCTGTCGACATCAGGCCGGGCTGGTAGATGCTGTCGATCCGGACGAACGCGCCGGTGTAGGGGGCATCGACCATCTCGCCGTTGCCGATGTAGATTCCGACGTGGTGGATGGTGGCGGGCTCGGACGTGTCCGTGGCGTAGAAGACCAGGTCGCCGCGCTGCAGCTGGTCGAGGGGCACGTGCGGCCCTTCCTCCCACTGGTAGCCGGTGTAGTGAAGGAGCTCGACGCCAGCCTGTTCCCACGCGACCATGGCCAGGCCCGAGCAGTCGTAGGAGTCCGGCCCGGCCCCGCCCCACTGGTAGGGCTTGCCGATCTGGGTCAGCGCCCAGTTGGCGGCGATGTCGCCCTGGGTCGCCGAGGCACCGGAACTGGCCGCCCAGGTGGGCGACGCGTCCTGGCT
>JBOHCG010000236.1:0-10786 GCA_050698735.1 Streptosporangiaceae bacterium | reverse complement strand
GCGCGGAGGAGTTCGGGTTCGCCAGCGCGCCGCTGGTGGTCTCGGGCTGCATCATGATGCGGGTCTGCCACCTGGACACCTGCCCGGTCGGCGTGGCCACCCAGAACCCGGAGCTGCGGGCCAGGTTTAGCGGGAAACCCGAGTTCGTGGTGAACTTCTTCGAGTTCATCGCCGAGGAGGTCAGGGAGTACCTGGCTATGATGGGCTTCCGGTCGATCGAGGAGATCATCGGGCGGGTGGACCTTCTGGACGCGGCGCTTGCCGTCGACCACTGGAAGGCCTCGGGCCTCGACCTATCCCGGATGCTTTACAGGCCCCAGCTGCCGGATGACGCCGCTCTTAGCTGCAAGCAGAGCCAGGATCACGGGCTGGACAAGGCGCTGGACAACACGCTGATACAGCTCGCCGAGGGCGCACTCGCCGACGGCAGCCCGGTCCGGCTCGAGCTGCCGATACGGAACGTGAACCGGACCGTCGGCACCATGCTCGGCTACGAGGTGACCAGGCGCTGGGGCGGTGAGGGGCTGCCGGACGGCACGATCGGCATCTCCTTCCGCGGCTCGGCCGGCCAGTCGTTCGGCGCCTTCCTGCCGCGCGGCATCACGCTGCGGCTGCACGGCGACGCCAACGACTACCTCGGCAAGGGTCTGTCCGGCGGCCGGCTCGTCGTCCGGCCCTTCGGTGAGGCAGCGTTCGCGGCCGAGGAGCAGATCATCGCGGGCAACGTGATCGGCTACGGCGCGACGAGCGGGGAGATGTTCCTGCGCGGCATCGTCGGCGAGCGGTTCTGCGTGCGGAACTCCGGTGCGCTCGCGGTCGCCGAAGGCACCGGCGACCACGGCTGCGAGTACATGACGGGAGGGCGCGTGGTGATCCTGGGCCCGGTCGGGCGTAACTTCGCGGCCGGCATGTCTGGCGGCATCGCCTACGTGCTCGACCTGCCGGAGATCCGGGTGAACATGGAAATGGTGGACCTGGAGCCACTCGATACCGAAGATCACGTCACGTTCGTGCGCGAGGTGGTCGAGCGCCATCTCGCGGAGACGGGCTCGGCGGTCGCGGCGCGGCTGCTCGCCGACTGGGACGCCAGCCGGTTCACCAGGGTCATGCCGAAGGACTACAAGCGGGTGCTGTCCGCCGCCTCGCAGGCGCAGCGCGAAGGCCGGGACGTCGACGAGGCCGTCATGGCCGCGGCGCACGGGTGAGGCGGCGCAATGGCTGACCCGAAGGGCTTCCTGTCCACCTCGCGCGAGACCCCGGCCCGGCGCCCAGTCGACCTGCGGCTACGGGACTGGCGCGAGGTGTACGAGCCATTCCCCGCGAGCCGGCTGGAACGGCAGGCGGGCCGGTGCATGGACTGCGGCGTCCCGTTCTGCCACAACGGCTGCCCGCTGGGGAACCTGATCCCGGAGTGGAACGACCTGGTCTGGCGGCACGACTGGCGGGACGCGGCCGACCGGCTGCACGCCACGAATAACTTCCCCGAGTTCACCGGGCGGCTGTGCCCGGCGCCGTGTGAGGCCGCCTGCGTGCTCGGCATCAACTCAGATCCCGTCACGATCAAGCAGGTCGAGGTGGAGATCATCGACCGGGCCTTCGCGTCGGGCTGGGTCGTGCCGCTGCCCCCGGCCGCTGCCCCGGGCCGCTCGGCGGCGGTGATCGGATCGGGTCCGGCCGGCCTGGCCGCCGCCCAGCAGCTGACCAGGGCGGGGTACGCGGTGACGGTCTTCGAGCGTGACGACGCGCCCGGCGGGCTGCTGCGGTACGGCATTCCCGCGTTCAAGCTGGAGAAGCGGCACCTGGACCGGCGGCTGGGCCAGATGCGCGCCGAGGGCACCGAGTTCCGCTGTGGCGTCGAGGCAGGCGCCGACATCACGGCCGACGAACTGCGGGCGTCCTTCGACGCGGTGGTGCTGTGCGGCGGCGCCCGCGTTCCCAGGGACCTGCCGCTGCCAGGACGCTCGCTGGACGGGATTCACCAGGCCATGGAGTACCTGCCGCTGGCCAACCGGGTGGTGGCGGCCGACCCGGTGCACCCGGCCGAGCCCGCCATTAGCGCGCGCGGGCGGCACGTGGTCATCATCGGCGGCGGCGACACCGGCGCGGACTGCCTGGGCACCGCGCACCGGCAGGGCGCGGCATCGGTGACGCAACTGGAGATCCTGCCGCGACCGCCTGCGTCGCGGCCCGGGCACCAGCCCTGGCCTACCTACCCGATGACCTACCGCGTCTCGAGCGCGCACGAGGAGGGCGGCGAGCGCGCTTACGCGGTGAGCACGCTTGAGTTCCTCGGCGACGCTGGCAGGGTGCGGGCGCTGCGGCTCGCCGACGCGGCCGGGTTCGATCCGGTGCCGGGCACCGAGCGCGAGCTGCCCTGCGACCTCGTGCTGCTGGCCATGGGCTTCACCGGAGCCGAACGGCCCGGGCTGCTCGCCGACCTAGGCGTCGATTTCGACCAGCGGGGCAACGTGGCGAGAGACGGCTCGTACGCCACGTCGGTGCCCGGCGTGTTCGTCGCCGGCGACATGGGCCGCGGCCAGTCGCTGATCGTCTGGGCGATCGCCGAGGGGCGCAGCGCCGCCGCCGCCGCCGACCGCTACCTGGCCGGGAACGATGGCGGCGCCGCCCTGCCGGCCCCGATTCCGCCGACCGCCCGCCCGCTGACCTGATCGCGATGCGCTGACGGACCCCGCCATCTGGACCCGGCCGGAGCCAACCCGGACGTAATGTAACGAACACCCTGCGAAAAATCGGCGGATACGTAGTCTGAAGATGGCGAAGACATGGTTTTGGTCTAAAGGGTCCGGTGTGGGGATGAATGCATGTCCGAATGCTCATCAGTCGGCAAGCGGTGACTTCTGTGACGTCTGCGGCACGCCGATGGAGGCGGGCGCTTCCGGCCAGGCCCGCCTGGCAGGCAAGCACCACGCGCCCCGGCCGACCCCGCCCGCGCCCGCGGCAGTGTCCTGCCCCCGTTGCAGTTCCGCTGTGTCCGGCGAGTATTGCGACTGGTGCGGCTACCGTGTCCCGGCGCCTGAGGCCATCGCAGCGCCTGAGGCCATCGCAACGGCCCCCCACCAACTCCCGTCGCAGTACCCCGCGCCGCCGCCTTCCGCCATGCCGCCCTCGCCCGGCCCGCCTCCCTCGCCCGCTGCGCCGATAACCGCGTCCGGCCCCCTCGGATCTCTGTTCACGCCCGCAGCGAAGCCCCTGCCGCCGGCTCACTTCGCCAGGACGGTTCCGCCGGAACCGTCGGCCCTGCTCGGCGCGCCGGTTGCGCCGGAGCCGTCGTCGCTTGTACCGCCGGCCCAGTTCGCCGCGCCGATTCCGGCGGAGCCGCTATCGGTAGTGCCGCCGGCCCTGTTCGCCGCGCCGATTCCGGCGGAGCCGCCGTCGGTAGTGCCGCCGATGCCGCCGCGAGCCCGGTTCGCCCAGACGGTCCCGCCCGAGCCGCCGCCCGGCCAGCCGCCGTCCTCGCCCGAGCCGCCGTCCTCGCCGTACTCGCCGGTCCGCCGGCCGGCACCGGCCGAGGAATTCACGGCTTCGGCACAGGCAGGATCGAGGCCCTTTCCCTCGGCCGCGCTACCGGCCGGGGCGCAGCCGCTGACCGGGCCGGGATCGGCGCTGACCGGACCGGCATCGCCGCCGCTGACGAGACTGGGATCGCCGCCTGCCGCGCCAGATCGCCTCGTGCCGCCAAACCGCCGGCCCGCGCCATCCCCGGTGCGCGGGCCTGCTGCTCCTCCCGCCGCGTCCGGCGCCCCGGCCTCGTCCGTACGTCCTGCCGTGTTCGCGCCTCCGGCCCCGTCCGTATCAGCGGCCTCGCCGACGACGCCCATGCCGGCGTTCACGCCGCACACCTGGACCATAGTGATCGGCTCGGACCGTGCCTACTACGAGGGCATGCAGTCCAGGAGGAGCCTCTACGGCCCATCGGTGGAGTTTCCCGCCCAGAGCAGCGAGCGGCGGCTGCTCCTATCCGGGAAGCAGATGCGGATCGGCCGGCGCAGCGTGGCACGCAGTCTCAGGCCAGAGATCGACTTGGCCGACCCGCCCGCCGACCCGGGTGTCAGCCGGCTGCACGCGGTCCTCATCGCCACCGCGGACGGCAGCTGGGGAGTGCTGGATCCGGGCTCGGCCAACGGCACGCTCCTCAACGGTCGTGAGATACCGGTCGGCGACCTGGTCCCGCTGCAGGACGGCGACCGCATCTACCTCGGCGCCTGGACCGTGATCACGGTGCGCCGCGGCTAGCCGTACCCGCGTGAACCTCAATACGTCTCCCCGTTCACCCCAAGGAGTCCTTAAGTGCGGGCAAAATAGAGACGTCACTCCGGGTGACCTTTCCGATGACGGGAGCGGGGCATGGCGGATCGGAAATGAGTGCGACGGCTACCAGGGGCCCGCAACATGCCTCGCGACAAGGGGGCGCCGCGGGCACGTCGTCGGCAGGGGCGGCGGGGGCTCCGCCCGTGCACGGCCGGCCGCTCCTCAACCTCATCTCGCGGGATGGTGACGCCGACACGCTGTCCCGTCGGCTCGCGGAGTACCTATGAGCATCAAGGCGCTGACCAAGGAGCAGGCGGCCGCTGCGGTCCAGGGGGCGGTCAGCGAGCGCGACGTGATCCAGGCGAACCTGCTTGAGCTCGACGGGAGCTTCGGCAAGCGGCTGCTCGCCGGCGCGGCGCTCGCCGGTCAGACCAAGACGCGATGGGACAAGGCCGCCCGCACCCTGGCCAGCCTGTGGGACCTCTACTCGGCCTACTCGGGGGTTGTCGACCGGGCTGCCGAGGCCGTAGCCGGGCGGCCTGGGCCCAAGGAGCTCGTGCAGGTCACCGAGCTGCTCGCCGGGCCGTCCGTCCAGCTGGACCGCAGTCTGGCCCCGCTGGCCGGGCGTGACCTGGCCGACAGCGGCCGCGAGCAGCTGACTCTGACGCAGACGGTGGCCAGGATGCGACGGTCCTTCGCCGACCTCACCGAGGTGGTCACCGCCGCGGAGCAGGTATGGAACGAGATGGCGGGGCCGCTCGACGCCGCCGCCGAGCAGCTTGCCCGGATGGCGCCGCTGGCCAGCACGCTCGGGGACGAGGCCCTGGCGGGCAACCTGTCGGCGGCGGAAGGCAAGCTGGCCCGGCTGCGCGACGTGCTGAACACCGATCCGCTCTCCCTCTGGCAGGGCAGTTCGGACCCGGGCCGCGCAAGGGTCGATAGCTCCGGGGCCGACCAGCTGCGAGAGCGGGTCGCCGCCGTCGCGGCGCGGGTGGACGAACTGGCCCGGCTGCGGGACGACGCCAGGGATCGCGTTGCCGAGGCAATGACGGCCGCCGCGAACTGCCGTGCCGCGCGTGACGACGCCATCGCGGCCTGGAGGCGTGCGGCGGAGAAGTTCGCCGCCGAGGCGCTGCCGCCGGAGCCCCCGGACATCACTGACCTGTCCGCCCGGCTGGCCGGCCTCGAGGCGCTGCTGGCGGCCGGGCGCTGGCCCAGGCTGTCCGCCGAACTCGACGAGGTCTCCCGCGGGCTGGCCGTCGCTACCACCCAGTTCCGCGATACCGAACGAGCGGCGGTGACCCTGCTGAACCGGCGGGAGGAGCTGCGCGGGCTACTCGATGCCTACCAGGCCAAGGCCGCCAGGCTGGGTGCCGCGGAAGACTCCGGGCTGACCGAACGCTACAACCGCGCTCGCGGCCTGCTGTGGACGGCGCCGTGTGACCTCGCGGCCGCGCAGGACGCTGTAACCGGCTACCAGCGGGCCGTACTGACGATCGGAGGCCCACGGTGAGCACGGCCACGGTCGGCTGCGCCCAGCCCGGCTGTGGCGGGACGATACAGGACGGTTACTGCAACACCTGCGGGATGGCGCCGGCTCCTGCCGTCGCGGGGCCCCCGGCTCCTGCCGTCGCGGGGCCAGTTCCCGCGCCCGCGGCGTCCACCTCCTCAGGGTCCCAGCCCACGGCAAGCAGCAGCGGGACATCGGGCACAGGCGGCCGGACCACGCGCTCCAGGCACGGCACCAGCCGCGCCGCGCGGGGCAGGCTCGGGGCCGGGCTGCTGGAAATCCCGCGGGTCCCGTACCGGGATCCGGCCAGCGCAGTGCTGTCCGATCCGCAGGTTCCCGAGAACAAGCGCTTCTGCGGCCACTGCGACCAGCCGGTAGGACGGGGCCGTGACGGGCGGCCCGGCCTGTGACCGTCGAGAGCACCCTGACCGGAGGCGCCTGCCCGTCCTGCGGGCAGCCGGTCGACGCGGGGGACGGCTTCTGCGAGGCGTGCGGCACCGAGCTGTCCCCGCCCGTGGTCAGCACCGGGGCGCCCGGATACATGCCGGAGTGCCCGGTGTGCTCGGTGGATCCGTCCTCCCCGCCCGTCGGAATCATCGCGGACGGCTACTGCGAGTCGTGCGGCCGCAAGGCGCCCACCGGACGCGACCACGCCGAGCTCGACCTCGGGGCGCTGGCCAGGGTCACCGACCGCGGCCTGCGGCATCGGCGGAACGAGGACGCGATAGCGCTCGCGGCGGCGCAGACCCCGTCCGGCCCGGTCGCGATCGCTGTGGTCTGCGACGGCGTGTCGAACTCTCCGAATATACCATCCAGCACCGACATTTCAGGGGAGGTGAAGCGGCGTGTCCTCCCCTGCCTGAAAGGCAGGAGTCTCCACGCCGCGATCTTAATGACCCAGTCCGGCTTCACCGTGGATGTCGACCAGAACCAGTACCTGCCCGAGGGCGGGCGAGACGTCAGCGCGATCGTCACCGTGACCTTCTCAGGCGACGCCGCCGGCATCCCAGCCGCCGCGGCGAGTGCCCCGGCCAGCGCGGAGATCATCATCATCGACTGCTCGGGGTCGATGGAGTATCCGCACACCAAGATCGCCGAGGCGCGGGCGGCCACCGCCGCCGCGATCGACGTCGTCCGCGACGGCGTCTGGTTCTCGGTCATCGCGGGCACCAACACGGCCTGGCCCGTCTTCCCTCCCGACGGGAGCATGGCGATCGCGGACCCCGGCTCTCGGGCGGCGGCCCGGCAGGCGGTGACCGGCCTGCGGGCCAGCGGCGGCACCGCGATCGGGCAGTGGCTGAGCCTGGCCCGCCAGATCTTCGGGGCCTACCCGGCGCGGCTGCGGCACGCCATCTTGCTGACCGACGGCAAGAACCAGCACGAGACCCCCGATCAGCTCCTCGCCGCGCTCAGGGAATGCGAAGGCGTCTTCAGCTGCGACTGCCGCGGCGTGGGGACCGACTGGGAGGTCGGCGAGCTGCGCACGATATCGACCGCGCTGCTCGGCACGGTGGACATCGTGCCCGACCCGTCCGGGCTGGCCGCCGACTTCGCGGCCATGATGCGCAGCGCGATGGGCAAGCAGGTGGCCGATGTGGCCCTGCGGGTGTGGACGCCGCAGCACGCGACCGTCCGGTTCGTGAAGCAGGTCGCGCCCGCGGTCGATGACCTGACCGCCAGGCGCACGCCGTCCGGCCCGCAAGCCGGCGACTATCCGACGGGGGCGTGGGGCCCGGGGGAGAGCCGCGACTATCACATCGGCGTCGAGGTCAACCCGGCCGGGGTCGGGCAGGAGATGCTGGCCGCCCGGGTCAGCCTGGTGGCGGGCCCGCCGTCGGCCGCCGAGGTTCTCGGGCAGGGACTTGTCCGCGCCATCTGGACCGACGACGAGGCGCTGTCCACCAAGATCAACCCGCTGGTCGCCCACTACACCGGCCAGGCCGAACTCGCCGACGCGATCCAGGAGGGCCTGGAGGCCCGCAAGCAGGGCGCCGAGGAAGCCGCGACCGCCAATCTGGGCCGGGCCGTGGCGCTGGCCCACCAGTCGGGCAACGAGGACACCGCCAAGCTTCTCGCCAAAGTGGTCGACGTGGTCGACGTGGAGACCGGTACCGTCCGGCTGAAGAAGGCGGTCGAGGACGTGGACGAGATGGCCCTGGACACGAGGTCGACGAAGACGGTCAGGGTGAAGAAGGCCCAGTCATAACGCGACGGGGCGGCAGAAGGGTCGGAGGCGGCGATGGCGGTATGCCCGAACGGTCATGATTCGGCGAGCGATGACTTCTGCGATGTGTGCGGCATGCGCATCGCCACCAGTCCCGGCAGCTCGCAGATCCCGGCACCTGGCAGGGACGCCCACGTCGCCTGGACCGCGGTGGTGGCCACGGACCGTGCCTACTACGACCATGTCCGGGCGGCCAGCGGTAGCGAGGGCGAAGCCATCGAGTTCCCGGCGTACTACGCCGAACGGCGTTTCCACCTTGCCGGGCTCCAGATGCGCATCGGGCGTCGCAGCGTGTCCCGCGGCCTGGAGCCGGAGATCGACCTGACCGGCCCGCCAGTGGACCCGGGCATCAGCCGCCTGCATGCGGTACTGATCGCCGCGCAAGACGGCGGCTGGGCAGTCCTCGACCCTGGATCCGCCAACGGAACCCTGGTCAACGGCACCGAAGTGCGGGTCGGCGATCAGGTTCCGCTGCGCGACGGCGACCGCGTCAACCTCGGTGCCTGGACCGCGATCACCGTCCACCGCGGCTAGCCGGATCGTTACGCTCTTGTTGCCGCCAGGCCCCCGTGCATCGTGGTGCGGACGTGGCCTGTGACACGCAAGGGTCGTACGCTGCGTATCCCCGGGAACAATTCGCGGTATATCCGTGCCTAACAGAAGAAAATCTACTGTATATGACCACAAAATCCCTCTCAGGCGCTAATCTGAATCAGAAGGATGCCATATCATCGAACGTGAGAGTGAAAACCTGCAATCCCGGGCGATCGTCAGACCAGTTTGGCCCAGATTCAGGGGTTGTCTGCGACACGGAAGTTAGCGATGACGTATTGGCGCACAACCGGGGCGTTCCGAGGCACTAACGTATGCACATGATCGACATCTCGCCGCGCGACCGGGTCGAAATCGACCGGGAGGCCGCCGCCGGAGTCAGCGACAGGGGGTTGCGGCATGCCCGCAACGAAGACGCGATGGCGCTGGAGACACAGCAGACCCCGAACGGCCCGGTGATGGTGGCCGTGGTCTGCGACGGAGTCTCCACTTCTGCCAGGCCCGACGAAGCGTCGCTCGCCACCGTGCAGGTCGCGCTGCCGAGGCTGCTCGCCGCGGCGCAGGCCGGAGAGGACCTGACCGGGGCGTCGCGGGCCGCGGTGCAGGCTGCGCGGGAAACGATCGCCGGGCTGCAGGGGCCGACAGGCGACACCGCGGCCACCACGTTCGTCTCCGCTGTCGCGGCCGCCGGCGAGGTGACGCTGTGCTGGCTGGGCGACAGCCGCGCCTACTGGCTCGCCCAGCCAGCCTCCGAGTCGCGCCAGCTCACCATGGACGATTCCGTCGCGGGAGGGATGATCGCGGCCGGGCTGGCCGACCAGGCGACGGCGATGGCCTCCCCGCACGCGCACGTGCTGACCCGCTGGCTCGGCGGGGATGCCGTCGACCTGGCCGACGACCCCGATCGCGCGCCGCACGTCGAGCGGTTCTCGCCGCCAGGCACCGGGATCCTGATGGTGTGCTCGGACGGCCTTTGGAACTACCTGCCCGAGGCGGCCGACCTGGCGGCGCTGGCAACGCCCGCGGCGCTGGCAGACCTGCACGGTGCCGCCGCGCGCATGGTGCAGTTCGCGATCGATGCCGGCGGTGCCGACAACATTACCGTGGTCCTGATCAAGTACCCGAGGCCGGACGCGCCGGACCCGGAGTACACGCCCACGGTCTCCGTCAAGGCGTTCACCGCGCAGGAGTGAAGGCGCCGTAGTGCCCCGGGTGGGACTCGAACCCACACTGCACGGTTTTTGAGGCCGCGTGCTCTACCAATTGGCATACCGGGGCGTACGCACGAAGACAATGTACCTGCCAACGGTAGGCTCGTCAGCGTGACCAGGAACCCGTTGCGTGTCGTCATCGCCGAGGATGAGGCGCTGATCCGCCTTGACCTCAAGGAGATGCTGGAAGAGGAGGGTTACTCGGTCGTCGCCGAGGTCGGCGACGGGGAATCGGCCGTGGAGCGCGTGACCAGCCTCAGCCCGGATCTTGTCATCCTTGACGTCAAGATGCCGGTCCTCGACGGCATCTCCGCCGCCGAGCGGATCGCGGGCGAGCGGATCGCGCCTGTCGTCATCCTGACCGCCTTTTCCCAGCGCGAGCTGGTGGAGCGGGCACGCGACGCGGGGGCGATGGCTTACCTGGTCAAGCCGTTCACCAAGGCCGACCTCGTGCCCGCCATCGAGATGGCGGTCAGCAGGTTCGCCGAGATCCGGGCGCTTGACGGGGAGATCGGCACGCTGCGCGAGCGGCTTGAGGTGCGCAAGCTGCTGGACCGGGCAAAGGGCCTGCTCCAGACGCAGCACGGGCTCACCGAACCCGAGGCGTTCCGCTGGATCCAGAAGACCTCGATGGACCGGCGCCTGACGATGCGCAAGGTCGCGGAGGCGGTCATCGAGGGCAGCATGAGCGTGCCCGCGGAATCGCCGCAACCCTGAATCCGGGCAAATCACCGAAAATCACCGAAAAGCCGGAGCCGGGCCTGGCGCGCGGAACATGCGGAACCGGTGCCGGCAGGCCGGAGCCAGTGCCGGAAGGCCGGAGCCAGTGCCGGAAGGCCGGAGCCAGTGCCGGAAGGCCGGAAGGCCGGAAGGCCGGAACGGTAGCCGGGAGCGCCGGGACCCGGGGAGCCGTTGGTGCCGTGCCCGCCTTCCCCGGCCGACACGTTGTCTACTGGACCCCCCGGGTCCGCCGTCCCACGTTAGCGACCTGCCGCCGGGTGGCGCAAAGCCGGGGTCGGC
>JBOHCG010000235.1:0-10808 GCA_050698735.1 Streptosporangiaceae bacterium | reverse complement strand
GGAGTGGCCGAGGGAGAAGAAGAAGCCGAACCCGAACGGGCGCGGTTTGCCCGTGCCGCGCCGTTCGCCGACAATCTTGCGGTACCGCCTCAGTCGCACGCTAGTGCAGTTACAAGTCATTTGCAAGTACATGATAGACGCATCTAGAAGGGCGCACCCGGGGTCAGCTTGTGACGTCGGCGGTGGTGAAGCGGGCCCAGGCGAAGGAGCAGAACAGCACCGTGTAGACGGCGAACGAGAGCAGGCCCTTGAGCAGGGTGGCGGTGTCGACCGGGGTGCGCAGCAGCGAGTCGAAGGACAGCCACCAGTGCGTCGGCAGGTACGGCCCGACCGCGGCAAGCTGCGGCACGCTGTCGACGACCTCGCTGGTCACCACCAGGATCGCGATCGCCGCGATGGCGCCGATCGCGTGCTCGGTCAGGGTCGAGATGGCCAGCCCCACCGCGCCGAGCGCGGCCATCGCGACGGCGACGTACAGGGTGACGAGCAGCAGCCGGAACAGCCCGTCGGCGAGCGACACCGTGGCCCCCGATAGCAGGGTCACAGGGCCGATCGGGAACAGCGCGGCGCCGACGACGAGGGCCACCGCGGACACGATGAACGTCGCGCACAGCCCGAATGTCACGATCGCGGCGAACTTCACCGCGAGCAGCCGGGTCCGGCCGGCCGGCACCGCAAGCAGGTAGCGCAGCGTGCCGTAGCCCGCCTCGCCGGCCACCGAGTCCCCGGCCACGACCGCGACCACCACCGGCAGGATCAGGATCAGCAGGCTGCTCAGCGCGATGAAGGTGAGGAACACCCCGTTGCCTGCCACCTGGTTGAAGAAGGCGGCACCGGCGCCGTTCCCGCCGCCGCCTTGCGGATGGGGCGCGGCCAGCCGCAGGGCGATGCCGATGACGACGGGAAAGACGGCGGTCACCGCGAGCAGCAGCAGGTTCCGCCGCCGCCTGAAGACCAGCCGCAGCTCCGAGCGGAACAGCCGCGCCCACGCCCGGACGCTGCGGATGGGAACTCCCGTGCCCGTGGGGTCGGGAGAGGTATAGGGGGCAAGACCTGACTGGGGGGTGGGCGCGGGTTCGAGGGTGCGCGCGGGTCCGGCGGAGGGGGCGGTTCCGGCGGAGGGGGCGGTTCCGGCGGAGGGTACCGGCGCGCCGACCGGGTTAGGCGCTGACATCGAAGCCCTCGCCGGTTAGGCCGACGAACAGGTCTTCCAGGCTGGGCGAGGTGACCGCGAAGCCGCGGACGCCGATGCCTGCCTTGACGAGTTCGGCGCAGACCTGCTCGGGGGGCGCGTCGCCGATCACGGCGGAGGCCTCGGTCGCGGCGGCCAGCGGGTCGGCGAGGCCGAGGCCGGCGAGGACCTTGGCCGCCGCCTCGGGGTCGGCGGTCTGCACGGTGACCCTGGCGGCTCCGGTCCGGCGCAGCTCGGGCAGCGAGCCGGAGAAGACCAGCCGTCCGGTGCGCATGACGCCGACGTGCGTGCAGATCTGCTCGACCTCGGCGAGCAGGTGGGAGGAGACGAACACGGTGGTGCCGTCGGCGGCGATCTGGCGGATCAGCGACCGGACCTCCCTGGTGCCCTGCGGGTCCAGGCCGTTGGTCGGCTCGTCCAGGATGATCAGCTCGCGGGGCCGCAGCAGGCTCGCCGCGATGGCCAGCCGCTGCTTCATGCCGAGCGAGTAGTTGCGGTACCGCTTCTTGGCCGCGGAGAGCAGGCCCACCCGGTCCAGCGCCGCCTCGATCCTGTCCGGCGCCGTGGCCGGGCCGGCGGTCCGGTCCGCGGCGTCGCAGCGGGCCAGGTTGTCGGTGCCGTTCAGGAACGGGTAGAAGGCCGGGCCCTCGACCAGCGAGCCGACCCGGTGCAGGACGCGGGTGGCGCCGTCCGGCATCGGCACGCCGAGCAGGGCGGCGCTGCCGCTGGTCGGGAAGGCCAGGCCGAGCAGCATCCTGATCGTGGTGGTCTTGCCTGAGCCGTTCGGCCCGAGGAAGCCGTAGACCGAGCCCGCCGGGACGTCCAGATCAAGGTGGTCGACGGCCAATTGGCCGCCACGGAACCGCTTGGTAAGACCGCTCGTCGAGATGGCGGTCAAGGCACCGCGGCGGGGAGCGCCCCCAGCTGGTGCCCGGCCTGGCCGGCCGCGGCGTACAGCACGCTCGGCTGGACCGCGCCGACGAACACGGTCCCGCCGATGGTGATAAGCATCGAGACCAGGCTGGTGCGCAGCAGCCTGCCGATGCCCCAGGAGCCGTGCACGTAGGTCGCCGAGCCGAGCAGCGCCTGCAGCGCGGCGGCATCCTCACTGCTCCCCTGGTCCGCCTGGACCGGGTGCAGCGGCTGGCCGGAGAGCAGGGCCGCCGACGGCATGGCGAGCACGGTCAGCCAGCCGGAGCCGATCGTGGTGGCTTCGCCGTCCTGCGTCCCCTGCTGCCCGCCCTGGCCTGGGCTGACCGTCGTGACCTGCGCGCCGGGCGGGGGCGTGAAGCTCGTGTCCGCGGCCGACGGCGCGCCGAAGCTGATCGCGGTGTAGCCGACGCTGATCGCTGGGCTGGCCGCGCCGCGGGCGAAGACCTCCAGCCGCAGCGGCACGCTGTTGCTCGCGTCGATGGCGATACGGACCTGGCCGATCAGCGAGCGTGAGTCCTTGGGCGCGAGCACGAGCTCGTAGGCCGCCTGGCCCGCCACGGTTACGTTGCTGTCGATGCTCACCGTTGTGGTCGGGCCGACCATCTTCAGTGCCTGCTGCGCGGCCTGCTGCGGGGTGAGCGCCGAGGACTGCGGGCTCGGCGCCCCGGTAGCGGGCACAGCAGCGTGCACGGTGAGCTTGGTGACCGTGTTCTGCGTGCTCTGCCAGAGCCAGACCGTGCCGCCGTTACGCACCACGTCGGTCTCGCTCAGCGACTGGGGAACCGCCAGCCGGTAACGCCGCGGGCTCGCGTACCACACCTGGATCGTGTGCGACCCGGTGAGCAGCGAGGCTATCGAGGTGGGATTACCGGTCTCGGGCAGCGCGGGCAGCCCGAGCGACACGGTCTCGAGCACCGTTCCGGTCAGCGCGGGCGCCTGGCCCTGGGCGACCGCGGCGAGCAGCTGGGCCGGAGTGCGCGGGGGCAGGACCGGGGCGGCCTGCGCGACCGAGATCAGCGAGCCTGCCATCACCGCGCCGGTGACGACGAGCGCGCCGACCGGCACGGCCCACCGGGCCCGCCTGGACAGTTTCAGTACCGACAGCATAGGAATCACCTGCCATCAGAGCGTACCTCAGGGTGCCCGCCGCGGGGCGGGGGCGCGGGCGGGGGAACCTCAGCGGGTCGGGTGCTGGCCGGGACCTCAGCGGGTCGGGTGCTGGCCGGGACCTCAGCGGGTCGGGTGCTGGCCGGGACCGCGGGGGGACGGTGCGGCTGGGCGTGGCGCCAGGAGACGGACATCAGGGCTCCGCCTAGGGGAGAATCGCCGACATTCCAGCGGCCGCCGGTCGAGCGGACGATGGAATCGCCGATGGTCAGGCCGAGGCCGGCCCCCGAGCCGTGCTCGGTCGCTCGGTGAAACCTGTCGAACAGGCGGGGCCGGTCCGCCTCGGGGATGCCGGGACCGCTGTCCTGCACGGTCAGGCTGACCCGGCTGCCCTGGACGCCGACCTCGATCCGGACCTGGCCGTCGGCGCCCGCGTACCGGCACGCGTTGTCCATCAGGACGCCGGCCAGCCGGTCGATCCATTCCGGCGGCGCGCTGATCAGCGCGGGCTCGGCGGGCGGCGCCACGGTGATCGCGGGGCCGACGGCGCGGAACCTGCCGGCGCAGGCCTGCGCGAGCGTGGCCAGGTCGACCGGCTCATCGCGCGGCGGCGGCGGACTGGAATCGAATCTGGCCAGCCAGAGCATGTCCTCCACCAGCCGGCGCAGCCGCTGGCTCTCGCCCTGGATGCGGGTCAGCGCCTCGCGGTACTCGGCCGGCTCGCGCGGGCTGCTCAGCGCCACGTCGGCCTCCGCCCCTATCACGCTCAGCGGAGTGCGCAGCTCGTGCGAGGCGTCGGCGGTGAACTCAAGCTGGCGGCGCCTGGACTGCTCGACGGGGGCCAGCGCCCGCAGCCCCACGACCAGGGAGCCGAGGAACATGGCCAGCAATACGAAGGGCCCGGCGATGAGCTCGCCGTAGAGCAGCAGGCGTCTGGTATGCGCGTCGCCGACCAGGCTCTGCCCCGCGACCAGCCAGCCGCCGCCGTCCCGCGCCAGCCTCAGCCGGAACGAGCCCGTCTTGCCCAGCCTTGCGGTGACCGTCAGGCCGTCGCCGGGGACACGGCCGGCCAGCACCCAGGACGGCAGCGCGGGCGCGTCCGGGCTGTGCGCGGTGACGACGTTGTCCGCGTTCGCCCGCCATAGGAAGACCGGCTCGTCAGGGTCGTCGGCGTCGTCATCGCCGCCCGTGTCCGCCGCCCGCTGGCGGACGACGGCCTGATCGCTGCGGGCCGCGGCCAGCCGCGCGGCCAGGCCCTCGTCGTCTTGCTGGGTCAGGTGGGCGGAGACCACGAGGCTCAGGATGACCGCGCAGGCGAGGTAGGCCACGGCGATGATCGCCGTCGCGGCGGCGGCGACCCGGACCGCGGGGCTGATCTTCACGTCGGGATGATCCGGTAGCCGACGCCGCGCACGGTCTCGATCCGCACCCCCGCGCCGGCCAGCTTGGAGCGCAGCCTGGCCAGGTGCACATCGATGGTGTTCGAGCCGAACGCGTCGGATTCGTTGTCCCAGACGTGCTGGGCGATCGAGCGGCGGTCGACGACGCCTGGCGATCGCCGGATGAGGATCTCCAGGATGCCGAACTCGGTGCCGGTGAGGGCCGGGTGCCGTCCGCAGACCAGGACCTCCCGCGCGGCCGGGTCGAACTCGAGCTCGCCGATCACCATCCTGGTGGACTTGCTGGCCGGCGGCCTGCGCTGCAGTGCCCGGAGCCTGGCGAGCAACTCGCCGAAGTCGAACGGCTTGACCAGGTAGTCGTCGGCGCCCGCGTCCAGGCCGGCGACCCTGTCCACCGGGGTGTCCCGCGCGGTGAGCATCAGCACCGGTATGGACGCGCCGCTCCGGCGCAGGTTGCGGACTAGGTCGAAGCCGGAAAGCCGCGGCATGCGCCAGTCGATCACCGCGACCTCGTATTGGTAAAACCGCAGGTAAGAAGCCGCTGTCTCGCCGTCGGGTACCAGGTCGACGACATAGCCCTGCTCTCGGAGCCCCCGCGCAAGGACTGCGCCGAGGTTCTCGTCGTCCTCGGCGACCAGGACCCTCATAGAGGATGAATCTACCTGGGAGAACTCAACGGGAGACACGGCGCCAGGCGGGGCGGGGGATCAGGCGGAGGGCGATGGACAGGGTGGCCATCCAGCGGGGTACCCACACGGTTGACCTGGTGCCGCGGAGGGCGGCGGCGGCGGCCTCGCCGACTGCGGCGGGGGTGGTGGGCAGCGGGGCGGGCGGCATGCCCTCGGTCATCCTGCCGGTGACGAAGCCGGGGCGGACCAGCAGCACGCGCACCCCGGTGCCGTGCAGCGAATCGGCGAGGCCGCGGGCGAAGGCGTCGAGGCCTGCCTTGGTCGCGCCGTAGGTGAAGTTGGCCTTGCGTGGGCGGATCGCGGCGACCGAGGACAGCACGACTATCGTGCCGGCGCGCTGGGTGCGCATCGCGTTGGCCACGGCGAGGAGCGTGGTGACGTGACCGGTGAAGTTGGCGCCGATCATGTCCGCGGCGCGGCGCACGTCGTGTTCCAGGTCCCGCTGCGGGATGAGGATCCCGGCCGCGGAGATGACCAGGTCCAGGCGCCCCTCGGCGAACAGGGCGTCCACGAACGCCTGATGGCCGTCGAAGTCGCGGGCGTCGTAGCGGACGGTCCGTACCTGGTAGGGCAGCGCCTGCGCGGCCTCGGCCAGCCGGACCTCGTCGCGGCCCGCGAGGATCACGTCGGTCTTCGCGGGCGCGGCGAGCGCGGCCAGGATGGCGCGGCCGATCTCGCTGCCGCCGCCGAGCAGCAGGATGCGGGGGGCGCGGTCCGGTTCTTTCAACGATCCACCAGTCCCAGGCGGCGGCCGAGGTCGGAGCGGAAGGTCTGCGCCGGGTCGAGTTCGGCCCGCGCGGCGCGCCACTCCTCCAGGTCACCGTACATCCGGGCGAACGCCGCCCGGCTCAGCCGCGCGTCCTTGGCGAGGTAGACCCGGCCGCCGGCGTCGGCCACCAGGCGGTCCAGGTCGTCGAGCACCGCGCGCAGCCCGGGCCGGCCGGCCGGCATGTCCACCGCGAGGGACCAGCCGGGGCCGGGGAAGGAGAGATAGTTCCCGCTGGCCGGGCCGAACCGCTTCAGCGTGCCGAGGAACGCCGCCGCGCCGCCACGCTGGAGCAGTTCGATCGCGCGCCCGATCACCCTCTCCTCGCCCTGCGGGACCGCGAACTGGTACTGCAGGAAGCCGTGCCGGCCGAGCGCGCGGTTCCAGTCCCGCACGGCGTCGAGTCGGTGGAAGTAGCCGGGGATGCCGAGGACCGCCGTCCGGCCCCCGGGGGACGCCAGGTACCAGGCGGCGTTGAACGCGCGCGCGGTCCACGGGGTGACCGGGCAAACCGGCAGGGCGGGCGCGAGCGGAGGGTGTCCTGGACGGTAGCTTGGGCCGCCGGACTCGGTGCGGGGATCGGGCTCGGACAGGTGGTCGCCGGCATCGAGCACGCCGCGGCCGAGCGAGCCGCCGGTGGCGGACATGTCCACCCAGGCGACCGCGTACCTGGTGCCCGGGTGGTCCTGGGCGGCGAGCAGGGCGTCCAGGTCCGCGAATCGCCTGCTGGTGACCGCCAGCCTGGCGCTGTGGATGCGCAGCAGGCGGAGCCTGACGGCGAGGATAACCCCGGTCAGGCCCATGCCGCCGACGGTGGCGCGGAATGCCTGCGTGCACGGGAGCACGGAGCGCACCGAGCCGTCGCCGGCGAGCAGCTTGATCTCCTCGATCCAGTCCGAGATCGAGCCGTCGGCGTGCTGGTTCTTGCCGTGCACGTCGGCCGCGACCGCGCCGCCGATGGTCAGGTGCCTGGTGCCGGGCAGGACCGGGGGAAGCAGGCCGAGAGGGACGGTGCGGGCGAGGAGTTCGGTGAAGGTGGTCGACGCGCTCGCCCGCAGCCGGGCGCCGTCCAGGTCGATCTCGACGCGGGACTCCGTCACCGGGTGCAGCACGACGCCGCCCTCGTTCTGCGCCGCGTCGCCGTAGCTGCGGCCCGCGCCGCGGGCCAGCAGGCCGCCGGGTGGGGCGGAGACGACGAGCTCCGCGAGGGCCTGGGCGTCCAGTAGGCCCGATACCCGGGCACGCGACGGCGCCACCCGGCCCCAGCCGGCTAGCAGGCGGGAGGGCGCGGACGGGACCTGCAGAGGGCGGGGAGGGTGAGGGGCGGTCATCGCGGTACTCCTACAGGCCCGCCGCGAACAGGGCCAGCCAGGCTAGCTCACAGGTCAGCATCGGGAGGTCCCTGGTCAGCAGGTCCTCTACCGGGGCGGCGGCCCGGCGGGCGGTCAGCACGGCGAACCGTACCAGGGCCGCGGCCAGCGGGAGGGCGCTGGCAAGGTGCCAGGCCTGCGCGGCATGGCGCTGGCCGACCGCCCAGATCAGGTAGGCGGCGATCATCGCGGCGGCGACGGCCCACTGGCTGTACCGCAGTGCCCTCGGCCGGTAGCAGCGCATGGCCGGCCGGTGCCTGACCGCGGCATCGCCGAGGCCGGTCAGCTCGGTGTAGCGCTTGGCGATCGCGACCCCGCAGGCGCCCAGGCTGCAGACGAGCAGGAACCAGGCCGACGGGGGCACGTGGGTGGCGGCGGCGCCGCCGAGCACGCGGAGCAGGAAGCCGGAGGCCACGAACGCGAGCTCGACCACGGGAACGTGCTTGAGCAGCCACGAGTACAGCAGGGAGGAGACCAGGTAGCCGCCGACGGCCGCGGTGAGCAAAGGCACCGAGACCGCCAGGCCGGCCGCGAGCGCGGCGACGGCGCAGGCCGCGCCTACCGCGATCGCGTGCGACTTGGGCAGGTCGCCCGCAGCCACCGGGCGCAGCCGCTTGCGGGGGTGCCCGCGGTCGCGTTCGGCGTCGGCGACGTCGTTGACGAAGTAGACCGCGACCGAGGCGCAGCCGAAGGCCGCCGCGGCCACCAGCGCGTAGCCCACCCCGTCGTCCCTGCCGATCGACGCGCCGGCCAGCGGGGCCGCGAACACCAGCAGGTTCTTCGGCCACTGACGGGGCCTTGCGGTCCGCACCACGGCCGACAGCCAGCGGCCCAGCCGCGCGGGCGCGGCCTGCGCCGCCTCCAAGCCGGCGGTCACCGCGCGTACACCGCGGTGAAGTCGCGGCTGTAGGCCGAGTAGTACCGGTAGGCGGACTGCTGCTGGGTGGGCAGCAGGTTCTCCGGCACCGGATCCGCGGGGCGATGCCCGGCCCGGTAGTACTCGAACGACATCCAGAACGGGTTGATGTCCAGCTGCAGGGCCTGTACCGCGCCCGCCCGCTGCAGCAGGCCGGCCAGCGTGCGCACGTCGAGGGCGGGGCCGTAGACGAAGACGACCCGGCCGTCGCGGGTGATGCCGAGGCCGGAGCGCCACACGTAGTAGCCGCCGCCCAGGGTCGCGCCCCAGCTGGACAGGACGTTGGCGTTCACGTCGGCCGGGACCTGGCCGTTCTCGACGATCAGCTTGAGGTTCTGCCGGACGCCGACCACTTCGGGGGTCATCCGCACGCCGCTCCCCCAGCTGCCGATGGCGATCGTGCCGTCGCGGTAGTAGACGACCGACGCCGCGCCCTGGGTCAGCGTTCCCCTGCTCACGCCGTTCAGGTAGAAGCCGCCGCCCGCGGTGTCGAGCTTGAAGCCGCCGTTGAACGTGGCAAGCAGGCCGGTACGGGAGCCCGGCGGGATCCACGGCGGCTCGCCCCACTTGCCCGCGCCCGGGTCCTCCGCGCCGGGATGCAGCTGGAACCTGACCAGCCGCTGGTCCATCGACACGATGCCTGCCACGTACGAGGTGTGCACGGGATCGGGGCGCAGGAAGGTGCCGAACACCGCGGGCTCGCCGTTGACGGTCTCAAGCACCCGCCAGGCGCCCTCGCCTGGCAGCGGCGCCCCGGCCGGGGAGGTCAGCCGCGCCGGGACGATCGCGGTGAGCCCGCGATCCGCGGTGTACCTGGGCCGCAGGCGCGCGGCGGGCGGCACGGCGAGGGAGAAATGCGGCTTGCCGCCCACCTTGGGCGGGTTGTAGGTCAGCCACTCGCCGAAGGTGACGACGGGGCCGAGGTAGTGATCGCGGGCCCATTCGGCCAGCTTGGAGGAGACCGAGCCGCCGCCGGGTGCGGCCACCGCCTGGCCGACGGAGAACGCCAGCCAGCAGCAGAACACGGCGACCAGGGCGAGCGCGACCCGGATGGTGCGGCGTTGCGGCAGCCCGCGCAGGCGACCGGGGACCCGGGAGTGAGCGGACAGCCGACGGCGACCACCACCACCACCGCGAAGGCGTACCGGTAGTCGCACGCGTCACCTCCCGGGTCCGGCTGCGGTGCCTAGCCGCCAGTCCACCCGGCCAACGTGAAGGAATCGTGACGCGAACGGCTGAAACCACGTGCTACGTGAGCATGCGCGGGGGGGTGTACCACCAACCGTTCGGCATAAATCAAAAGAAGGGGAGCGGACGCGGCGGGAGGGTGGCCTGCGGCGGGAGGGGCGCCCGGGAGTTGCCTGCGTGGGACGGCCGTAGCAGGGAAACGGCGGCGGGGAGTCCGGGGCGGGAGAGGCGGCCGGAGCGCGGCCTGCGGCGGGGAGCCGGGCGGCCTGTTGGCCTACCAGCGGCCCCAGGGGAGGAGGGCGGTGACGGCGACCGCGGCGAACAGGAGGGTCAGGTAGGCGATGGAGAGGTGGAACAGGCGCATCGGGGCGGGCGAGGAGCCGTCGGTCGCGGCCGCGACGCGGGTCTGCAGGCGGTGCGCCTCGAGCAGGAACCAGGCGCCGAGGGCGGCGGCCATGCCGCCGTAGATCCAGCCGGACCACGGGGTCAGGGCCAGCGTGGCGGCCACCATCGCGTAGGAGTACCAGAGGATCTTGCGCGCCACCACGGCGGGGCTGGCGACGACGGGGAGCATCGGCACGTTGGCCGCCGCGTAGTCCTTCTTGAACTTCATCGCCAGCGCCCAGAAGTGCGGCGGGGTCCACAGGAAGATGACCGCGAACAGCACCACGGCGGGCCAGCTCACCGTGCCGGTGACCGCGGCCCAGCCGACAAGGACGGGAAAGCAGCCCGCCGCGCCGCCGATCACGATGTTGCTCGGGCTGCGCCGCTTGAGCAGCAGCGTGTAGACGAAGATGTAGAACAGGATGGCCGCGTCGGCCAGCGAGGCCGCCAGCCAGTTGGCCATCAGGCCGAGCAGCAGGGTGGCCGCGGCGCCCAGCGCGATGCCCCAGGCCAGCGCCTCCCACGGCTTGATCGTGCCGCGGCCGTTGACCACAAGCGGGCGGCGGGAGGTGCGCTTCATCACCGCGTCGATGTCGCGGTCGATGTAGCAGTTGATCGTGTTCGCGCTGCCCGCGGCCAGCGTGCCGCCGACCAGCGTGACCAGGACGAGCCGCAGCGGGGGCAGGCCGCGCTGGGCCAGCAGCATGGCCGGGACCGTGGTGACCAGGAGCAGTTCGATGATGCGCGGCTTGGTCAGCGCGACCAGCCCGCGCGCGATCACCCGTGCCGGGCGCCGACCGCCGAGCGGGGCCGGCTGGCGGTCCAGCCCGGGCAGCGCCGCGGCAGGGGTCACGCCCCTGCCT
>JBOHCG010000234.1:0-10812 GCA_050698735.1 Streptosporangiaceae bacterium | reverse complement strand
GGGGCAGGGCTTGCAGGGGCAGGGCTTGCAGGGGCAGGGCTTGCAGGGGCAGGGCTTGCAGGGGCAGGGCTTGCAGGGGCAGGGCTTGCAGGGGCAGGGCTTGCAGGGGCAGGGCTTGCAGGGGCAGGGCTTGCAGGCGCCGGGTCCGCAGCTGCCTGGAGGGTTCGGCGGCCCGGCCGCGACGGCTGTGTTCGCCGGAGCCGCGGCCGAATTCGGCGGGCCGCCGAGGGGGGAAACGACAGCAGGACCGGCCGGGCAGGCCGGGCAGGCCGGGCAGGCCGGGCAGGCCGGGTCGGCCGCGCAGGCCGGGTCGGCCGCGCAGGCCGCGGCACCGCCTGCCGCCAGGCCCTACGGCCGGATCCTTATCTTCACGCTGCTCGAGGACCGGGTGGCCGACTTCGACCGGCTCGCCGAGCAGACGGCCGAGCAGGTCATGACCTCCGAGCCCGACACCCTGGTCTACGTCATCCACCTGGTGCCGAACGCCCCCATGCAGCGGATCTTCTACGAGATCTACCGGGATCGCGCCGCCTTCGACTGGCAGGAGAACCAGCCGTACATGCAGCGTTTCGTGGCGGACCGCAGGTCGCTCGTGCTGGCCACGAACGTCATCGAGCTGAGGCTCAAGTTCGCCAAGGTCGCCCCGCTGCCGAACCCGTCGCCGGATCCGGCCCTGCCCGCGATCCCGCGCGCGCAGCTGCCCGCCGGGCAAGGGACGGCACAGCTGCCGCCAGGGCAGGGAGCGCAGCCGCCCGCCGGGCAGGGAGTCCAGGGGTGGGGACCGCCTGTGCCGCAGAGCCTGCAGCCGCTGCCTCCGGCCAGGACCCAGCGGCGCTACGGGGACGGCTAGCGTGCCCGCGGACCGGATCACGCTGCTGACCAAGCCGGGCTGCCATCTCTGCGACGACGCGCGGGCGGTGATCGAACGGGTGGCCGCCGACCTCGGCGTCGGATGGCAGGAGCGGGACATCACCGCGGATCCCGACGACACGCGCGAGTACTGGGACAAGATCCCGGTGACGTTCGTCGACGGGGTGCAGATCGACTTCTGGCGGGTCAGCGAGAGCCGGCTGCGCCAGGCGCTGGCCAAGCCGGCCGGGCCCGCCTGACCCGGACCTGCGGCTCCCTAGTGGGTCTTATCGAGTCAGCCATCTCTCACGCGGTGACTTTGTGAATCCATGCACAAAGGCGTAACGTGGATTAAACCCCGGCTGACGCGGGCCGCGAGCGCCAGACACGCAGCCCACATCCAGGAGCCCCACACCTAGGAGCGCTGCCGCGATGCACAGCAACGCCATGCCGTCCGAGGCTAGCTACGCGGCTGACGGGATTCCCGAGGCCACCGTGGTGCGGCTGCCTGTGTACCTGCGCGCGCTCTACGGCCTGGCCGAGCGCGGGGTCAGCACGGTGGCGAGCGAGGAACTCGCGGCCGTGGCGGGGGTCAACTCGGCCAAGCTGCGCAAGGACCTGTCCCACCTCGGTTCCTACGGGATCAGGGGGGTCGGCTACGACGTCGACTACCTCGTCTACCAGGTGTCACGCACGCTGGGCCTGACGCAGGACTGGCCGGTGGTCATCGTCGGCGTCGGGAACCTGGGCCGCGCGCTCGCGAACTACGGCGGATTCGTCTCCCGCGGCTTTCGAATCTTGGCCATGCTCGACAGCGACCCGGCTATCGTGGGCAGCAGGATCGCGAAGCTGACCGTCCGGTACGTCGACGAGCTCGAGGCCCTGGTAACCCGGCACAGGGTGGCGATCGGCGTGATCGCCACTCCGGTGGGCTCCGCCCAGGCCGTCTGCGACCGGCTCGTCGCGGCCGGCGTCACGAGCATCCTCAACTTCGCCCCGCTCGTGCTGAGCGTGCCGGAAGGGGTAGACGTGCGGAAGGTCGACCTGTCGATCGAACTGCAGATCCTCGCCTTCCACGCGCAGCGCCGGTCGAGCGTCAACGGCGTCCGTCCCGTGCGGGACCCGGCTTCCGAACTCGCCGCCGAGTCCATCGCGGCCGAGGGTTAGGCGGTGGACAGGTGAGCGTGCTGGTGGTCGGCCTCAGCCATAAGAGCGCTCCGGTTGTCACCCTGGAGCGGGCGGCGGTCAGCGGGGACACCCTGGCCAAGCTGCTTCACGACGTGATGCACGCCGAGCCTGTCGCCGAGGTCCTCGTCGTCTCGACCTGCCACCGGGTCGAGCTCTACGCCGACGTGGACCGGTTTCACGCCGGCGTGACCGTGATCTGCGAGTTGCTCGCGCGGCACTGCGGCATCCCGGCGGGCGAGCTGACCCAGCACCTGTACGTGCACTACGAGGACCGCGCCGTCGGCCACCTGCTCGCCGTGGCCTGCGGGCTGGACTCCGTGGTCGTAGGGGAGGCGCAGATACTCGGCCAGGTGCGCTCGGCGCTGAAGCTCGCCGAGGAGCACGGCACGCTTGGCCGGGTGCTCAGCGACCTCGGCCGGCTGGCACTGCGGGCCGGCAAGCGAGCCAGGACGCAGACCGGCATCGACCGGGCCGGCCTCAGCCTGCTGAGCGTCGCGGTCGAGCTTGCCGCGGCCGGCCTCGAGGTGCCGTCGGCCGGCCGACCGCCTGGCGGGCGGCCGCTGGCGGGCCGGAACGTGCTCGTCGTCGGGGCCGGGTCGATGAGCGCGCTGGCGGTGGCGACCGCGGGCCGAAGCGGCGCGGCCGGCATCGTGGTGGCCAACAGGACGCGCCGGCACGCCGAACGGCTCGCCGCCGATCCGGGGGTGACCGCCACCGGTCTTGAGGACCTGCCCGCCGCGCTGGCCGCCGCGGACGTCGTGATCTCCTGCACCGGAGCCACCGAGCCGGTCATCACCCGCGACATGACCTCCGCCGCGCTCGCCGCCCGGCCCGGTGAACCACGCGGTGAACCGCTGGTGATCCTCGACCTGGCGATGCCGCGTGACGTGGAGCCCGCGGTGGCCGACCTGCCCGGCGTCGTGCTGATCGGCATGGACAGGATCAGCGAGCACCCGGCGGCCGCGGCGAACGGTGACATCGCCGCGGTCCGCGCGATCGTCGAGGAAGAGCTCGCCTCCTACCGGTCGGCCGTGGACGCGGCGCGGGTAGCGCCCACCGTGGTCGCGCTGCGCGCCAAGGCCGCCAACGTGGTCGACGCCGAGCTTGCCAGGCTGGCGGGCAGGCTGACCGCCGACGAACTGAGCAAGCACGCGCTGGATGAAATAGCCCAGACGGTGCGGCGAGTGGTAGACAAGCTATTGCACGCGCCGACGGTCCGGGTGAAGGAACTCGCGGGCTCGCCGGGGGGCGAGGAATACGCCGCGGCGCTGCGGGTTCTCTTCGACCTTGATCCGCGCGCAGTCGAGGCGGTTACCCGCGCTGCCACCGAGCAGGAGGGCTGACGTGAACGCGGTCACACTACGGCTGGGCAGTCGCAGGAGCCCGATGGCCATCGAGCAGTCCCGCCAGGTGGCGGAGCTGATCACGGAGCGGACCGGGCACCGGGTGGAGATCGTCGGGGTGACGACGCTCGGCGACGTCAGCCGGGCGCAGCTCACCCAGATCGGCGGCACCGGGGTGTTCGTCAGCGCGCTGCGCGAGGCGCTGCTCGGCGGCGAGGTGGACCTGGCGGTGCACTCGCTGAAGGACCTGCCGGCCGCGGACCCGCCGGGCCTCGTGCTCGCCGCGGTCCCGCCGCGGGATGACCCGAGGGACGCGCTCATCGCGCGGGACGGCGCCAAGCTCGCCGACCTGCCGTCGGGGGCAAGGATCGGGACCGGCTCGCCGCGCCGGGCCGCGCAGCTGCTCGGGCTCCGCGGCGACCTGCGGTGCGTGCCGATCCGCGGCAACGCGGGCACCAGGCTGGAGAAGGTGGGGCGGAGCGAGCTCGACGGGGTGGTGCTCGCCTACGCCGGGCTGGCCAGGATCGGCTGCCTCAACGCGGTCACCCAGGTGTTCGAGCCCGACGAGATGCTCCCCGCGCCCGGCCAGGGCGCCCTGGCCGTCGAGTGCCGCGACGACTCCTCCGGTATTGCCGGGCTGCTGCAGGCCATCAGCGACCCGCCGAGCATGGCCGCCGCCATCGCGGAGCGCAGCCTGCTCGAGGCGCTCGCGGCCGGATGCAGCGCGCCGATCGGCGGCTACGCGGAAGGGGTGCAGCAGCTGCGGATGCGGGCCGTCGTGATGAGCACCGACGGCGCCCGCGTGCTGCGCGCGCTCGGCGGCGCGCGCAGCGGCGAAGCGCGCCAGCTCGGCCGTGACCTCGCGGCGGAGCTGCTGCGGGCGGGGGCCGGGGATCTGATCAGCGTGCCACGGGAACCGACGAGCAGCGGGAATGATGTGCAGTGAACGTAACCCAGGATGAGGCGAGCCGCGGCGCCGAGGCCGCGGCCGGGTGGGTTGCCCTGGCAGGCGCTGGCCCCGGCGACGAGGGCCTGCTGACGGTCCGTGCTGCCGAGCTGCTCGGCCAGGCCGGACTGGTCGTCGCCGGCCCTGGCCAGGAGGCCGTCGCGCGGCGCCACATGAGCCCGAAGGCCCGGCTGGTGGATCCGGCAGATGATCCGGCACCCGCCCGCACCCTGACCCAGGCGGCGAGGGACGGTCAGCTGGCGGTCCGGCTGTACGACGGCGACCCGATACTCAGCGGCGCGGGCCAGGACGCGATGGCCTGCGCGGATGCAGGAGTCAGGTTCGAGATCGTGCCCGGCGTCCCGCTCGCGACCGCGGTGCCCGCCTACGCGGGCATTCCGCTTGCCAGCGAACGGAACGGCGAGCTGCGGGTGATCCCCGCGGCGGAGGCCAGCCGGGTCGCGTACAGCCCGGCCACGCTGGTCGTGCTCGGCGCGGACGCGGGCCCTGCCGAGCTGGGCAAGATGCTGGTCGCGGCGGGCTGGCCGGACGCCACGCCGATCGGCATCACCTGGGACGGCACGACGAGCGCGCAGCAGACCGTGGTCTCCACGCTCGGCCGCATCGGGCCCGATCTGAAGTCCGCCGGGGTGTCACTGGCGAACACCAAGGGCACCGCGATCGCGGTGGTGGGCGACGCGGTGACCGCGCGGGAAAAGCTGTCCTGGTTCGAGACCAAGCCGCTGTTCGGCTGGCGGGTGCTGGTGCCGCGGACAAAGGAACAGGCCGCGGCGGTGTCGCAGCGGCTGCGCGAGTACGGCGCCGTGCCCGAGGAGGTGCCGACGATCGCGGTGGAGCCGCCGCGCACCCCGCAGCAGATGGAGCGCGCGGTCAAGGGCCTGGTCACGGGGCGCTACCAGTGGGTGGCGTTCACCTCGGCGAACGCGGTCCGCGCGGTGCGTGAGCGGTTCGAGGAGTACGGCCTAGATGCCAGGGCGTTCGCCGGGGTGAAGGTTGCCGCGGTGGGCGAGCAGACCGCGGCGTCGCTGCTCGACTTCGGCATCAGGCCGGACCTGGTGCCCGAGGGGGAGCAGTCGGCCGAGGGCCTGGCCGCGGCCTGGCCTCCGTACGATGACCTGCTCGACCCGATCAACAGGGTGCTGCTGCCGAGGGCCGACATCGCGACCGAGACGCTGCTTGCCCGGCTGATCGAGCTCGGCTGGGAGGCCGAGGACGTGACGGCGTACCGGACCGTGCGGGCCGCGCCGCCGCCCGCGCCGATACGCGAGGCGATCAAGGGCGGCGGCTTCGACGCCGTGCTGTTCACCTCTTCCTCCACGGTCAGGAACCTGGTCGGCATCGCGGGCAAGCCGCACGCGGTCACCGTGATCGGGGTCATCGGCCCGCAGACCGCGAAGACGGCGGCCGAGTTCGGGCTGCGGGTCGACGTGATGGCGGACAGGCCGTCGATGACCGCCCTGGTCGACGCGATGGCCGCGCACGGCGCGGCGACGCGGGACGCGGCGATCCAGAACGGCGAGCCCGTCCGGCGGCCGAGCGAGCGCCGCCGCGGCGCCCGGCGGCGGCTCCGCTGAACACACCTGGAGGCATAAGAACATGAGCGCGGGATTTCCGGTGGTCCGCCCCCGGCGGCTGCGGCGGACGCCCGCGCTGCGCGCCATGGTGGCGCAGACGTCGCTGCGGCCCGCCGAGCTGGTCCTGCCGCTGTTCGTCAAGGAGGGCATCGCCGAGCCCCGGCCGATCTCCTCGATGCCCGGCGTGCTCCAGCACACCAGGGACAGCCTGCGCAAGGCGGCGGCGGACGCGGCGGCCGCAGGGGTGGGCGGCCTGATCGTGTTCGGCATACCCGCCGCCAAGGACGGCCGCGGCTCGGCCGCCGACGACCCGGCGGGCATCTCCCAGCTCGCCCTGGCCGACCTGCGCGCCGAGACCGGCGACGCCTGCGTTCTGTTTGCCGACCTGTGCCTGTGCGAGTACACCGATCACGGTCACTGCGGCGTACTTGACAACACGGCCCAGGTGCTCAACGACGCCACCCTGGAGCGCTACGCGTCGATCGCCGTCGCCCAGGCGGCGGCGGGCGCGCACCTGGTCGCGCCGAGCGGGATGATGGACGGCCAGGTGGCGGCGATCCGGGCGGCGCTTGACCGCGCGGGCCACGACCAGGTGGGAATCTGCGCCTACTCGGCCAAGTACGCGTCCGCCTTCTACGGGCCGTTCCGCGAGGCCGCCGAGGGCGCGCCGGCCTTCGGCGACCGCGCGAGCCACCAGCAGGATCCGGCGAACGCGGCCGAGGCGCTGCGCGAGGTGGCGCTCGACCTGGCCGAGGGCGCGGACATGGTGATGGTCAAGCCCGCCCTGGCCTACCTGGACGTGATCAGGCGCGTCGCGGACGCGGTGACGGTCCCGGTCGCCGCCTACCAGGTGAGCGGCGAGTTCGCGATGCTGGAGGCGGCGGCGGCCAACGGCTGGCTGGACCGCGAGCGCGGGATCATGGAAACGCTCACCGCGATCCGGCGCGCGGGCGCCAGCGTCATCCTCAGCTACTGGGCCGCGGAGGTGGCCGGCTGGCTGAACCGGTAAGCCGTGTGCAAAACGTGACCGTATCGGCCGGCTTAGCTAGCTTATTGGACCGAACGGGCCGTGGTTCGTGTCCTACGATAGGTAACAACGCTACGGAGAGTGGCAGGAGACTATGGTCAACATGGTGCGGCGCCGAGGGCGCGGCAGGGCGGCGGAGCGTGATCAGCTGCTTGGTGCCGCGGCGGCGAGCTACGCGGCCATGGGCTGGCCGGTCTGCCTGGGGGCGCATTCCTATCGCGGCACGGGCGGCGCCGGCGGCTCGCTGGAGCCGGGCCGCGGGTGCTCATGCGACCGGGTCGGCTGTCCGGCGCCGGGCGCGCACCCGGTATCGCCCGCCTGGCAGCTGCAGGCGACCGTAGACATCAACATGATCGAGAGCTGGTGGGAAACCCGGCCGGAGGCGAACGTCATGCTCGTCACCGGCCGGGTTTTTGATGTGCTCGACGTGCCCACGTCGGCCGGGGGTTCCGCGCTGGCCAGGATGCAGGCCGCGGGGGCGCCGGCAGGCCCGGTGGCCGTGCTGGGCGATGACCGGATGCTGTTCTTCGTGGTGACCAGGGGATCGCCGGCCGACGAGGACGAATGGTGGTCCTGCGGCCTGGACTGCGAGCCGGAGAGCGTCACCCCGGGCCTGCGCTGGCACTGCCGGGACAGCTTCGTGCCCGCCCCGCCGTCGGCGTTCGGGACCGCCGCCGCGCGCTGGCTCCGCTCCCCGCAGGACCATCCGCTGCCCGACGCGCTGCGGCTGCTCGAGTACCTCGTCGACGCCTGCGAGGCGTAACCGTTGAGCGAGCCGAAGGCGAGCGGGAGATAGAGCCTTGAGCGACCGCAGCGATGAGCTGTTCGCCCGCGCGCGGGAGGTCATCCCCGGCGGTGTGAACTCGCCGGTGCGCGCCTTCGGGGCGGTCGGCGGCGTGCCGAGGTTCATGGCCCGCGGGTCCGGGCCGTACCTGACCGACGTGGACGGCCGCCAGTACGTGGACCTGGTGTGCTCCTGGGGACCGATGATCCTCGGGCACGCGAACCCGGCGGTGCTCGAGGCTGTCGCCGCGGCGCTGCGCGACGGCACGTCGTTCGGCACGGCCACACAAGGCGAGGTGGACCTGGCCGAGGAGATCGTGGCGCGCACGCCGGTGGAGCAGGTCCGGCTGGTGAACTCGGGTACCGAGGCGACGATGTCCGCGGTGCGGCTGGCCCGCGGCTACACCGGGCGCCCGGTGGTGGTCAAGTTCGCGGGGTGCTACCACGGGCATGTGGACGCGCTGCTCGCCGCGGCGGGCTCTGGCGTGGCGACGTTCGGGCTGCCCGACTCGCCCGGGGTCACCGGCGCGGCGGCCGGTGACACCATCGTGCTGCCCTACAACGACGCCGACGCCATATCGGCGGTGTTCGCGTCCCGCGGCGAGTCGATAGCCTGCGTGATCACCGAGGCATGCCCGGCCAACATGGGGGTCGTGCCGCCCGCGCCCGGGTTCAACGAGCTGCTCGCCTCGCTGTGCCGGCCGGCGGGCGCCCTGCTGATCATGGACGAGGTGCTGACCGGGTTCCGGGTTTCGCCGTCGGGCTGGTACGGCGTCGACGGCGTGGCCGGCGACCTGATGACGTTCGGCAAGGTGATGGGCGGCGGGCTGCCCTGCGCGGCGTTCGGCGGCCGGGCGGAGGTCATGTCGCGGCTGGCCCCGGCCGGGCCGGTCTACCAGGCCGGCACGCTGTCGGGCAACCCGCTCGCGGTGGCGGCCGGTCTGGCAACCCTGCGCGGGTGCACCCCGGACGTGTACGCCCGGGTAGACGCCGCGGCGGCGGCGGTCGCCACGCTCGCATCGGACGCGCTGGCCTCGGCGGGCGTGCCGTTCTGGCTGTCGGCGGCGGGCAGCCTCTTCTCCGTGTTCATCGGCAGGACGGCGCCGGTGGAGTCCTTCGCCGACGCCAGGGACCAGTCGGCCGCCGGGTACGCCGCGTTCTTCCACGCCATGCTGGACGCGGGCGTGTACCTGCCGCCGTCCGGTTACGAGGCCTGGTTCCTTTCCGCCGCCCACGACGATGCCGCGGTGTCGCGGATCGCCGGTGCCCTGCCCGCGGCCGCCCGGGCCGCCGCGGTCGCGCTGGACCGGGATCGGGCCTGACTAGGCCCGCGTCACGGCACGAGGAACTGCGTCACGGCACGAGGAACTGCGTCACCTGGTTATTGGTGCCCAGGCCGATGCCGCCGAGTCCGGTTTCGACGACGCTCGGGCAGGTGTCCCCTCCCGAGTCGCCGGTGTACGGGTCCGCCTCGAACGACAGCTGCTGGCCGGTGGCCGCGCTGAGCGTGGCCAGCTGACTGTTGGCCTGGACGAGCACCTGCCTCGAGGTCAGGTCGCACACCGAACTGCCGCTGCCGATGTCGACCTTCCACAGCTGCTGCCCGGTCCTCGGGTGCATGGCTATCAGGTAGGTGTCACCGCCGCTGCCGGGCGCTCGGGTGATCAGCACTTCGGTGTCGCTGATCCCCACGATCTGGTCGTCCTGCGCCGCCGGGATCGGCATGCTCCACAGCTTGTGCAGCGACGGCAGCGAGTAGCCCCCGTACCAGGAGTTACCGTTCGAGTCGGAGTACACGGCGACGAGGTAATCGCCGTCGGGCGTGGCCACGGCCCCGATGCCCTCCCCGGGGGTGCCGTAGTTCCCGGTGTAGCCGGTTACGGCGTAGCTCTGCGGCGTGAACTCGTCATCGCTGCTGATGTCGCCGGACAGATCCAGGCCGGTGACGTCGTTAGCCCCCGGTCCTGCGGCGGTGCCCAGCGGTGCCCAGCTGCCCGGGGTCGTCACGGTCAGGCTGGTCGGCGTGTTATTGCCGGTGTCACCGCTGCCGGTCACGACGTCGTTGCCGAGCACGCCCTCCAGGTTCGGATCCGGGTACAGCTTCCCCGTTGTCAGGTCGATCGCGTCGTAGGAGATGTTCCCGTTCGCGTCCGGCGGGAGTGCGAAGACTCCCCAGTGCCCGTCGAGCGTCGAGATGAAGTCCCATATGTCGGCGGCGATCCCGTCGCCGCTCGCGGGGCAGGAGATCTGGCTGGTCGTGTTCTTGACCAGGGTGGCGGTCCAGACCGGGGCTCCGGTTGCCGCGTTCCATGCGGTCATCGCCAGGCCGTAGGAGGCCGGCGTGATCCCCTGCGCGGGCGTGGTCTTGATGAGCAGCGTGATGATCAGCCGGCCGGCCGAGTTGATGACGTCGGCGGCCCCGCACCAGCCGGTGAACTGCCCGGCGTGCAGCGACGCGAGCTGGTTCCCCGCGGCGTCGTAGGTCTCCAGCGTCGAGGCCTCCGTATAGCCCGTGCCGAGCAGGTCGTGGACCACCGTGAAGCCGTCGCCTGTCCGGTTGGAGATCACCGTGGTCGCGCCGATGTTGTCCACGGTCGCCAGGTCCGACCCGGGAGAGGGCGCGACCGCCGCTTCGGTCGGCGTCGTCGTGGCCGGCGGCTGGCTGGGTGCCCCCGATCCGCTCGTCGCGGCAGACCCCGCGCCCGGCGAGCCCGTCGCCGCGGCCGGCACGGACGTCGGAGCCGACGCGCTACAGGCCGCCAGCCCCAATGTCCCGAGAACAACCAGCACCGGGAGCGCTGCACGCCATCTCGTGGCACTCCGCGCATGCCTGAACGCCGGCATCGGCAATCGCCCCCCAATGAGCGGCAGAACCCCAGAAGGCCTCAGTATGCCAGGGCGGCGACCGCATTAAGGTGATTAGTCCGAAGTTCCTCCCGCGTGCGGCGCGGTAAGGAGGTACATCGGGATCGCCTGAGCGGCACGGCGAGTAGGCTTGGCGAGCCATGTCCGAGAAAACCGTCGTCCACCTGCTGCGGCACGGCGAGGTGGAGAACCCGGACCGCATCATCTACGGGCGCC
>JBOHCG010000233.1:0-10838 GCA_050698735.1 Streptosporangiaceae bacterium | reverse complement strand
CGATGGCCCAGCCAAGACAAAAACTCCCAGGCAGTGACCCGCGCGCTGCGCACCGGCACAAGGCCGGTCCGCCCCTGCTCGCTTCCGGCCCGCCCCTGCTCGCTGCCGGTCCGGCGCAGCTCGGCGAGCCTGGCCGCCACCGCGCGGGTGGATTCCAGCTCGACGCGCAGCTGCGCGATCTCGGCGTGCATCTCGGCGACGAGCCTGCGGGCCTGCTCGAGTTCCCTGTGCTGATCCAGGATCAGCTTGATGCCGGAGAGGTTGACGCCCTCCTGCTGGGAAAGCCGCTGGATCTCGCGCAGGGCCAGGATGTCCCGCATCGAGTAGCGCCGGCCGCCGCCGCCGCTGCGGCCCGGCGACACCAGACCGCGCCGCTCGTATTCGCGCAGCGTCTGCGGGTGCATGCCGGACAGCTCGGCGGCGACCGAGATGACGTACACGGGCAGTTCGTTGGATGGCTCGTAGGGGTTGTTCATGTCGTTCCTCCCGTCAGGCCTCTTTCGCCCGCTCTAGGAGGTCCTCCCGCGGGTCCTGGCCTGCCGTGGCCTCGCGCAGTTCTTCGACGGCGCTGCGGGCCTTGTTGTTCAGGTCCTTCGGCACCTTGACGTCGACCGTGACGATCAGGCTGCCGGTGGTGCCGTCCTTGCGGCGCACGCCCTTGCCGGTCACCCGGAACTTCGTTCCGTTCTGGGTGCCCGGCGGGATCCGCACGGTCACCGGTGCGCCCCGGAGCGAGGGCACCTTGACCTCCGCGCCCAGGGCCAGCTCCGGGTAGCTCACCGGCACGCTCACGGTCAGGTCGGAACCCGACCGCCCGAACACCGGGTGCGGCTTCACGTGCACCCGGACGTACAGGTCGCCCGCCGGGCCGCCGCGCTCGCCAGGAGCGCCCTTGCCCGGGATCTTGATCCGCTGGTTATCCGAGACGCCCGCGGGGATGCGGGTCTGGATGGTCCGTGAGCTCATCGCCCGGCCGCTGCCCGTGCAGGCGGGGCAAGGGTCATCTACGACCATGCCCCGGCCGTGGCACTCCTTGCACGGCTCGGAGATCCCGAACGAGCCGAGGTTCCTGCTGGACTGCCCGGTTCCGCTGCAGGACGGGCAGACCTTTGGCATGGTGCCCGCCTTGGCGCCGGTGCCGCGGCAGGTCGGGCAGGCGCCCTCGCCGGTCAGCCGCAGCGCCACCGTGGTGCCGTCGATCGCGTCGCCGAAGCCCAGCGTGGTCTCGGTCTCCACGTCCGCGCCACGGCGTGGCCGGTTCTGAGCCGTCGTCCGGTTGCCACCGCGGTTGAACACGGTGCCGAACAGGTCGCCAAGGCCGCCGCTCGCGTCCCCGGCCCCGCTGAAGATGTCGCCGAGGTCGAAGTTGAACCCGCCGCCCCCCGGCCGGCTGCCGGTCGGCACCCGGAAGCCGCCGCCGAACATCGAGCGCGCCTCGTCATACTCCTTGCGATGCTTCTCCTCGGAAAGGACGGAGTAGGCCTCGGAGATCTCCTTGAACTTCTCCTCCGCGGCGGCATCCCCCTTGTTGGCGTCCGGGTGATACTTGCGGGCAAGCTTGCGGTAAGACGCCTTGATCTCGGCGGGCTTCGCCGTCTTGGCGACCCCTAGGGTCTTGTAATAGTCCTTCTCGAGATAGTCCTTCGTGCTCATCCCGCCTCGCCGAGCTTTCTAGTTAGTTGTCGTCCTCGTCCGATGCCGAGCCGGGCTCGTTGCTTGCGCCGTCCGGGCCGGTCGCGGGTTCCGCGACGGCGACCCTGGCCGGCCGCAGGATCCTGTCGCCGACCTTGTAGCCGGGCTGCAGGATCTCGACGCACGTGACCTCGGTGACGTCGGGCGAGTAGGAATGGGTCAGCGCCTCGTGGATCTTGGGGTCGAACGGATCGCCCTTCTCCCCGTAGGCCACCAGGCCAAGCCGGCCGAGCGCCGCCTGCAGCGAGTCGGCAACCGACTTGAAACCACCGGAAAGCTCACCGTGTTCCCGCGCCTGGTCGATCGCGTCCAGCGCCGGCAGCAGCCCGGCCAGCGTGCTGGCCACGGCCTGCTCGCGAACCGCGGCCCGGTCCCTGTCGACGCGCTTGCGGTAGTTGGCGTACTCGGCCTGCAACCGCTGCAGGTCGGCCGTCCGCTCCCTCAGCTGCGCCTCCAGGTCGCTGGCCTGCGGCCGGTCATCCTGCTGTGCCCGCTCCTGCTGTGCCCGCTCCTGCGGTACCTGCTCTTGCTGGGCCCGCTCTTCGCTGGCCGCCTCTGCGGCCTCGCGCATCACTGTTTCGTCCCCTTCGTCCTTGCCCGGCGCGGCCTCGGCGGCCTGGGGCCCGGCCGGCCGGCCGGCACCAGTGGTGCCGGCCGGCTTTGCGGCCGCGTGCTTACCCCGCACCTGGCCGCTGACCGGATCGATGCGCCGATTGTCGTGGATGACTGGCCCGGAGCCCGTCTCCTCCGATGCTGGCATCAGGCCGCTCCGCCCTCGCTGGCGTCGTCGTCGACGATCTCCGCCTCGACGACTTCGTCGTCCGCGGTGCCGGTGCTGTCATCGGCCGAGTCGGTGGGCGAGCTGGCCTGCTGCGCCTGGGCCTGCTGGTAGATGGCGGTACCCATCTTCTGGCTGACCTGCGCGGCCCGCTCGGTGGCCGACTTGATGGCGTCGCTGTCGTTGCTCTCCAGCGCCTTCTTGACGTCGGCGAGCGCCTCCCGCACCTCGGACTTGATGTCCTCGGGCACCTTGTCCTCGTTCTCGCCGAGGAACTTCTCGGTGCTGTAGACGAGCGTGTCGGCGTGGTTGCGGATCTCGGCTTCCTCGCGGCGCTTGCGGTCCTCCTCGGCGTACTGCTCCGCGTCCTTGACCATCTTCTCGATGTCGTTCTTGGCAAGGGCGGACCCGCCGGTGATCTGCACCGACTGCTGCTTGCCCGTGCCCAGGTCCTTGGCGGACACGTTCACGATGCCGTTGGCGTCGATGTCGAAGGTGACCTCGATCTGCGGCACGCCGCGCGGCGCGGGCGGGAGGCCAGCCAGCTCGAACATGCCGAGCTTCTTGTTGTACGCGGCGATCTCACGCTCGCCCTGGAACACCTGGATCTGCACCGACGGCTGGTTGTCCTCGGCGGTGGTGAAGATCTCCGACCGCTTGGTCGGGATCGTGGTATTCCGCTCGATCAGCTTGGTGAAGATGCCGCCCTTGGTCTCGATGCCCAGCGACAGCGGGGTCACGTCCAGCAGCAGGACGTCCTTCACCTCGCCCTTGAGCACGCCGGCCTGCAGGCAGGCGCCGACCGCGACGACCTCGTCCGGGTTGACGCCCTTGTTCGGCTCCCTGCCGTCGGTCAGCGACTTGACCAGGTCGACCACCGCGGGCATCCGGGTGGACCCGCCGACCAGGACCACGTTGTTCAGGTCCTCGAGCTTGATCCCGGCGTCCTTGATCACCTGCTGGAACGGGCCCTTGCACCGGTCGAGCAGGTCGGAGGTCATCCGCTGGAACTCGGCCCGGGTCAGCTTGGCGTCCAGGTGCAGCGGGCCGTCCGCGGAGTGGGAGATGTAGGGCAGGTTGATCTGCGACTCCATGCCCTGGGACAGCTCGATCTTGGCCTTCTCGGCGGCCTCACGCAGCCGCTGCAGCGCCATCTTGTCCTTGGCCAGGTCGATGCCGTACCCGTTCTTGAAGTCCTTGACCAGCCAGTCCACGATCCGCTGGTCCCAGTCGTCGCCGCCGAGGTGGTTGTCCCCATTGGTCGCCTTGACCTCCACGACGCCCTCGCCGACCTCGAGCAGGGACACGTCGAACGTGCCGCCGCCCAGGTCGAAGACCAGGATGGTGGCCTCGCCCTCCTTCTCCAGGTGGTAGGCAAGCGCGGCAGCGGTGGGCTCGTTGATGATCCGCAGCACGTTCAGCCCGGCGATCTGCCCGGCCTCCTTGGTGGCCTGACGCTGCGCGTCGCTGAAGTACGCCGGCACGGTGATCACCGCGTCGGTGATCTTCTCGCCGAGGTAGGCCTCGGCGTCCCTCTTGAGCTTCTGCAGGATGAACGCGCTGATCTGCTGGGCGGTGAACTTCTTGCCGTCGATGCTGATGCTCCAGTCGGTGCCCATCTGCCGCTTGACCGAACGTACTGTCCGGTCCACGTTGGTGACGGCCTGCCGCTTGGCGACCTCACCGACGAGCACCTCGGCGTTCTTGGCGAAGGCCACGACAGACGGAGTGGTCCGCGAGCCCTCGGCGTTGGCGATGACCGTAGGCTCGCCGCCCTCGAGGATGGCGACGACCGAGTTGGTCGTCCCCAGGTCAATCCCTACCGCACGTGCCATGAGTAATCCTTGGGTGTGTGTTGAAGTTGAGTGGTCCGGGCTCAAGCTTGCCAGCAGGGGCTTCCGCCGTCAAATCCCTTGAGCCATATAGACTCAACTTAGTCGAGCCGGGTGGCATTCCCCTGGGGCGACACAAATTTCGACCACTCTGCCCCGCTACGCTTGAGCTCCGGAAAGAGGAGGTAAGGCGTGGTCCTGCGGATGACCCTCGGCTTGGCCCTGACCGTTGTGGCGTTGGCGATCGCGGCTCGGCGGCTGTGGTGGCTGAAGCGGCTGGCGTTCACCGGGCAGCCCGCGCCAGACCGGGTGGCGGCGGTCCGGGCGCATCCGGGCCGGGACGCGGAGGTCCAAGCGGCGGAGGTGATCGGGCAGCGGAAGCTGCTGAAGTGGTCGGTGCCCGGCGCGGCGCACGCCGCCACGTTCTGGGGTTTCATCGTGCTGATCCTGACGATCATCGAGGCCTACGGGGACCTGTTCAGCCGGAGGTTCGCCATCCCCGGCATCGGGCACTGGGCGGCCATCGGGTTCATCGAGGACCTGTTCGCCGTCGGCGTCCTGGCCGGGATCATCACCTTCACCGTGATCCGGGTGCGGGACAATCCGCATAAGGAGGGCCGCGCATCGCGGTTCTTCGGCTCGCATACCCGCGCCGCCTGGGTCGTCCTGGGCATGATCGCCGCGGTCATCGTCACGCTGCTGGTGTACCGCGGCGCGCAGGAGGACACCGGGGTGTTCCCGTACCCGCACCCGTGGGCGTTCGCGTCCTGGGCCGTCGCGCAGGTCCTGCACCCCCTGGGCTCCGGCGTCAACAGCGTCCTTGAGGTCGTGTTCATCCTCGCGCAGATCGGGGTGATCATGGCGTTCGCGGTGATCGTGGTGTACTCCAAGCACCTGCACATCGTCCTGGCGCCGCTGAATGTCCTGTTCTCCCGGCGCCCTGACGCGCTGGGCCCGCTGGAGCCGATGCGCAGCAACGGGAAGGTGCTGGACTTCGAGGAAGCCGACCCGGATACCGACGTGTTCGGCCTCGGGAAGATCGAGGATTTCACCTGGAAGGGCCTGCTGGACATGGCGACCTGCACCGAGTGCGGGCGGTGCCAGTCGCAGTGCCCGGCCTGGGCGACCGGCAAGCCGCTGTCCCCCAAGCAGGTCATCCTGGACCTCCGCGACCACGCCTTCGCCAAGGCCCCCTACCTGCTGGCCGCCTCCGACGAGGCCCGCGACGCGCTGCCGGACGCGGTCAAGGCCGAGGCGGCCCGGCCGCTGGTCGGCACGGCCGCCGACGGCGGCGTGATCGACCCCGACGTGCTGTGGTCCTGCACGAACTGCGGCGCGTGCGTGGAGGAGTGCCCGGTCGACATCGAGCACATCGACCACATCGACGGGATGCGGCGGCATCAGGTGCTGATCGAGTCGGCGTTCCCGGTCGAGGCCGCGGGGATGCTGCGGAACCTGGAGAACAAGGGCGACCCGTGGGGAATGGGCGCCGCCCGCCGCGCCGACTGGATCACCGAGCTCGGCTTCGACGTCCCGGTCGTGGACGGGAAGATCCCCGACGACATCGAGTACCTGTTCTGGGTCGGCTGCGCCGGGGCGCTGGAGGACCGGGCGAAGAAGACCACCAAGGCGATCGCCACCCTGCTGCACACCGCCGGGGTCACGTTCGCGGTGCTGGGCCCGGCGGAGACCTGCACCGGGGATCCGGCGCGGCGGATCGGGAACGAGTTCGTGTTCTCGGTGCTGGCGCAGCAGAACATCGAGACCCTCAACGAGGCCGCGCCCAAGACGATCGTCGCGTCGTGCCCGCACTGCTTCAACACGATCTCCCGGGAGTACCCCCAGCTGGGCGGGAACTACGAGGTGATCCACCACACCCAGCTGCTGGCCCGGCTGGTCGCGGAGGGAAAGCTGACGCCGGTCACCGCGGTGCAGGAGAAGCTGACCTACCACGACCCGTGCTTCCTCGGCCGCCACAACAAGGTGTTCACCCCTCCGCGGGAGATCCTCGAGGCGGTGCCGGGGGTGCGGGCGGAGGAGATGCCCCGGTGCAAGAACCGCGGGTTCTGCTGCGGGGCGGGCGGCGCGCGGATGTGGATGGAGGAGCGGATCGGCACCCGGATCAACACCGACCGGATCGAGGAGGCCCTCGCGCTGGACCCCGACACGATCTCCACCGCCTGCCCGTACTGCCTGGTCATGCTCGGCGACGCTGTCGCCGCCAAGAAGGCCTCCGGCCACGCCAGGGACACCCTCGAGGTCATCGACGTCGCCCAGCTCCTCGCCCGCTCCGTCACCCCAGCCAACGGAGCCGGCGGCGACCCAGGGGCGAGCTCAGCCGACGAAGACCAGCAAGGGACGTCTGCCGACTGACCCTCGTCCCGTTGACCCTCGTCCCGCTGGCCGTCGTCCAGGCCCTGGCGATGAGCCGCTGCCGCGAGGCCGGCCAGGAAAGACCCGCGGCGAGCAGCCCGAGCCCGGTCGCCACGATGGCGATGAGCCATACCGCTCCGAGGATGTACCCGCTGGCCAGCGCCACCGCAGCAAGCCCGCAGAGCAGCCCGCCCTCATACCGCCAGCGCCACAGCCGCCCGAGCAGCCCCGGCCGCGCGACCGAGCTGAGGGCGTGCTCCACGCTTGCCATCACGCTGGGATCGTTCGGCCGGTGCGGCCGTCCCGACGCCATCGCTAGCTCACCCCGCCGGTGAGCGAGCCGGCCTCGATCATCACCCTGCCGGTACCAACGCAGGGCGAGCACGGCTGGCCTTCCCTGCTGCCCATGCCCACGCACCGAGAGCACGCCGCCAGCGTGTCGAAGTGCGGATCCCGATATCGCCGCCCGAGCCCGCCGCGCACCTTGCTGATCTGCCAGCCGCGCCAGTACGCCTCGGCGTCGTTCTTCTCGAACAGCCGGTCAAGCCACCGGCGTGGCATGCTGCTTACCCACGCGGCGAGCATGCAGGCGACGACGGTGAGGCCATTCCTGATCCAAGTCCAGGTGTCCCGGACCCGTGCCCCGGTGTCCCTGGTCCACGCCCCGGGGGAACGGCCAGCAGCCCGCGCCGCCGTCGACGGTCTGACCGACGTCAACCGCTCGGTCGTCCCGTGCTGCGGCCACGAGGGGTTGTCTTCGCTGATGAAGTTGCTAATGTTGATCACATCGCTAGCCCTTCTAGCTCGGTCCTGAGCCTGGGTAGTGTTTCGCTGGGTCGGTGTTGCAGCACCGGCCCAGCGGTGTGTCTGGGGTATCACACAGCGGGTGGCCGTCGTGAGCCCAGATCCTCGCCGCATCGGCCGTAGATGTCCGGCCATGGCCCATTCGCCCCGGCACAACGGAAGCGAACGCGGGCTGCGCGGTCTTCGCGGGCTAACAGAAATGGAAGCGCTCCCCTCCATCACGTGGCCAAGGTGACGCTCGGGCGAACCTCGTCGCCCCTTGGACGGCACGCGATCCTTGTCTCGGTAACCCCCCGGGTCACCGCTCGACCCCGTTGTCGGCGGGTCGCTTGAGGATGCTCCTCTGCTCTGCTTTTATAGTGCATCTAGCAATACAAGCTGGCAAGTGCCAAAATCAACTGCATCATGCATGTCTCATATGCACAGTCCCGAAGGTAGGGATGGCTGGCCTGGCCCGTTGACTACTCCTGCGAAAGGAAGCGACCCCCGTTGCCGGAAGTGCGCAGCCCGACCGTTCGCCGCCGCGAACTAGGTGCCCTCCTACGCGCTCTCCGGACAGAAAAGAACCTCACGGTAGAACAGGTGGCCGCAAGCCTTCTGTGCTCCGCGAGCAAGGTGAGTCGCATGGAGACCGGTCACGGGCTCGCCGCCCCCCGCGACATCCGTGACCTGTGTGACTTGTACGGCGTAACCGACCAAGCCGAGCGTGACCGGCTGATGAACCTGGCCGCGGAAAGCAAGCAACAGGCGTGGTGGCAGTCCTATGACCTGGGTTACGCCACCTACGTCGGCCTGGAAACGGAAGCGGTAGCCATGTCCGCGTTCCAGTCGACTGTCGTGCACGGCCTGCTGCAGACCGCGGCCTACGCGCGTGCCTGTGATGAGGCCGCCATGCCGAGGCTGGATCCCGGCCAAATCGACCTTCAGATCGAGGCCAAGCTCACCCGGCAGCGCATTCTCGCCAGGGAGAACCCACCCCGCTTCGCCGTTGTCCTCGATGAGGCAGCACTGCACCGGCAGGTCGGCGGGCACCGGGTCATGGCCGGACAGCTGGCCAAGATCCTGGACATGTCTGCTCATCCGAACGTCGTGGTGCAGGTTCTCCCGTTTGAGCGGGGCGCCCACCCGGCGCAGGAGAGCAACTTCAACATCCTCGACCTGCCGAGTCCGGCTCCCGATGTCGTGTTCGTAGAGGGGCTGATAGGGTCGGTCTACCTTGAGCGAGCCAACGATCTGATGAAATATCAAGAGATCTTTCATCGGTTGCAGTCGATCGCGCTAAATCCAAAAGACACAGCCGACCTGATTGCAAAGCTGCGTGCTGGATATGAAGCAAGCTCAGGATTGACTTTATCGATTTGCTAATTTACTGGCGGCGACTTACGCAAAAGCTACGGAATCTGCCAATAATATCTTCCAGAGTGTTATACCGGACCGAGGATTCCTATGTCTCTGACCAATCTTGAAGTCCGTGACCTGCAGTGGCGCAAGGCTACTCGCAGCGTGGGCAACGGAGCCTGCGTCGAAGTCGCCGCCGTCAACGGACAAATAGCTATCCGCGACTCAAATAATCCTGATGGGCACATACTGCGCTATTCTGCCAAAGCCTTTCGATCATTCGTGGAGGTTGCGCGATCAGACGACTTCTGGCTCTGAGCCAGGACGTGCAGCGGGCCGCCTGCCCCTCACGCGTCAGGCGCGGGACAGGCGGCTCTCGGTTTCATACCTTGGCTCGGTAAAAGTTCAGGTACGAGCGGGATGGTGTGGGACCACGCTGGTCCTGATATCTGGAGCCGTAGACCGATGAGCCGTACGGGTGCTCAGCCGGAGAACTTGTGCGGAACAGGCACAGCTGGCCGATCTTCATACCCGGCCACAACTTGATAGGCAGCGTCGCCACGTTAGACAGTTCCAGCGTCACGTGGCCCGAGAACCCCGGGTCGATCCAGCCGGCCGTTGAATGCGTCAGCAAGCCGAGCCTGCCGAGACTCGACTTGCCCTCCAGGCGCCCCGCTATGTCGTCGGGAAGGGTCACGATCTCGTAGGTGGAGGCCAGCACGAATTCGCTGGGATGCAGGACGAAGGGGTCCTCGCCTTCGGTCTCGACCAGCCTGGTCAGGTCAGGCTGTTCCACCGCCGGATCGATGTGCGGATAGCGATGGTTCTCGAAGACCCTGAAGTACCGGTCCAGCCGGACATCAATGCTAGACGGCTGGATCAGCTCAGGCTCGTACGGGTCGAGCTTGACCCGGCCGGACTCGATCTCGGCCTTGATATCACGATCGGAGAGGAGCACCCTGGCAACCTACCGGGTCCGGTACGATGTCTGGGCGAACACAGCGCAGACTCCTCCGGCGGCCGCGACGAGGCGGTGCTTGTGTGCGGGTGTAGTTCAATGGTAGAACGTCAGCTTCCCAAGCTGATAGTGCGGGTTCGATTCCCGTCACCCGCTCGAAGTGGTTACGTACCAGGTCAGCGCCGGTTCGGGTAGCGGCCGATGATGGCGGCCACCGTGAAATTCGCGCACCTTCGTTGTTCGAAGACGTCTTCAGGGCAGCAGGGTCAACGTATCCGCGTGATTCGGCCGGACCACCGTGAAGTGACGGCGGTCCAACGTCGCCACGTCGGTCAGTCCAAGCCGTTCGGCTACGGCGACAACGGAGGCGTCGGTGGTTCCTAGCGGAAGGCTCTCATACGTATTCACCAGATCAGCCATTCGCGCGTAGTCAGCGCTCGTCAGGTTGACGGGCGTAAAGTCCCCATCGGCCAGGGACCGCAGGAACAACGACTCCACGCGGGCACCCGCTTCGCGGGCGAGGAGGTAGCCGACCTCGGCGACGACGGTTTGCCGGTACCAGCAGTTCGCGCCGGGCCGCATGCAGAGCAGTGAACAGCTTAACGCAGACCTTGTGGTCCGAATCATTTGACAGTGCGGCGGCTACGAGCGGCCCGGTGTCGCAGACGATCACGCGGAACGACCGAATCCATCCTTCAGCAGATCCTCAGACCGAGCGGCGACATCATCAGCCGAGCCTTCTCCGGCTCCGAACCAGGCCGGAGGCCACGGCCGCTCCCTGACCGCCTGCAAGTGACGGCGGACATCATCGAGCACCGCCGGGACTTCCTCCTCAGGAAGCTCCTCGACCAGCCGAAGCAGCTCCTCGCGCTGCACACTCATGGTCCCAGTGTACGCAGTAAGGTTCAGCGCTCCTGGCTCTCGCGCCGTGTCTCGTACATGCCCGATTGTGATGGCGAGCAAGCTCGTCGAGGAGGATGAGGAGCGACAGCATCCGTGATCCTCTTGCCAGCGCCCGGACGCGGACGCATCCCGTGGTCAGGTCCAAATCGCAACGACACAG
>JBOHCG010000232.1:0-10863 GCA_050698735.1 Streptosporangiaceae bacterium | reverse complement strand
CGGATCCGGAGCCACCAGGCCCGGAGGAACTGGCCCAGCGACTGGGCGAGGAGCTCGGGCGGGACGTCGGCCGCGGCGGCCTTGGCGTCGAGGGTCGGGTCGGCCGTGCCGGCGCCCGCCGTCCCCGGCGGATTCTTGGCCGGGGTCTGGCCGGGGTCCGCGGTCACGGGGATTTCCCCATCCGGGCCATCGGCTTAGCCCTCGCCACTGGCGGATCCGGCGGGCAGAGACGACCGCCCGCTGGAGGTGCCCGTCGTCATGTACTCCACCACGCTCGTCCGGTCGAACTCCGAAGTCGGACCCTCGGCCACCATCCGCCCCAGATACAGCACCGCGATCCGGTCCGCGACCTCGAAGACGTCGTTCAGGTTGTGAGAGATCACCATCACCGCCAGCCCGCGGTCGCGGAGGCGTTCGATCAGGTCCAGCACGGACCGGGTCTGTACCACGCCGAGGGCGGCGGTGGGCTCGTCGAGCAGCACCAGCTTGGAGTTCCACATCACCGCCTTGGCGACCGCCACCGACTGCCGCTGGCCTCCCGACAGCGAGGCCACCGGCTGCCGGATCGAGCGCACCGTGGTCACCCGAAGGGTGCTCAGGGTCTCGGCCGCCTGCTTCTCCATCGAGTCCTCGTTGAGCAGGCCGTGGCGCAGAAGTTCCCGGCCGAGGAACATGTTCTGGACGATGTCCAGGTTGTCGGCCAGCGCCAGATCCTGATAGACGGTCTCGATCCCCAGCGCGGAGGCGTCGCGGGCGCTCCGGATGTGTACGGGTTTTCCCTCGAAGTAGATCTGGCCAGCGTCCGGCTGGTGCACGCCGGCGATGGTGCGGGTGAGCACCGACTTCCCGGCGCCGTTGTCCCCGCACAGGCCGGTCACCTGGCCCGCGGGCAGGTCCAGGTTCACCCCGTAGAGCGCCTGCACCGGCCCGAAGTGCTTATCGATGCCCCGCAGCTTCAGCAGGGGCTCCGCCCTGCCATCTACCCCGTCCCCGTCGTGGCTCGCGCCTTCCGGGACCCCGTTCGTCTCAGTCATGTTGAAGACCCGTCCGTAGCATAGCCGTGCCCCTCCCTTCCCGGCCCTCCCCCAGGCGCGGGGCGGGCACAACCATCCCTGCTGGCGAGCCCGCCGACCCCGGCTATCAGGCCGGGGTCGGCGGACCGGCTGGGAGCGGTCTACGAATCCCGTCGAGGTTTCCCGAGGTCAGATCACTGGATGCCGTCTGCGGTGCAGAGGCTCGCACCCGCGATCGCGCAGATAGCCGAGGCCGGGTCGAAGCCGTCCTTGACCACTGTGGCCTCCATGTTGGCCTTGGTCACCCACACCGGAGTCAGCAGCGACGCCGGCTCGGTGATGCTCGGGTCGGCCGGGTCGGTGGTCTTGCCGTTCAGCAGACCCGCCGGCGGCTTGTCGCCGGCCAGCAGGATCGTGGCCATGGACACGGCGTCCTGGGCCTCCTTGTAGACCGCCTTGTAAACGGAGCCGCACTGGTAGCCCTCGAGGATCCAGGCCATGCCCTGGGCGGTGGCGTCCTGCCCGGTGGTCGGCACCTTGTTGGGCTTGACCCCGTCCGCCTTGAGGTCGGTGATCACCGCGTTGGAGAGCCCGTCATTGGCCTCGATGGTGGCGTTGATCTTCGGGTGGGCGGTGTACTCCTGCTGGAAGATGGTGCCGCCCTTGGTGTTGTCCCACCCGGGGGCGAAGTTCTCGCCGACCAGCGAGTAGCCGAGGCTGTTGGTCGCGCCCGCGGCGACTGACTTGGCCTCCTGGCTCCAGACCACCTTGTTGTAGCCCTCGGCAAAGGAGATGGCGTTGGGGTCGGTGTCCTCGCCGCCGTTCAGAACGAAGACCTGAGGCTTGGAGATCCCCCAGGACTGCACGCACGCCTCGAAGCCCTGGCCGATCAGCTGGCCCACGAGCTCGTTGTCGAAGCTGACGTAGTAGGTGTTGTTGCCCTGGAAGGTGGCGCGGTCGTAGCTGATCAGCGTGACGCCCTTGGACTGCGCCAGCTTCGCGATCGCCACGCCGGTCGGGCCGTCGAGCGGGTCCATGATCAGGACCTTGGCGCCCAGGTTGATGTCGGCGGTGGCATCGTCAAGCTCGGTCGCGTCGCTGCCCTGCGCGTTGTCGATCCGATACTGCGCCTGGGTGTACCCGGCGTCGGCGAAGGCATCGTTCAGGTACGGCTGGTCGAAGTCGACGTACCGCGTCGACGACGTGGTGTCGGGCAGGATCACCCCTACCTGCAGGCTGTCGGCTCCCTTGGTGGCGAACTCGGTCAGCGGCTTGAACTTCGACATCGTCGAGTTGATGTTGACGTTAAAGGTGCTGATGCTCAGCCCGGCTGGAACCGTGTTCGAGCCGCTTGATGCCGAGCCCGATGAGCCCGATGAGCCCGACGAGCCCGAGGAGCTGCAGGCTGCAGCCCCCAGGGTAGCGACCGCCGCCAGGGCCACCCAGCTGCCCGGCCGGCGGAGGCGTCTAAACGTGCCGTGGGAGTGCCGACCTCTCTCATTTCTGTTACCCACTCGCATCCCCCATACCCCTTTCGCCTGAATGTGCCCGAATAAGCCGTCGGGGGACACCAGGTGTCCCTTGAGAAGAATCGTCTCGCGTGTTAAAGGACAAGGTCTAAGGACCGCAACCAGGCATGCGGGATTGCCTTGCCTCCCTGGCGATCTTTTGCGGCCTCAGCGCCTTAACTATGACCATAGAGCCACCGAAATTAACGTGGCCTTAACATCGGCGCCACCCCGTGAAGATTCTGTTAACGGCTTCTAAGCGGGCACTTCGGGCGCTGGCCTTCACTCGGGTGCCAGCCGGTAGCCGGCCCGCGGCTGGGTAAGGATGAGCGGGGCGCTCTCCTCCGCCTCGAGCTTGGCCCGCAGCCGCCGGACGTACACGCGCAGATACTCGGTCTCGGTCTCGTAGCCGTGACCCCACACCCTCCTGAGCAGGTGGGCGTGGGTCAGCAGCTTGCCCCTGTTGATGGCGAGCTCACGGAGCAGGGCGAACTCGGTCGGGGTCAGGTGGATCGGCTGGCCGTTGCGGCGTACCTGCTGGAGGGCCAGGTCGATCACGATATCGCCGACGACGATGACCTGGGGTGCCTGCTCGGGCGGCGCGGCGGGCCTGGTCCGGCGCAGCGTCGCGGTGATCCTGGCGAGCAGTTCCTCGATGCTGAACGGCTTGGTCATGTAGTCGTCGGCGCCCATGTGCAGGGCCGTCACCTTGTCCCGCTCACCGCCGCGGGCCGACACCACGATGATGGCCACCGGTGACCGCTCGCGGATCTGGCGACACAGCTCGAAGCCGTCGGCCTCGGGCAGCATCAGGTCGAGCAGGACGATGTCCGGGTCCTCGGTCTCCAGCAACTGCAGTGCCCGCATGCCGTCGACGGAGACCACCGTGTCGAAACCGCGGACCGCCAGGTTGGACCTGATGAGGTCGACGATGTTGGGGTCGTCCTCCACCACCAGGGCACAGGTCTTGCGCGCGGCTTCGGTCGTCATAGGCTCTCCCTGGTTGGCACGGGGTCGGTAACCTCGGCCTCGACCGGCAGGCACACGGTGAAGCGGGAGCCCGTGGTGTCGTTGCTTGCCACCTCGAACCGGCCGCCGTGGGCCTGCACGATCCCCTTGGCGATGGACAGCCCGAGCCCGGCGCCCGCGGTCTTCCCCGGGCTGCTGCCATTGCGGGTCGAGGGCATGCCGATGCCGTTGTCGAGGACGCTAATCGTCACCTGCTCCTGCCCGGCCTTCTGCTCGATCATGGCGGTCACGCTGACCGTGGTGCCCGGCGGGTTGTGGCCGAACGCGTTGTTGAGCAGGTTCACGAAGACCTGCTCCATCCGGTCGTGGTCGGCCCACACCACGGGCAGGTTGCCGTCGCAGGTCAGCTGCGCCGAGGCCGCGTGTTCCTGCGGCAGGCAGGCGATCGCCGCCTCGAGCACCAGCCTGATGTCGCACCAGTCGCGCTGCAGGCGCATGATGCCCGATTCGATCGCGGAGAAGTCGAGCAGGTCATCGACCAGCCGGCCGAGGCGCGCCGACTCCGCGGCGATCCGGGCGAGGAACCGCTGCTGGGAGTCGCCGTCCCAGGTCACGTCCGGCTGCATCAGGCTGGAGGCGTATCCCCTGATGGCCGTCAGCGGGGTCCGCAGCTCGTGGCTCAGCCGGGACAGGAAGCCGCGCTGCAGCTCCCGCGACCGGCGCAGCGCCGCCGCCTCCTGGTGCGCGTGACCCGCCTCCTCGCGTTCCAGCGCGAGCCGCAGCGAGTGCGCCGCGTCCTCCATCAGCGACGTTTCCTCCCTGGTCGGCGGCACCCTGCGCCAGCTCGCGAGCAGCACGGTGGGGCCGTCGGCCGTCAGGAAGGCGACCGCACGGACCCGGCGCCTGCGGCTGATGTGCAGTTCCCGGGCGACGCCGTCGGGGAGCACGCTGGACAGCGCGTCCTGCGCCATGGTCTGCAGCGCCGACGTGGCGCAGTCGGTGCCCCGCTGGCCCGCGTACGCGCGCCAGCGGGCCGGCTGGGCCGCGGGCTGGGTGAGCAGGGCCACTTCCTCGGCTTGCAGGCCACGGCGGAGCGACTGGACCGCGATGACGAGCCCCTCGGCGACCGGTACCGGTCCGGCCAGCGTCTCCAGCATCTCCCTGATCGTCTCGAGGACCCGGTTCCTCGTGGTCACCTGGTCGAGCAGCCGGTCGCGCTCGATGGCGCTCGCGGCGTAGCCGGCGTAGACGTTGACCAGGGCCAGTTCGTCCCGCTGCGGCACGCCGTGCTGGGCGCGGAACACCGTGATGACCCCGCTGAGCCCGCTCGGCCCGAGCACAGGTACCGACCACGAGCTGGCCACCTTGGCGCCCTTGGCCAGGTCGCGGAAGTTCCGCCAGGCCGGGCCGATCCGTACGTTGTCGGCGACGACCACCCGCTCGTCCGCCGCCGCCATCCCAGGCGGCCCGCCCGCGGGCCCGAACGGCAGCCGGGCCCACGGGTCGAGCTGGCCCTGCGTGAATCCCAGCGACGCGGCGCAGAACAGGTGCCCTTCGACGGCCAGGTGCCGGTCGGAGACGAGGTGGATGCACAGCCGCTCGCTGGCGAGCGCCTGGCCCAGCGCGGACAGGATCACCGACAGGCTGGAGGAGCGGTCGGCGCTGACCAGCCGGTCGGTGAGGCCGTGCAGCCTGGTGAGCTGGCGCCGGGCGGAGGCATCGACCTGCTGGCCTGACAGCAGCGCCACCACGTCGTCCGGGTGCGTGTCCGACGGGTGCAGGTCGGCGACGACCCGGCCCTGCCGCAGCACCACGATGCGATCGGCGAGCCGGAACATCTGGTCGATGTCGTGGCTGGCGAGCAGGATGGTGGTGCCCTGCTCGCGCAGGTTCAGGATCAGCTCCTCGACCTGGGCCGACTCCTTCACGCCAAGCGAGGCGGTGGGCTCGTCAAGCACCAGCAGCCGCGGCCCGCTGCCCATGGCGCGGGCCACCGCGACCATTTGCCGTTGCCCGCCGGACAGCGATCGCACGCTGCGGGCGGTGTCCTTGAGGGGGATGCTGAGCGAGGCCAGGAGTTCGGCGGCCGCGGCGTGGAAGCGCGTCTCGGACATCATCAGGCGCCTGGATTCGCGGCCGAGCATGATGTTGGCCGCGACGTCCAGGTTGTCGCACAGGGCCAGGTCCTGCCAGACGACCGCGATGCCGTGCTTGGCCACGCCGGCCGGGTCGTTCGGCAGCCGCCGGCCGGAGAGGAAGATCTCGCCGCTCGCCGGGACCACGTCGCCGGCGATGCAGCGGACCAGGGTGGTCTTGCCCGCGCCGTTCTCTCCCGCCAGGGCGACGAGTTCGCCGGCCCGCAGGTCCAGGTTGACGCCGTCCAGGGCGCGGGCCGGGCCGTAGTTCAGGCTCAGCCCCGAGACCGTGAGCAGAGGCGGCGCCGTCGTCTCGCCGCTTGTTTCACGGGGGTTCGCGTCGCCGCCGATGATCACGTCGCCGCGGGCGGCTGGATCGCCACGGGGAGGCGTGTCGGTCGCCACGAGAGAACCGGTCATGCCGTCATTGTGTGGCCTCAGCCGTGCGCTTGGCCACAAATGTTCCTGGACGAGCCGACCTGACCAGGCATTTTTCATGATTTTTAAATGTCTGGGCAGCCTGAGGGCACCGGTGTCTCAGATCGGGTAGCGCGTGGGTCCGGTGCTGTAGAGACGGCCAGAGGGCGTCCTCCAGCGGATGACCGCTGGGGTGGTTTGCTCCACCTGCCATCGCGGATCCTGCTTGAGGCGATGATGATGTCTGCACTTCGGGCCGCCGTTACACTCACACGTTCGGCCACCTTCCTCGTAAGGGAGGTTGTGCTCGAAATCACATTGGGAGGCGGGTCTACGGCAGGTCGGGGCCGTGCACGTGGCGTGCCGGACCTCGGTGAGGTGGCGGAGCAGGACGCCGGGGCCGTGACCCCGGGCCTGATGGCGGTGATCACACTGGCCGGTCGCGACTGGGCCGATGGCGATCACCAGGTCCCGTTGCCCCGGGATGCCGGTGGATAGGCGCCACGTGCCGTAGCCGCCCGGCGGGCCATGGTCGCCGGTGGCGGTGAACGAGAACCGCTGTCCGCCAGGGCCGCCAGGCGGGTCGTGACCGCCGGGCGGGCCCGCGCCGGACCGGCCCGGTTTCCGCTGTTTCGCTCGGGGTTTTCTGGTGCCTCTGGGTGCTGGCCTGGCGCAGCCGTGGCCGATGGCGTGGCCGTCGGCGTCGGTGACGGTGACGCACCAGGTGGTCTTCGGGTTTCTGGCGGCGGCGCGGGCCAGGTCGCGGGCCAGCCAGGGGTCGATCGGGCCCAGCGTGCCGGCCTCGCCGGGCCGGTCGGTCAGGCCGAGGGCGGTGGTCAGCGGGACGGTGAGGTTCAGCCGGGCCGCGAACCCGGTCGGGAATGGGCCGGAGGGGAACGGGCCGGATGGCGGCCGGTAGTCCCACGGGTTCGCGGGCGGCGGCTCCGCGGCCGGCGACCCCGTTGACAGGGCAGCGGGACGGGAATCCACACCGAGCAATATGTCCAGGTAGGCCCTGGCGCGCAGAACGTCCATGTCGCCGTCCAGGCCAGCGGCCCGCAGCTCCTTCGCCCACGCGGTGATCCGCTGGTCCGCGGCCAGCACGTGCGCCGAGGGCAGCTCCCGGCCGGCCAGGCCGGCGTTGCCCGAGCCCTCCATCCACCGCTCCACCCGCGTCTTCTCCGCCCCCACCTCCCGGCGCTTCTTCGCCTTCTTCGGGGCGACTTCCATGACGGCGCGGGCGATGGCGGCGCGCAGCCCCGGCCGGGTCAGCCGGGCGGCCCGGCCCAGGACCAGTTTCTCCGCCGCGGCCGCCTCACCCGGGTCCAGGGCGCTGGTGGCCTGCGAGATGATGTCCGCCTTGGGCTGGCTGAGGATCCCATCCCGCTGCAAGGCCATCGTGCCGGGCAGCCGGGCAGCCAGGTCACGGGCCAGATCCAGCAAGTCCCCGGCGGCGGCCCTGGACTCCCCCAGCGCGCACGACAGCTCATCGACCGCGAACTCATCCCACGCCTCCGGCATCTGCGCACCGTCTCGCTCCGGATCCGCGGCGCCCTTCGCCGCAGCGGCTTTCCCGGAATCCCGCGCGGAGGCCTGCGGGGCGCAGCCCTCGGCCGGGCGGCGACGGATCAGTTCCGCGATGGCGGCCAGCTTGCGGGCCGCGGCGTGCGCCTCGACCCGCGCCCACGCACAGATCACCCCGACGATCTCATCATCAGCCGCGCCGGGATACCGGTCGCCCGGGCCGGCCACCGCGTCGGCCAGCCCGGCCAGCACCGCGCAGCCCGGAGCGGTATCCAGCGCGAAGCCGGACCCGAACGCGGCCGCCGGGCTGGCATGCTCACCCGGGAACGACGCCGCCGACCCCGGCTGCCCCGGCCCGCGGCGCCCCGGCGCCGCACCCACCGCCCCCCACCCGCCGTAAAACGACATCCGCGCCGCATGCTCGCAGTCCCGGGCCTCCGCCGCCGTGAACTCCCGGGCCTCCGCGATCGCCGCGTCGATCTCCTCCCAATCCGGCGGATCCTCCAGGTACGGATCGACGGACTCTTCCTCATCCGCCCTGGCGGCCATGATCGCGGCCCATTCGTCGTAATCGAGCCAGTCCGGGGTGGCGGCAGGGAACTCAGCCTCCCCGGCCACGGTGGGTGCTACCGGGACGGGCGCGTTATCGGCTTGCCCGGGAACCGGGGCCTGCGCCGCGCCGGCCGGACCAGGAGGCGGTGGCAGCGGCTCCCCTTCACCCAGCTCAGGGACGTGCCGGGCGGGATCCTCGTCCCGCCCTGACCCGTGAGCCGGTCCCGCGGCCATAAACCACCGCCCGTTCAGGTAATTGATCTTGGATTTCGATTTCCGCTCCTATGGGAACATAGTATCTAAAATTGAACCCGAACACAACACGCGACACGACCATTCGGCAGTTTGAAAGCGGCTCTCTGTGTTGGAATGTCATCGACACGGGCGGGCTCCTGGGGCCATGACTGAGCGGGCATGCTGAATTGCAGGGCATGCTGACGAGCGAACCGAATTGCGGCGCCGACGGGCGAGCTCAATTACAGGAGAGATTGACCAGGGAGAGGAGCGGGTTGTGCTGGTTGCGTTTTCTGTGACGCCGATTGGTACTGGGAAAGGGGTTGGGAAGGTGGTGGCTGAGGCGGTTCGGGTCGTGCGGGACAGCGGGCTGCCCAATCGGACCGACGCCATGTTCACCACGATCGAGGGAGACTGGGACGAGGCCATGGCCGTGGTCAAGCGGGCGGTCGACACGGTGGCGGCCCGGGCGCCGCGGGTGAGCCTGGTGCTCAAGGCCGATATCAGGCCGGGCGTGACCGGTGCGCTCACCGCCAAGGTCGAGGCCGTGGAGCGCTATCTTCAGGGCTGACCGCGCGTCGCGCCGACCCGCCTGCCCGCATGAGATTCCGCGGGCGGCGCGGTTACGGGTCAGGGCACGCCGAGGAGGCGGAGGACGGCGGTCGTGGCCGCGGCGGCTAGGACGACTACAAGGAACGGGGCCTTGCGCCAGGCCAGGACGCCGCCGACCAGGACGCCGGCCGGGCGGGATGGGCCGACGAAGGCGTGGCCCTGGGTCAATGCCGTGGTCGCGACCAGGGCGGCCAGCAGGATGACCGCGGCGGTTCCCAGCAGCTTCTCGGCCCACGGCGGGAAGGTCAGGCGTTTGCGCAGCAGGGGGCCGGAGAGGCGGAACGCGAGCGTACCGGCGGACAGCGTCGCCATGCCCGCGATGAGCAGCGTGGTGTCCTTCATGGGGCGGGGTGTTTGGGGGTCGGTGCGGGCCGCCGGGGGATGAGCAGGAGCAGTGCGGCGAGCGCCACAAGGACGGGGAGCCCGGGAGGCAGCCAGGGGGCGGCGGCCAGGGCGATTGCGGCGCCGGCCAGGGCGGTTCGGCGGGTCGGGCGGTCGCGGAGCGCGGGGACGATCAGGGCCAGGATCACGGCGGGGAACATGGCGTCCAGGCCCAGGGCGCTGGTGTCGCGGACGGCGGTGCCGATCAGGGCACCGAGGATCGCGCCGCCGGGCCAGCAGACCAGGACGCCCAGGCCGCAGGTCCAGAAGGCGGCGCGCTTGGCAGGAGGGTCGTCCTGGGCCAGGGCGAAGACCACGCTCTCGTCGTTCATCACGTGCGCGCCGAGGATCCGCCGCCAGCCGGTGCCGAGCACGTCCGGCAGGGCCAGGCCGTAGGGCAGGTGGCGGGCGTTGACGAGCAGGCCGGCCAGGGCCGCGGCGATGGGGTTGCCGCCTGCCGCCACGATGCCGATGAACAGGAACTCCGAGGCGCCCGCCAGGACCAGGATGCTCTGAGCGGCGGGAAACCAGAGCGGGAACCCGGACGCGACCGCGATGGCCCCGTAGGACAGGCCGATGAGCCAGACGGCCAGCAGGGCAAGCGCGATGTCGCGCCGGGCGTGGCCGGTCAGGGCTGAGGTCCGCGACACGCCGGGCCTCAACGCTCGCGGGCTTAGAGTTCTGCATATCGAACCCATGGAGTTTATTCTGAACGCCAGGCAGGGTGTTCGTCAAAGCGAACGGTAAACTTTTATGTCGAACGAGACCGACGGTGGGGGGGCGTCGTCCCAGGGTGCGCCACTTGAGATCATCGCGGCGTCGCTGCGGCGGGAGCGGCGGCGGGCGGAACTGTCGCTGACCGAGGTGGCGCGGCGGGCGGGGATCGCCAAGTCCACGCTGTCCCAGCTGGAGTCGGGCGCGGGCAACCCGAGCCTGGAGACGCTGTGGGCGATCTGCGTCGCGCTGGACGTGCCGATCTCGCGGCTGCTCGACCCGCCTCGTCCGCACGTCCAGGTGATCCGGGCCGGGGAAGGGCCCACCGTGTCGGCGGCGCAGGCCGACTACCAGGCCACGCTGCTGGCCACGTGCCCGCCGGGGGCGCGGCACGACGTGTACCGCATCTGCGCGGAACCGGGGCACGCACGCGAGTCGCGGCCGCACATGCCGGGGGTGGTGGAGCACGTCGTGCTCAGCGCGGGCCGGGCGCTTGTCGGGCTGGCTGACGAGCCGGTGGAGCTCGGGCCCGGGGACTACATCCGCTATCCGGCCGACGTGCCGCACGTGTTCGAGGCGGTTGAGCCGGGTACCCGGGCGGTGGTGGTCTCCGAGCACATCTAGGCCGGCGGCATCACTCGCCGGGCGGGACGTGCTCGATCAGCGCGGCCAGGCCGGCCTCGTCGAGCAGGTCGGCCGGGCGCACGGTCAGGTCGTGCGCGACATAGTAAAAGGCCGCCCGCACCTGCCCGACGGGGACGTCCGCCAGCGCGGCCCAGGCGAGGCGGTAGGCGGCGAGCTGGA
>JBOHCG010000231.1:0-10882 GCA_050698735.1 Streptosporangiaceae bacterium | reverse complement strand
GAACACGGCTCACTGTGGTTGGCGGGCGTGGTGGCCGGGCTCGTCGGCGGCCACCGGGGACCGGAACCGCCAGGACCACAGCGGCCAGGCTGGCGGGCGGGAGCTGCCGTCGTGCACGGGGATGTCGGCGGCGACGTGCGCGGCCCAGGCGGCCGCGAACGCGCCCAGGACGCGGCTGCGCCTCAGGCCGGCGGCCACGGCCAGCGCGGCCGGCGGCAGCATGGAGTGCAGCGCCTTGTCCGGCCAGCGAGTCTCCCGGCCGGCGTCGACGTACGCGGGATCCCAACGGCGGTGCCGGGCGGCCAGGGCGGCGCCCCTGGCCCAGTAGTACAGGTCGGGCAGGACCGCGCCGAGCTGGGCGGCGGATTGCGCCGCCCGGTCACCGGGGAACGCGGACCGCGCTAGCTGCCGGGTGATCAGCCAGTGGGTTGGCGTCTGGGGCATGCGACAGCTCCTTGAGAGCGAAGGTGACGGGAACTGGGACCGGCGCGAGCATGGCCGCGGACAGCGCCACGGCCGCGGCGAGCACCCATCCGGCCGGCGCACCGGACGCCGCCAGGGCGACCAGGGCGACCCCGGCGGGCGGGCACGGCAGCCCGCAGTTAACGGGCTGGTGGCCGCGGACAAGGTAGAGGGCGAGCCTGGCCGCCACGGCGATGCCCCAGAGCACGGCCGCGGCAAACCCGGCCGCGCCCAGCTGGTGCAGCTGCGCGGACCAGGCCGCGAAGGCGGGCACGACACCGAAGCTCACCGTGTCGGCCAGGCTGTCGAAGCCGTGGCCGAATGCGGACGCGGTGCCGGTGCGCCGGGCCACGGCCCCGTCGAGAAGGTCGGCGACCATCGCGGCGCCGATCAGCGCTGCCACCTCCCACAGAGCACCGCGGGAGACGACGACAAGCCCGGCCGCCAGCCCGGCCGCCAGCCCAGCCAGCGTGATCCAGTTGGCCGGGCTGCGCATGTGCGGGAGGTAAGACACGGCCGGATCGGCGACGGTTCGCATCGGGGCGACGTTCACGGTCAGGCCCTCTCTCTTGCGCGGTTCCAGGGGGCAGCCGGCCAGCCTGATACCTATAGTAATCATCTGATTACACTGCGTCTAGACCTTGAGCATGCTTTCCTTCGTTATTGCGGCATTTAAGGTGCACGCGCAGGCCACGGGATATGAGTCACCTGCCCCTCGGAAGGCGCACTCATCCGGCGCTGACAAGAAATCCCAGTATGCGCATCCGCCCTGGCAGGCATGCCGTGGCCTAGCTGGACGGTGGGAGTGCGCTGCGCCGCAAACCGTCCTGCCTGACGCAATTAAATTTGCATCGCGAAATGCGAGGGCTATTTCCCTGAGAGAAGGACCTGCCCCCGGGCAGGGCCACCCGGGCTAGGGTTCCGAAGGCATGGACGACGACGACATCGTCGCCATGATCGCACCTACCATCCAGCGTTATCTCGACGGCGATGTCAGTCGCGGCCGGTCGCCGAGGTGACGTCGACCTCGTTGCCCTCGGCGTCGGCGAGCGTCCACCACGTCGGCGATGCGTCGCGGACCATCCGCCCGCCGGCCGCGAGGGCCGCGGCGACGCGCGCCCCGGCCAGGTCCGGCGGCACCCAGACGTCGATGTGGAAGCGGTTGCGCTGCGGGCGGGGCGCGTCCATGTCCTGGAACCAGATCGACGGGCCGCGCCAGCGCGGGTCGATGAGGTCCTCGTCCGGGCTGTCCGCCCGCCGCTCGTACCCGAGCACGGCCGCCCAGAACGGCATCACGTCCGCGCTGACCAGGGCGTCGATGGTCACCTGGACGGTCTGGATCAGCGTCGGGTCCGCGGCGAGCCCCTGCTCGCGGGCCAGGTCCGAGATCCGAACCGCCAGTTCAAGGTCGCTGGCGGTCATGCCCATGTAGTCGGGCGTTGCGGTGAGCAGCCGGATCGTGACGGTGTCGTGCTGCAGGTCGACGTCCGGATGGTGCGGCCCGGCGTCCCCGACAGCCGCGGCGATCGCCTGGACGAGCCGGGCGCCGGCGGCGAACGAGCCGGTGCGGAAGACCGCGGTGGCGCCGTCGCCGACGACCCGCCAGTCGCGGGTGCGCTCGTCGGCATGGAAGGCGCGCATGGTGAGGCGTTCGGCCATGATCTGTCCTAGCGGCTGTGCGGTGGGTCGGGACCAGGTGCTCACTGCCCTGTTTACAGGTCGGCCAGCAGGCCGAGCGCGCGCTCGAACACCTCCGGCGTGACGAGGCCGGGGGCCAGGCGCTGGTAGATCTGCAGGCCGACCACCATCGCGAGCCCGATGGTCCAGGCCTGGACGGGAGTGGTTCCCCGGTGGGCTCGTCACCATCGGCGGCAGCTATCTCCTGGAGCCGGCGCTCGAGTCCGCTGCGACGGCGCGGCCTGGTGCGCAGCCCGCTCGGCGTGTTCAGCAGCTCGCCGGTGCACCAGCGCGGCTACCGGCCGCCGTCCTACCCGCCGGATGACCCGCGGGCCGCGCTGCCCGCCGTGAACCTGCTCTCGATGGACCCGCCCGACCACACCCGGCTGCGCCGGCTCGTGGCCGGCGCGTTCACCCCGAGGGCCATCGCCGGCCTTGAGCGGTGGATCCGCGAGGTCACGGTCCGGCTGCTGGCAGCCGCGGACGGCGCAGCGGGATTCGACCTGATCGACGCGCTGGCCTTCCCGCTCCCGATCGCGGTCATCTGCCACCTGCTCGGCGTGCCAGCTGAAGACCGGGCACAGTTCCGGGCCTGGGGTCATGACGTGGCCGCCACCATGGACCCCCAGACGGCGGCGGCCGCGCAGGCGCAGACTCGCGCCGCGGAGGTGGCGCTAACCGGCTACCTCCAGGATCTGGTGCGCGAGCGCCGAGCCAATCCCGACGACAGCATCCTGTCCGCGCTCATCGCGGCCGAGGAGGAGGGCGACCGGCTGAGTTCCGGGGAATTGGTGAGCACGGCCTTGGTGCTGCTGATCGCCGGGTTCGAGACCACCGTGAACCTGATCGGAAACGGCACGGTCGCCCTGCTTGGCGACCCCGACAGCTGGGACAGGCTCCGCCAGGATCCGGCCCTGATACCTGCGGCGATCGAGGAGATGCTCCGCTACGACAGCCCGGTGCAGCTGACCGCCCGGATCACCACAGAGGATGTCGAGGCCGGCGGCAGGATGATCGCGGCGGGCAAGCCCGTCATCGTGTTCATCGGCGGCGCCAACCGCGACCCAGGGGTCTTCGAGCAGCCCGACGAGTTCCGGATTGACCGGCCAGATCCCGGTCGGCACCTGGCCTTCTCGCTCGGCATGCACCACTGCCTCGGCGCCTCGCTGGCCCGGCTGGAGGGCCGCATCGCCATCGAGGAGCTGACCCGGCGGTACCCGGCGCTCAAGCTGGCCGCCCCGCCAACCCGGCGCCCGCTGCTCGTGCTGCGCGGCTTCGAGAGCGTTCCCGTCCGCGCCAGGCAGACGCCATCGCAGTCCGGCGCCTAGTGCCGGACGTCCTCCGGCGGCTCGCCGACGGCCCCGGCACCTGGCCTGAGCTGGGCAGCGCAGGTTGACACCGGTCAACCACCTGACTCAAGTAGAGCACCGCCGCGGTATAGCACGGTCACGGCACGATATACCTGCCGCTGAACTCGGACCCGCTCTGCTGAGCCTCAGACGTTGAAGCGGAACTCGACTACGTCGCCGTCGCGCATGATGTAGTCCTTGCCTTCGATGCGGACCTTGCCCGCGGCGCGGGCGGCGTTCATCGAGCCCGCCGCGATCAGGTCATCGTAGGAGACCACCTCGGCCTTGATGAAGCCGCGCTGGAAATCGGTGTGGATGACGCCGGCCGCCTCCGGCGCCGTGGCGCCGGCCCGGATCTCCCAGGCCCTGGTCTCCTTCGGACCGGCGGTAAGGAAGGTCTGCAGGCCGAGCGCGCGGAACCCGGCGCGGGCAAGCTGCGCTAGGCCCGGCTCGCCCAGGCCCGCCTCGGCGAGCAGTTCGGCGGCCTCGGCGGGGGGCAGCTCGGCCAGGTCGGCCTCGGTCTTGGCGTCCAGGAAGATCGCCTCGGCGGGCCCAGCGCTGACCAACACCGGCAGCGCGGACATGCGCTTACGCAGGTCGTCGTCGGTTAGCTCGGCCACGTCGCAGTTGAAGACGTAGAGGAACGGCTTGGCGGTCAGCAGCTGCAGCTCGCGCAGCGCGGACAGGCCAGCAGAATCTAGCAGAGCCCCGGCGGCGGCGGCCCCGGCGAAGAGCGTGACGCCCTGGTCGAGCAGGCGCTGCGCCTCTGCCGCGGCCGCCGCTACCTGGGCTCGCTGCGGGTCCCTGGCGGCCCTGGTTTCCTTTGCCAGCCTGGGCAGCGCCTTCTCCAGCGTCTGCAGGTCGGCGAGGATCAGCTCGGTGACGACGATCTCGATGTCGCGTTCCGGCGCCACGTCGCCTTCCACGTGCGTGACGTCCGGGTCGGCGAACACGCGCACGACCTGGCAGATCGCGTCGGTCTCGCGGATGTGGGCGAGGAACTGGTTGCCGAGCCCCTGGCCCTGCGAGGCGCCGCGGACCAGGCCCGCGATGTCGGTGAACCGCACCGAGGCGGGCACGATCCGGGCCGAGTCGTACAGCTTGGCCAGCTCGGCCAGGCGGGGGTCGGGGACTCCCACCACGCCGACGTTCGGGTCGATGGTGGCGAACGGGTAGTTGGACGCCAGCGCGCCCGCCCGGGTCAGCGCGTTGAACAGGGTGGACTTGCCGACGTTCGGCAGCCCGACGATCCCGATAGACAAACTCACCCGCGCGAGTCTATCGGCGGCCGGGTACCACGACGATGGTCCATCGTGGTGGAAGGAACAACCACGATGGTCCATCGTTGCCGCCGAGCGCGCGGTTGATGGCGCGGGAATGCCCGAAATGTCGCCTGCCGGGATGCGCGGGCGTGCGCGGGAGTGATACCACGGCTCGTTCGGCCAAATTAAGAATGACGGACGCTGGAGCGGCGGGAGGGTCGGCTACGGCGGGCGGCCGGAGCAGGACCTCGGTTGAATGGGCGGCATAAAACCGGTAATTACGGTCAGAAATATTGGCACCGGATCGCTCGATGCTTAATTAACGTCGCGGGTTTACCGTTAAGGGGAGGAACGGTTCGCGAGGGGGTCGTGATGTCGGATTTTGCCGCCACTTATCCTGACTACGCCGACACGGCCCGGCTGGACGAACTGCGCGCGACCGAGTACGGCTACCTGGACGCCGGCGGGCACACCTACCTCGACTACACCGGCTCGGGGCTGGCCGCGGACGCCCAACTGCGGGCGCACACCGAGCGGCTGCGCGGCGGGTGCTTCGGCAACCCGCACTCGGACAACCCGACGTCGCTGGCCTCGACCGAGCTGATCGAGCAGGCCAGGGAGGCGGTCCTGCGCTACTTCAACGCCCCGCGCGAGGAGTACGCGGTCATCTTCACGCCGAACGCCACCGGTGCGTGCCGCCTGGTCGGCGAGGCGTACCCGTTCGGGCCGACGTCGCGGCTTGTGCTCACCGCGGACAACCACAACTCGGTGAACGGCCTGCGCGAGTTCGCCCACGGCCGGCACGCCCGGGTCAGGTACGCCAGGCTCTCCCCCGACCTGCGGATCACCGACCAGGACGTGGACACCGCGCTCGGGCGTGGGCACGGCCTGTTCGGCTACCCGGCGCAGAGCAACTTCAGCGGCGTCCAGCACCCGCTGGCCTGGGTGGGCCGCGCCCAGGCGGCCGGCTACGACGTGCTGCTCGACGCGGCCGCGTTCGTGCCGACCAACCGGCTCGACCTCGCCGCGGTCAAGCCCGAGTTCGTGACCGTGAGCTGGTACAAGCTGTTCGGCTACCCGACCGGGATCGGCACCCTGCTGGCCCGGCGGGACTCGCTTGCCAAGCTGCGCCGGCCGTGGTTCTCCGGCGGCACCATCGTGGGGGCCAGCGTGCGGGGCGGCTGGCACCGGATGGTAGACGACGAGACCGCGTTCGAGGACGGCACGCTGAACTTCCTCGGCATCCCGGACGTCACCACCGGCCTGGACTGGATCTCCGGCATCGGCATCGACCTAATCCACCGCCGGGTCATGTGCCTGACCGGCCGGCTGCTCGACGGGCTTGCCGGGCTCAAGCACAGCAACGGCGCGCCGATGACGTGCGTCTACGGGCCGCAGGATCTTGCGGGGCGCGGGGCCACGGTGGCGTTCAACTTCATGGACGAGCATGGCGCGGTGGTCGACGAGCGCGCCGTGGCGCGGGACACGAGCGCGGCGGGCATCTCGCTGCGGACCGGCTGCTTCTGCAACCCAGGGGCCGGGGAATGGGCGTTCGGGCTGACCAGCGACGCCCTTCGGGGCTGGCGCGGGTTCCTGCAGCGGAACGTGCAGACCGTGGACGACTACCTGAAGATCATCGGGCTGCCGAGCGGCGGCGCGATCCGGGTGTCGCTCGGGCTCGCGTCCAACCTGGCCGACGTGGAACGGCTCCTTGACTTCGCCGAGCGGACCTACCGGGACAGCGAGCCCGACAGGGCCGGGCTGGCGCCGCGACTTCGGTGCTGACCGCTGCCCTACTGCCCGCCGGCTTCGGCGCTGCCCTTTATTTATGCAGAACGGGCGGTGGTGCTCGTCTTGCGCACGATCACCGCGCTGGCGGCGGCGTTTATGTCCCATGCCGGGCGTGTCGCCTGGGGGTTCAGCACTCACGGTGAGATCATCGGTGCATATGAGTGCAGTCTCGTTGGTTGCCGGACTGCTCCTCGGGATCCTCATCGGGGCAGCGATCGGATACCTGTACGCCCGCGGCCGGGTGCCGTCCGCGGCCGCCGACCTGAACGACCAGCTCGGCGATCGGTTCGCGGCGCTGTCCGCGCAGGCGCTCGACGCGAGCACGGCCCGGTTCCTCCGGGTCGCCGAGGGGCGGCTGCAGGCGGCTAACGCGAACGCGGCGACGGAGCTCGAGGTCCGCCGTGCCGCGGTCGAGCACCTGGTCGAGCCGCTCCGGGAGACCCTTGGCAGGGTTGAGGAACAGCTGCGGGAGTCGGACAGGGCAAGGACGCTCTCGCACGCGGCGCTCGCGGAGCAGGTCGCGATCGCGCGGCATGCCTCCGAGCAGCTGCGGGTGCAGACCCAGCAGCTCGTCACCGCGCTGCGGCGGCCCGAGGCCAGGGGCCGGTGGGGCGAGCTGCAGCTGCGCCGGGTGGTCGAGCTGGCCGGGATGACCGCCCGCTGCGACTTCGACGAGCAGGTCACGCTCAGCACGGCGGACGGCACGGTGCGGCCGGACATGGTGGTCAGGCTGGCCGGCGGCAAGAGCATCGTGGTGGATTCCAAGGTGTCCCTCGCCGCGTACCTGGAGGCGGCGGAGGCCGGTGATGATCAGGTGCGTTCGGCTCGGCTGGAGGCGCATGCGCGGCATCTGAAGGAGCACGTCGACCGGCTGGCCGCCAAGGCCTACTGGACGGCGCTGAGCCCGTCGCCCGAGTTCGTGATCCTGTTCATTCCCGGCGAGGCGTTCCTGGCCCCGGCGCTGGAACGGGAACCGGAACTGCTTGAGTACGCGCTCGCCCGCCGGGTGCACATCGCGACCCCGACCACGCTGATCACGATGCTGCGCACCGCGCAGTACGCGTGGCAGCAGGAGGCGCTGTCGCAGAACGCGCGCGCCGTCTTCGACCTCGGCAGGGAGCTGTACGACCGGCTGGCCGGGCTCGGGCGGCATGTGGATCGTCTCGGGCGCTCGCTGACCGCCTCGGTGACCGCGTACAACCAGGCCGTCGGGTCACTGGAGAGCCGGGTGCTTGTCAGCGCGCGGAAGCTGAATGAGTTCGGCGTCGTGGGGACGGAACTGCCCGCGCCCGGGTCGGTCTCGGAGACGACGAGGGGCCTGGCCGCGCCGGAACTTGTAGAGGAGATCGGCGAGCCTGCCGAGGCACGGCCCGCCGGGCTGCGGCCCGGCGGGCTCGGCGCGTCCGTTGAAATGGAGCCTGCCGATGCCGAGGCTGCACAGATCGACCACAGGGTCGGGCTGGTGCGTGCCGCTCGATGAGCCAGAGCGCAAACGCCAGGGCGGAGGCGCGCCGACCGGCGGGTCCCGTGGGCTCCGCGCGCCCCGCTGATCCAGCCCGTCCCGCTGACACCTCAAGCCCTGTGCGTCCTGCTGACACCTCAAGCCCCGTGCGTCCTGCTGACACCTCAAGCCCTACTGGCCCGGCACGTCCCACTGGCACCTCGACCTCCGTGCGTCCTGGACGTCCGGCTGGCGCCTCGGGTGCCGCGCGTCCTGCTGGGGCCTCGGGTGGCGTGCGGCCGGGGCGCCCGCGGCCGCGCAGATCGGCGTCTATCAAGCTCACCGGGCGCGGCGCGGTCGTGGTGCTGTTCGGGGCGACCTTCCTCGGCCTGCTGTTCGCGGCATGGACGGGGTGGAGCGCGCTCGGCGACGTGATCTTCTTGCTGTCCTGCGGGGCGGTCACCTGCTACACCCGGCCGGGCGGGCTGCGCGCCGTGGTGGTGAGCCCGCCGCTTACCTTCTTCGCCGCGTGCGTGTTTGCCCAGGTGCTCACGGCGTCGGGCGGCTTCGCGGTCGCGGAGGGGATCCTGGTCACGCTGGCTACCTCGGCCCCGTGGCTGTTCATAGGGACCGGGCTGACGATCGCGATCGCGTTCGGCCGCGGCTGGCGGCCGAGGCGGCCCAGGCTGTCTACGGTGCTGACCGGCGACCTGCGCGCGGCGGTGCGCGATGTCCGGCCGTCGCGGACGGCCGGGAACGAGCGGTGGGTGCGCCGGAGATTATCCGGCCTGGCGGGAGCCGTCGGCTGTGGGAGTACGCAGTTCGCGCGGGAGAGCGAACGTCATGTGCTCCTCCACCGCCTCTACTTCCTCTACGGCACCGAACCCGTATCCCGCGAGCTTCCCGAGCACCGAGGAGACCAGCTCCTCTGGCACCGAGGCCCCGCTGGTCACGCCGACCGTCGTGACCCCGTCCAGCCAGTGCGCCTCGATCTCGCCGGCGTCGTCCACCAGGTAGGCGGCGGGCGCGCCGTGGTCCCTTGCCACCTCGACGAGCCGGACCGAGTTAGAGGAGTTCGCCGAGCCCACCACGAGGACGAGGTCTGACTGGCCGGCGATGGCCTTGACGGCGGCCTGGCGGTTCTGCGTCGCGTAGCAGATGTCGTCGCTCGGCGGGTCGAGCAGCGCGGGGAATCGCTCCCGCAGCGCGCTGACGGTCTGCGCGGTCTCGTCCACGGACAGCGTGGTCTGGGACAGCCAGACGACCCTTTGCGGGTTTCTGACCTCGATGTCCGCGGCCTGGTCGGCGCTTTCTACCAGACGGATGCTGGCCGGGGCCTCCCCCGTCGTGCCGACTACCTCCTCGTGCCCATCGTGTCCGACCAGCAGGATGTCGTAGTCCTTGGCCGCGAAACGGCGCGCCTCGCTGTGCACCTTGGTGACGAGCGGGCAGGTGGCGTCGATGGCACGCAGCCCGCGGCGCTCCGCGTCCGCGCGCACCTCGGGCGCGATGCCGTGCGCGGAAAACACCACGAGCGCGCCGCGTGGCACCTCGTCTACCTCCGTGACGAAGATCGCGCCGCGTTTCTCCAGCGAGCTGACGACGTACGTGTTGTGCACGATCTGCCTGCGCACGTAGACGGGCGGCCCGAATCTGTCCAGCGCCATTTCGACCGCCTGCACCGCCCGGTCGACTCCGGCGCAGTAGCCACGCGGCTTGGCGAGCAGGACACGTCGCGGTGTCTGCTTTGCGGCAGGCCGTTCCGGCACGTCTGAGCTAGCCATAATTCGACGCTAGCACGCTGGCCAGGCCATCCAGTCCGCCGCCCTCGGGCGCTCGGCGGCATTGGCGACCTAGGAGGTAGCAGGCGGCAGTAGGCGGCAGCTCCCGGTGCGCGCAGCTGATGAGGCGCCTGTGGCTGCTGAGACAGTTAGAGCCGTGGCCGCTCCGGCCGGGGAGGTAGTCAGTGTGGCGGGGAGGTAGTCAGTGTGGCGGGGAGGTAGTCAGTGTGGCGGGGAGGTAGTCAGTGTGGCACTGCATACCGATTTTGGTACACGATGCCACACCCAGTACCTATGAAATCGGATGCTGCGGGTGCCGATGGGACGAGCGGGACCTACGTGAAGTGGTACTCGACACAGGACGCGTCGCGGGCTTGAGAGGCTGATTTCGCGGTGGGAGGACATAGGGCGCAGAAAAGGCGCAGCGACTGGGTGGCGGATGTTGCGGCCGGCCAGCAGAAGGCGCAAAGATTACCCGGCAGGGAACACGCGCTGACGAACAGCGATGTACCGGCGCTCCTGCCCGGGTGCCGAGCGGCGCCCGTCATCAAGGGAGAGTGTGACATGCGCGTCCCGCAGGTCAGTGATCGGCTCAAGGAAATCCCTGCGCAGGCGTTGCGCGGCGTATTCGCCGGGATCGGCCAGCTTCTGCTCATCACGGACAAGCTCAGGAACAAGACACCCGCGGACGCCGACGTGCCCCGAGCCCGCGCGCCAGAGCCGACAGAAACGGTGCCGCAGGAAACGGTCACCGTCACCGACAACGACGCCGCCGCGGACAGTGTCCCCGCGGCGCGGGAGGCAGCGGAGCCCGTCACTCCTGAGGCCCCCAAGGCCAGCAGGACTCCCAAGGCCAGCAGGACTCCTAAGACCAGCGGAACTCCCCAAACCTCAGCGGCCGCACAGGACTCGGCGACCGCTGAGACCGCGACCACCCCGAGGGTCCCCAAGGCCAGGGATTTCGACAAGACCGGCAACGTCCGGCTGCTCGGCGGCGCAGACGCGGCGGCTCGAACGAGCGGCAAGACCGCAAAGACCGGCAAGGCCGCGGACGCCGGCAAGGCCGCGGACGCCGGCAAGGCCACGGACGCCGGCAAGGCCGCGGACGCCGGCAAGGCC
>JBOHCG010000230.1:0-10898 GCA_050698735.1 Streptosporangiaceae bacterium | reverse complement strand
GGTTCGTGTTCCAGTCCGGTCAGCTGGTCCCCGAGCTGACCGCGGAGGAGAACGTCGCGCTGCCGCTGCTGCTGTCCGGCGCCCGGCGCGGCCCGGCGATGGAGGCGGCCAGGAAGTGGTTCGGCACGCTCGGCCTGGACGGCCTGGAGAACCGCAGGTCCGGGGAGCTGTCCGGCGGGCAGGCCCAGCGGGTCGCGCTGGCTCGCGGCCTGGTCGCCGGCCCGGAGGTGCTCTTCGCCGACGAGCCGACCGGGTCGCTGGACTCGGTGTCGGGCGAACTGGTGATGGACCTGCTCACCGCCGCCGCCCGCGAGCAAGGCACCACCGTCGTCCTGGTCACCCACGATGCCCGTATCGCGGCCTACGCCGACCGTGAGGTCGTTGTCAGGGACGGCACGGTCGGCACGCTCACCGGAGCCCGGCCGTGATCCCTCTCGGACTTGGGACCGCGTCTCGTGCCCCCGCCAGCAGGTTAGGCCGGTAAACCACTGAGACATATTTGGTTTATCGGTCCGTAACTGGGAGACTACAATCAGTGTTGACGCAGGCAGGCCAGGGGATGGGAAGGTAAGTCGGGGGGACCGGGGGATCTGTGAGATCGGGTAAGGCTCCGTCGGAGCCGCAGGCAGCCCGTCATGGCCGACTGAGGCGGTGGTGGCTGGATCAGCCTGTGCGGATCAAGGGCATGATCGTGCTGGCGGTGCCGCTGATCGCCCTGGTCGGCGTTACCTCCTCCAGCCTGGCGCTGCAGTACAACGAGCGGCAGACGCGGGCGGCAGGGATAGCCTCCTCCAGCTTGACCAACGCCGGCAATCAGCTGCTGACCGACGTGCTGAACGCCGAGACGGGCGTCCGGGGCTACGCCGCCACTGGCGAAACGCTGTTCCTCGAGCCGTACAACACCGCCTTGACCCACGTGCCCAAGGATCTGACCGCGCTTAGCGCCGCCGCTGTCGCCGAGCGGGACGGTGCCTCGGAGCGGACGGTGGCCGCCACGACAACCAAGGTGATGACCGACCTGGAGCGGCTGCGCTCGGAGATCGCGGTCGGCATCTCGTCCGGGGCGCTGCGGCAGCAACTGGTGGCCGACAAGACCAGCATGGACCGGCTCCGGCGCCAGATCACCAGCCTGACCGGCGGCTCGGCCGCGAGCCTGCTGCCCAGGCGTGCCCTGATCAGCCACATGGAGCACGAGATCGACGTGCTCAACGCCATCGGCCTGGTCCTGGGCATCCTGGCGGGAATGATCGGCGGTGCCCTGTTCACCTCGGGGATCTCCAAACGCGTCGCCGAAGCCGCCACGAACGCCATCCGGCTGGGCGCGGGCCAGGACCTGGAGCCGGTACGAGCGGCGGGCGACGAGTTCGGCCAGCTGGCAGGCGCGCTGACGCGCGCCAAGGGACTCCTGGACAGCCGGGCCGCGCTCCTTGACCGCCGGGCCGACGAGCTCATGGCTGCGCGGGACGAGGCGGTGCGGGCCACTCAGGCCAAGAACGCGTTCCTCTCCAACACCAGCCATGAACTGCGGACGCCACTGAACGCGGTGCTCGGGTTCACCCAGCTGCTGCAGCTGTCGGACCTCGGCAACGACGACAGGGAGAGCGTGGAGCGCATCCTCGTGGCCGGGCGTCATCTGCTCGCCCTGATCAACGAGCTGATCGACATCGCCAGGATCGAGTCCGGCGGGTTCAGCCTGTCCGTGGAGCCGGTTCAGGTGCAGCTGCTCGTCGAGGAGACCTGCCAGCTGATGGCGCCGCTGGCGGCCGAGCGCTCGATCAGCGTCGGTCAGTACTGCCCGGAGCCGGGCCTGGCGGTGCACGCCGACAGGCAGCGACTCGGCCAGATCATGCTGAACCTGGTCAACAACGCGATCAAGTACAACCATCAGGGCGGCGAGGTATCGGTCAGCTGCCGCGCGGACGGACCGGACCTGGCCAGCGTGGTGGTGACCGATACGGGCCCGGGCATATCGGCCGCGAACCTGGAGCGGATCTTCCTGCCGTTCGAGCGGCTCGGTGCCGAGCAGACCGGGATCGAGGGCACCGGGATCGGGCTGCCCCTGGCCCTGGCCCTGGCCCTCGCGATGGGCGGCCAGCTCACCGCGTCCAGCACGGTCGGCGAGGGCTCGTCCTTCACCGTCACTCTGCCCCGTGCCCCGGACATCATCGCGGTCCAAGACGGCCATGCGGTGCCGGTCCCGCGGGCCGCGCCAGCCAGCCCTGGCAGCGGGGCCGTCCGCGTGCTGTACATCGAGGACAACCCCGCCAACATTGAGGTGGTCTCCAGGTTCGTCAAGTCAAGGCCGGCCGTCCACCTGCAGTCGGCCAGGACGGGCCGGGCCGGGCTCGAACGCGCGCTCCGGGAGGTTCCCGACCTCGTCCTGCTCGACCTGCACCTCCCCGACCTGAGCGGCTGCGAGGTTCTCAAGCGCCTGAAGGCGGAGCCGGCCACCGCGGGCATTCCCGTCGCGGTCCTGTCCGCGGAGGCAGCGCCCGCCATCATCCGCGACATGCGCGACGGCGGAGTCATCTCCTACCTCACCAAGCCGCTGGACCTGGCCGAAGTCGGCGATCTCCTCGACTCGGTCGCGGCCAGCCCGAACCAGGTCGGCGCGGCCTACCGGACTCCGCCGCTATGACGGGGGCGCTATGACGCCGCGGGGTGGAACTGCTCGGCCTCGGTCGAGCCGGCCAGCGCAACGGTCTCCGCATTCGGCGAGATAGCGGAAGTGACCAGGTCGAAGTAGCCGGTGCCCGCCTCGCGCTGGTGCCGGGTGGCGGTGTAGCCGAGCTTCTCCGCGCCGAACTCGGCCTGCTGGAGCCTGACGTAGGCGGGCATGCCCTCCGCGGCGAAGCCCGTGGCCAGGTCGAACATCGAGTAGTTGAGCGCGTGGAATCCGGCCAGCGTGATGAACTGGAACCGGTAGCCCATGGCGGCGAGCTCCTTGCCGAACTTCGCGATCGTGGACTCGTCCAGGTGCGCGCGCCAGTTGAACGACGGGGAGCAGTTGTAGGCGAGCAGCTGGTCCGGGTAGACGCTCCTGATGCCCTCGGCGAACTCCCTGGCCACGTCTAGGTCCGGGGTGGACGTCTCCATCCAGAGCAGGTCGGAGTACGGCGCGTACGCCAGGCCCCTCGCGATGCACGGCTCGATGCCGTTCCGCACCCGGTAGAAACCCTCGGCGGTACGGTCGCCGGTCACGAACGGGCGGTCCCGCTCGTCGGTGTCGGAAGTGAGCAGGGTCGCGGCGTGCGCGTCCGTGCGCGCGATCACCAGCGTCGGCACGCCGCACACGTCCGCGGCCAGCCGCGCCGCGTTCAGCGTGCGGACGTGCTGGCCGGTCGGGATCAGCACCTTGCCGCCCAGGTGCCCGCACTTCTTCTCGGAGGCCAGCTGGTCCTCCCAGTGCACCCCCGCGGCCCCGGCCGCGATCATGGACTTCATCAGCTCGAACGCGTTCAGCACCCCGCCGAAGCCGGCTTCCGCGTCCGCGACGATCGGCGCCAGCCAGTACGGCTGCTCGCGCACGTCGCCGTCCGCCGACTCTGACCAGGTGATCTGGTCGGTGCGCAGCAGCGCGTTGTTGATCCTGCGGACCACCTGCGGCACCGAGTTGACCGGGTACAGGCTCTGGTCGGGGTAGGTCTGCCCGGCCAGGTTCGCGTCCGCCGCCACCTGCCAGCCGGACAGGTAAATGGCCTTGAGGCCGGCCCGCACCTGCTGGACCGCCTGGTTTCCTGTCACCGCGCCGAGCGCCGTGACGGCGTCCTCGGATGCCAGCAGCTGGTGCAGCCGCTCGGCGCCGCGCCTGGCCAGCGTGTGCTCTTCGGTCACAGTGCCGCGCAGGCGCACCACGTCCTCGGCAGAGTACGTCCGCTCGATGCCCTTCCAGCGGGTGTCGGTCTCCCATTCCTTGCCTATCCTGGCCGCCTGCTGGCTGATCGTGTCCACTGTGCTGCCTTTCTCAGGTGCTGATGCCTTACCTCTTCTCAAGCGTGTCCGCCCAGGCAGGCGCGAGGATAGGCCCAATAGTTGTAAAGTTCTTCACTTTTTGCCAAGCCGACAAGTTATGCTCACCTTCATCATGAAAGATCCGCGAAATTTGGCGCAAGCCGATGGTATAGACCTTGTAACCTTCGGGCAGCGGGTCCGGCACCTGCGCCGGACCCGCGGACTGACGCTCGCCGAGCTTGGAGAGCGCGTGGGCCGTGCCCCGTCGGTGCTCTCGCTGCTCGAGAACGGCCGCCGTGAGCCCAAGCTGTCGCTTGTCGAGCAGCTGGCGGGCGCGCTGTCCGTGCCGGTGACCGAGCTGCTCAGCCGCCAGCCGCCGAGCCGCCGGGCGCAGCTCGAGATCGCCCTGGCCGACGCGCAGCAGGACCCGTCCTACCGCAGGCTCGGCCTGCCGCCGCTGAAGGTCGGGTCGCGGGTCCCCACCGACGTGCTTGAGCACCTCGTCGCGGTCTCGGCCGAGCTGCGGGCGCAGCAGTCCAAGCCGACCGCCACCCCGGAGGAGGCCCGCGCCGCCAACGCCGCGCTGCGCGAGGCCATGCGCGAGCGCGGGAACTACTTCTCCGACGTCGAGCGCGAGGCGGCGGCCGCGCTGGAGGCCGGCGGGTACTCAGGCGGCGCGCTCTCCCAGGGCATGCTGGTCTCGGTGGTGGCCCGTCACGGCTTCGCCGTCCGGTACGTCCAGGACCTGCCGAGGTCGGTGCGGTCGCTGACCGACCTGAGGAACCGGCGGTTCTACGTCAAGCAGGAAAGCGTCGGCGCCCATTCGCCGCGGGCGATCGTGCTGCAGGCCCTCGGCCACTTCCTGCTCGGCCACCGGGCACCGCGCGACTTCGCCGACTTCCTGCGCCAGCGGGTGGAGGCGAACTACTTCGCCGCCGCGGTGCTCATGCCCGAGCCCGCAGCGGTGGCGGTGCTGGCCGGCGCGAAGCAGTCACGCGACATCGCGGTCGAGGACCTGGTGGACCTGTTCTCCGTGTCCTACGAGATGGCCGCGCACAGGTTCACCAACCTGGCCACCCATCACCTGGACCTGCCCTGCCACTTCGTGAAGAACGACGCGGGCGGCGTCATCTACAAGGCCTACGAGAACGACGGGGTGCTGTTCCCCGCCGACCCCTCAGGCGCGATCGAGGGGCAGCGGATGTGCCGCGAGTGGTCCGGGCGCCAGGTCTTCGGGGCCGCCGACCCCTTCTCGCCCTACTGCCAGTATTCCGACACCCCGTCGGGCAGCTACTTCTGCATCGCCCAGGTCGACCCGCGGGCCGACCGGGGATTCGCCATCACCCTCGGCGTGCCGTTCGAGCATTCCCGCTGGTTTCGCGGCCGGGAGGCGACGACGAGGAAGCGCTCGGCCTGCCCGGACGGCGAGTGCTGCAGCCGTCCGCCAGCCGCGCTCGCCGAACGCTGGGAGGGAAAGGCGTGGCCGTCCGCGCGGGCTCACTCGCACATCCTGGCCGCCCTGCCCGCGGGCAGCTTCCCCGGCGTCGACGACGCCGACATCTACGAGTTCCTGGACCGCCACGCCCAGGACTGACGGCCAGCGGCACCGCCCTGGCTCAGTGAAGGCCATCGGCGGCGACGAACCCCGCCGGCAGGTCGTCCCGACAGCTGTCGGCCCGGCTAGGAGGATCCCTTAAGGTCGGCGCGGACCTCGTCGGCGAGCTGATGGATCTTCTGCTCGGTCTCCCGCAGCGAGGCCTCGGCCTTCGCGGTCCGCTCCGCGGCCCTGCGCTCCCGCCAGGTCGGCCCGCCGGCGTGCCGCCCGGCGCGCCGCGATCCCCTGAACCAGCCCACGATCGACCACTCCTTCCGCAGCACTACACCGCATCCTCAGCAGCGCCTACCCGCATCCCGCTCATCCATGTCAGCCATTGCGGGTGAGCGGTCCCTGGGCGGGGCCAGCGCGTCAGAACCTGGCGACGCCCGCTACGCCGTAGCTGACGTAGTAGCCAAGACCCGGCACCCGGTAGATCAGGCCCTCGTCCACGAGGACATGCATCGCCTTGCCGACCGTCTGGCGCGAATGCCCTTGCTCCCGGCGCAGCGCCGCGATTGAGGGAAGCTGGCTGCCCGGGATGATCCTCCCGTCGGCGATCTGCTCGCGGATGAGTGCGGCCAGCCGCATGTACGCTCGCGGATCTGGCTGTGCGGCTGCCGTCATGCCGCGAATATTACCCGAGGAGTATCGAAGGTAGTCGACCATTCAGAAACGATCATGAACTACCCGCACACGCTCGGTACCCGCCGACAATCCGCGTTCGCGAGGACTGGTACCACCTTTCGTTCTGGATAAATTTCCTGGGATTACCCGGGATCGCCTTTCTACGGCCAGTAGCACGATGTTACCTTCGAGTAACTTAACTGGGGCGGGGAGGCGGCATGCCGGAGGAGGGCCCGGGGTTCTCGCTGGAGCTGGGCGAGGACCTGACGCGCACGCGGGACTGGCTGCACGGGTTCGCCGAGTCGGTGATCAGGCCCGCGGCAGCCGAATGGGACGAGCGCGAGGGAACCCCGTGGCCGGTGCTCGAGGAGGCGGCCAACATCGGGCTGTACTCGCTTGACTTCTACGCGCAGCAGTACGTCGAGCCGTCCGGGCTCGGCATCCCGGTCGCGTTCGAGGAGCTGTTCTGGGGCGACGCGGGCATCGGCATGGCCCTGGTGGGCAGCTCGCTCGCCGCGCTGGCCGTGGTCGCGAACGGGACCCCAGAGCAGGTCGGGGAGTGGTGCCCGCAGATGTTCGGCGGACCCGGGGACGTGAAGCTCGGCGCGTTCTGCTCCTCGGAGCCAGACGCGGGCAGCGATGTCGGCGCGATCAGGACGCGCGCGGTCTACGACGCCGCGCGCGATGAGTGGGTGCTCAACGGGGTGAAGACCTGGGCCACCAACGGCGGCATCGCCACCGTGCACGTCGTCGTCGCGTCGGTGGACCCCGCGCTCGGCTCGCGCGGGCAGGCGACCTTCATCGTCCCGCCGCAGACGGCGGGCCTGTCGATGGGGCAGAAGTTCCGCAAGCACGGGATCCGCGCCTCGCACACCGCCGAGGTCGTGCTGGCCGACGTGCGCGTGCCGGGGCGGTGCCTGCTGGGCGGCCAGGAGCGGCTTGAGCGGCGGCTGGCCAGGGTCCGCGAGGGCGGTCGCGGGGGAGAGCAGGCCGCGATGAAGACGTTCGAGGCGTCCAGGCCGGGCGTCGCGGCGATGGCCGTCGGCATCGCCCGAGCGGCGGCCGAATACGCGGCCGGGTACTCGCGCACCCGGGTGCAGTTCGGCCGGCCGATCGGGCAGAACCAGGCGATCGCGTTCATGCTCGCGGACATGCACGCCTCGGTCGATGCGGCGCGCCTGCTGGTCTGGCGGGCGGCCTGGATGGCGCGACAGGGCAAGGCGTTCGACCACGCCGAGGGGTCGATGTCGAAGCTGGTCGCGGGGGAGACCGCGGTGCGGGTCACCGAGCAGGCCATCCAGATCCTCGGCGGCAACGGGTACACGCGGGAGTTCCCCGTCGAGCGCTGGCACCGCGACGCGAAGATCTTCACCATCTTCGAGGGCACGTCCGAGATCCAGCGCCTGATCATCGGCCGCGCCGTCACCGGCCTGGACGTTCGGTAGGCCTGACCTGCGGATATACCTATGATGTACCCGGAAGGCGGGCCGGTCTGCTCCAGAGTGGACCGGCCTGTTCTCGTGTCCCTATTGTCCGGATCGTGCCGGTTATTTCCCGTCGTTTCCGGACCCCGTGCTGAATCCGTGCTGATGCCTGGATCCTATAGGTCTAGACCAATTTAGTATTGGTCTAGACCGACCCGGGCCGGGGTGCCGAATGAGGCCGCGCCAGTCCCGGCGGCAGCGGCCACAGGACATCGCAACGCAGTCCGTCCGAGACGTGACCGACCTGCGGTCGGCGCGGATACCTGCGGGACCGTGGTCTAGACCAATAAATCAATTGGACTAGACCGCCTGGATTTTATGTTGGCGGGATGACAGTGGATGACCATGGTCTTCCGGGTAGGTCCTGAGGGTCTCGGCGCGGAGGCCGCGGACCTGCCGCCAGGTGCCATCACGCTCGCGGCGGTGTTCACCGACACCGGCGACGACACCGGGCAGGCACCCGGCTTCACCGGGCTGCTCGGTGGCTACCCCAGCTGCGGCAGCCCTGCCTTGTCGAACCGTTCCATCAGCGACGGCCGCTTCGCGTACCGCGTCCGCAGCTCGCGTACCCGTGCCGTGAACGCCGCGATGTCGTCCTCCCGCCGCGCGATCAGGTGCAGGTCTCGCAGGAGCTGTGTCGCCTGGTCGTATTCTTTTGGCTTGGAGAACATGGTCAGCTTCTCCACCTGCTGCCACGTCTCGTCCTTGTGCCCCGCCAGCTTCTCCAGATGACGCTCGTAGGCGGCGGCCTGCTCCGCCGCCCGTCGCGCCTCACGCGATGCTTGCCTCCTTCCAGCCGTCGGCTTCAGGACTCTGCTGCGGTCAGCGCGGCCTGCGCGCGGGCCAGCGACTCCCGCAACTCGGCCAGGCTACGGCTCTTCTTGCCTCTGTGCTGCTCCAGGAGCTCCGTGCACCGGGCCAGCCCGGCAGGGCCGAGCACGTCCGCGTACCTCGCCGGGCCGTCCGTGAAGACGTCCCAGCCGGTGCTCAGCCTCGCTGCCACCAGCCGGTCAGCCAGCGTGAGCGGGTCCGGCGGCGCGGCCCGGCAGGCCGCCAGGTGCAGTTCGTGTGCCATCTCCAGGGCGCCGGTCGGGCCGCTGCCGTAGCAGTTCTGGTAGTCCAGCAGTCTCTCGATCCGGGTGATCGCGTAGTCGGCCAGCTCCCGCAGTTCACCGGGGGCGTCTTCCAGGTAGGTTCCGGCCTCCTCGATCAGGGCCTCGACCCCGTCGAAGTCCGGGTACCACTCGCCGTAGTCATCCTCGGCTTCTCCCGCGGCGTCGTCCTCGTGGGCGTCAAGCGCCGATTCCAGTTCAGCGCGCAGTTCCGCTACCGCACCGGGTATCTCGGGATCCACGGCTTCCGCCAGCAGCAGCCGGGTCAGTTCCGCGTTGCCGTCCGCGATCGCCGCCAGCCGCAACGCCAGCCACGCCGTCGACTGCCCGTTCAGGACCGCGAGCAGGTCGGGCGTCTCTTTATCGGTCCCCGTCCGCACCCAGGCCAGCGCGGCGGCCGCCGCGTGCACGCACGGGGCATCGCCCGGACAGGGGCACTTCCACGCCAGTGTGTCCTCCAGCACCCGGACGCTGACGGGTGTCCCGGCCACGGTCGCGAAGACCAGCAGCCCGTCGAGCCGGACATCCGCCACCATCCCGCCATCGACCAGTCCGGCCGCCTGCCCGAGCACCTCATCGCCCACGAGCAGCCGCAGGCTCTCCTCGCTCACCTCGATAACCGCCACCCGCAGATACTGCCGCATCCCGGACGCCGCCGCCGGGCAACCGCAGGGATCGATGAACCATCCGTCTCGCGGGCGGGGTCTGTCAGCGGGTGACGATGACCGTCGCGTGGTGCCCGGCGGCGTTCTTAAGCTTGACGTCGCCTGTCAGCAGTTCGCAGCCGAGTGCTTCGGCGACCGCGATGTAGGCGGCGTCGTAGGCGCCGAGGTTGTGCCGCAGTTCCCACATCCGGGGGTGGTACGGCCAGACGGGATGGCGGGTGATCCTCAGGCGCGCGTAGTCGGCCAGCATCTGCTCGCCGCGGTGGTCAGTGATCTTCTTCCCGGCGGCCAGCCCCCGGACCGTTGACGCGACCTCGGTGTCGAGATGATGCGGGGCGTGCAGTGCACGTGGCGCGGACAGGCGCTGGCGCAGCACCTCGTCTTCCTTCCGGGCGGACAGCGCGTCGATGACGAGAGAGCAGTCCACCACGTAGGTGAGGGTCACCGTCGCCCCTCGTCGCGCGCGGCGAGGATGTCGTCCATGGTGAGCTCCACCGGTTCCCTCTCGCGGGCGATCCGGGCGATGACCTCGGCGTTGGTCTCGGTGGCCGCGTCGGCGTCCATCAGGTCCCGCAGGTACCCCGAAAGCGACTGGCCGAGTGACCTAGCACGCTCGCGAAGGACCGCGAGCGTTGCCGGGTCAACGTCGCGGACCTGGACGATGCCGGCATCCGTGGACTCGCTCATGGTCATACGCTACCACCGATTCATGCGCCATGCATGAATCAGCGTCGGCGTGGCCGCTTCGGGCGGGTGTGCTGCGTCCGGGTGACCTGGGCGGTGGGGTGCGTCCGGGGCGGTCCGTGCAGGAGCGGCGCGGCGACTAGGGACCGGAACTCTTCGAGGGTTTCCGGGACCGGGAACCCGGAGGCGACCACGGTGCGGACGAATTCCTGGCGCTGCCCGGGAGGGAACTGGGCGAGCTGCTCGGTGACCGCCTTGGGGCCGCCGAGTTCCAGCAGTTCCAGCAGAGTGCCGATCATCATCCAGGTGGCCTCCTCCGGGGTCGCGTCCGGCGGGCGGAGGTCCGGCCGCCGGGCGAGCAGGACGACCGGGCGGTGACCGGGGTCACGGGCCAGGTTATCGAGGAGCTGGGGGCCTTCCGGCACGGCGCTGGCGAGGGTCTGCAGTAGGGCGACGCGCCGGGTGACGAACGGGCAGTCGTCGATCGCCTGCACGAGCGGGTCCAGCGAGTCGCCGTGGGCTTCCCGCCAGCGGGCGATCTCCTCCGCGGCGCTGGCGTTCGTGTAGTGCTCGGCGACGACGCCCAGCATCTCCGCGGGGGCGGCGCCGGCGAGCTCGCCGACGAGGGCTGCCTCCCGGCCCTCGGCGAGCATGCGCTCTCGCATCGCGCGGGTGCCCAGCGGGGTGAGGGACGCCAGCCGCACCGGGCCGGCAAGCTGCCTGCGCAGCTCGGCCGCCTCGCCACCCCAGGACGGGCCATCCTCTCCGCCCAGGTCTTGCG
>JBOHCG010000229.1:0-10918 GCA_050698735.1 Streptosporangiaceae bacterium | reverse complement strand
GACTGGTGGTCCGGGCCGGCCGCTCCGCCGCGGCCCGCCGCCGCACCGCAGCCGCAGCCCGCCGCCGCGCATTCTGCTCCGGCACCGCCGCAGCCGGTCTACGCTGCTTCCGAGCGGCCCACGATGACCCGGCCCAGGCAGACCGTGAAGCCATGGTGGGAGCAGTAGCACCAGTGAAGGGAGGGATCGCCAGGTGGCCATGCCCGATCGCAGGAGTGCCCCGATCTTCGCCGCAGCCGCCGCATTCGTGCTAGTGCTGGGGTTCGGCAAGCTGTTCAGCTCGAATCCCCCGGGGCCGAGCCCGAGCCCGAGCCCGAGCCAATCGGTATCAGCGACGCCGACGCCCACGGTGACATCGTCGTCGTCAAGCCCGACCGCGCGGCCCACAAACACCGGGCCCAAGGTCGGGACGGTTCCCACCAGCCCGTCGGCGCTGATCAAGCTTACCGTCCAGGCCACCGCGTCCCTCGGCGCCACAAGCGGCGTGCCGATCACCGATATCCCGGTGGAGGTAGCGCAGGACAAGAGGAATGGCTCGGTCGTGAAGCAGAACGACCTGGCCCCGGAAGGAGTACAGGACACCAGCTTCACGTGGACCGTGGACCTGCCCGCCGCCACCTACCAGGTGTGCGTGCAGCCGCCGGCGGGCACGAGGGTCGTAAACTTCGACAACACCCATGCGCAGCAGGGCTGGTTCTGCACGAAGATCCCGCTCGCGCCGGGATCGGCGCCGGTCACCTTCAACCTCGGGCAGGCCTGATGAGCGCGCGTCGCGCCGGCCCGCCGCCCGGCGGCCAGCCGAACCCCATGCTGTCAGTGCTTGCCATCGCGGCGGCGCTGGTCGGCGGCCTGGCGGCGGCCGATATCGTGCACGCCTCGATCACCGTCACGCTGATCGTGTCCCTCGTCGTGGCGGCCGTCGCGGTCTTCGCCCTGGCCCGCTGGCCAAGTCCGCGGGAACTGCCTCAGCAGCAGCGCGAGCCGGTGCCGCCCGGTCCCGGCCCGCGGCCGGGGCCCAGCCCCGTTCCAGGCCCCGTGCCACCGCCGGTCCCGCCGCGCCGCGAGCTTGACGGCGACGCGGGCACCAATACCGTGGTCCAGCTGCTGCCCGCCCGGCCGGAGCAGGCCGGCGCTGACTGGTGGAAGAACGGCCCGGTGCCGCCGCCGAAGCCGAGTCCGGGTGAACAGCGGGTGCCCGCCCCTGACCTGTCCACCTACCTGGCGTTCACGCAGATCGCGCAGTGCCCGAATTGCGGCGCGTTCTCACTTGAGATCGGGCAGATCCGCGGTGGCTGGGGATTCCGCTGCGAATCCTGCGCATACACCTGGGCCTGGCGGCCCGGTACGCCCTGGCCGCCGACCCGGGTCGCACCCGCGCGGCGAAGGCAGGCGCGCCCGCCATCGTGACCCGTGTGGTTTTCATCCCGGTTGCGACCACCTCACCGCGCCGGCAGGCAATGGAGGGAACGTTAGATGTACGAGAAGCAGATCAGCCGCAGAGATCCCGGTTGCGTGGTGTTCTTGCTCGACCGCTCGGATTCGATGAAGCAGCAATGGGGGAACAGCCAGGAGACCCTGGCCCAGGGTGCCGCGCGAGAGTTGAATAACATCCTGCTTGAACTGCTGTTTACCTCGCAGGGCGAGCCGGGAAAGGCGCGTTACTACTTCGACGTGGGCGTCTTCGGCTACGGCATCAGGCCGATGGCGGGCGGCGAGGGCGTCGAATCCGCCTTCGGCGGCAAGCTGGCCGGCCAGGCCCTGGTCCCGCTGCCCGAGCTGAGGGACTACCCGATCACGGTGCGGGAGGTGCCCTCGCCGGACGCCGGCGCGCCGCCGAGCCGGGTGCCGATCTGGGTCGAGTCGGCGCACGGCTACAAGACTCCGATGTGCCAGGCCGTGGCGGTGGCCGGCGCTCACGTCTACCAGTGGGCCGCCGCTCATCCCGACTCGTTCCCGCCGATCATCATCAACATCACCGACGGCCTGGTGACCGACAACGGCTACGAGGGCGCCAACCTGGACGAGTGGGCGCAGCGGCTGATGAACATCCAGACCAGCGACGGTCCGTCGCTGCTGTTCAACGTCTTCCTGTCCCCGACGCCCATGTCGAGCGGCGTGCTGTTCCCGAACTCCGACCGGGGCCTGCCGCCGCCCGGCCCCGACCTGTTCCGGATCAGCAGCCTGCTGCCCCCGCTGATGCTCTCCAACGCGGTCGGCGTGGGCAACTACGTGGAACAAGGTGCCCGCGGGTTCGCCTTCAACGCCGACTCCAAGATGCTGGCCCGGCTCCTCGAGGTCGGCACCAGGGTCGACTACGGGGCCTGAGCCGGAGCACCGGATGCAGATCCAGATGGTGATATTCAGCGAGCCGAAGTTGGGATACGAGGCCGCCGAATGGCAGGACAGCGCGTGCGGCGGCGTGATCAGCGACCCGAGGGGGCCGGTGAGCAAGGCGCGCTTCATCGTCATGGACGGCGCCGCGACTGCCTACGACCCGGTCCGCTGGGTTGACCAGCTGGTGACGTCGTTCATCCCAGGCCCCGGCGCTCCCGCCGGACCCCGGCTCGAGCAGGCGGCGATGCGGACCTGGTTCGCCGAGATGCAGGATCGCTGGACCGCGGGCAGGCCGAGGTTCGACAACGTCATCGAGGAGCGGATGTGGGACGAGACCGGCTCCTTTGCGACCCTGCTCGGGTTCGAGATCTCCGGGCTCGACGGCCCGGAGCCTTCCTGGCAGGCCGTCGCGCTCGGCGATGCCGTCCTGTTCCACGTCAGGGCGAACCGCCTGGTCACCGAGTTCCCGCCGCTTGGACCCGATGAGTTCGGCACTCGTCCCGACGGCGTGCACACGCTCCGGAAAAGCCTCGACCGGATGACTGAGCGCCTTGAATTCGATGGCGGCGTGCTGGAGGTCGGCGACTACGTGTTCGCCGCCACCGACGCGATGGCCCACTGGATGGTCCGGGCGATCAAACGCGAGGGGCAGGCGAAGGTGTGGAACACCCTGGCCGGCCTGGCGCACCCCGATGTCTTCTCGCGCTTCGTCGCCGACCAGCGCAGGGAGATCGACGCCGCCAAGCGGCTCAAGAACGATGACGTGACGCTCATGCGCATGCGGATAACTGCCGACCAGCCCTCCTTCCTCTTGGCCTGCCGCTGATGAATACCACCTTCCCGGCCGCCGGTGACTACTACAAGGCGGTGCAAGCGCCCGCCACGACGTTCACCGTGGCGAAACTGCAGAAAGCCAAGTTCGTCTACGACACGCTCGGGCCCACCCTGGCCCGTGGCACCAGCGCCGTGGTGTTCCAGGCCACGGTGGACGGCACCACGCAGGCCCTGCGCTGCTACATCAGGAATGACGCGTCCAGCAAGCAGCGCTACAGTGCGCTCGGCTCCTACCTGTCCAGCCACAACCTCGGCCCGTACGTCGAGGGCGCGACCTGGCTGGACGGGGCGATCAAGGTGAACGGCACCACCTGGCCGGTGCTGACCATGACCTGGATCGACGGCCGGACGCTGAACGAGTACGTGGACTTCCTGGTCAACGACTCCAACACCGCCGCCCTTTCCATGCTGGCCGTCAAATGGCGTGAATTGGTCGCGCTCATGCAGGGCGACGAATTCGCGCACTGCGACCTGCAGCACGGCAACGTCATGGTCGACCAGGCCGGCGAGCTCCGGCTGGTCGATTACGACGGGGTATGGATCCCGCAACTGGCCGGCCAGCACGCGCCGACGGAGTCCGGCCATCCCAACTACCAGCACCCCGGGCAGCGGAACGGCTGGGGACGCTGGTTCGACACGTTCTCCGCGCTTGTCATCTACCTGTCGCTGGTCGCGCTCGGCAAGAACACCGAGCTCTGGCCGGAGCTTTATAACTCGAAGAACCTGCTGTTTTCCCGCGGTGATTTCACCGGCCCGTTCAATACGCAGGCCTGGAAGCTGCTGACCGCGATGGGGGATTCCGAGGTTTCCGCGCTGACCCACCTGCTGCAGCGGTGCTGCGCCAGGGACTGGGTGGCGAACCAGAGCCTGGAGGCGACGCTCGATGCCAGGCCGAAGCCGGTCCGGACGCCCCCGCCGGTCGTCCTGCCCGTGCTCGATGAGTGGTGGAAGGCGAAGCCCGGCGATCAGGTCAAGGCCCCCCTGCCGTGGTCCATGCCCTCCGGACCCACCAAGCCCATGCCCACGGCCGAGCAGGCGGCCGCCGCGGCGACGTCGCTGCCCAAGCCGCCCCCGCTGACGGCTCCGCTCGGCGAGACCAACATGACCAAGCCCAGGCCGATAATTATCCCGCAGGCCACCCCCGCGCAAGGTAGCTGGTGGGCGGCTAAGGAACCGATACCCACGCCGCCGCCCATGCCGGCGCCGCCGCGCGCCCCGACGCCGCCCGCCAAGCCGGGCCAGCGGCAGCAGCAGCAGGTCGCGGGGAGCATCGCGGTCGCCGTCGGCGTCGTGTTCGCCATCACCGGGGGGATCAACGCTCATTCGGCGGGCGGCGTCGTCCTGCTGATCATCGGCCTCGTCGGTGCCGCCTGGGGATTCTGGCGGCTGGTCACCCTCAGCAGCGCCAACGGCGGCAACCCTTAGCTGCCGGTCACCACCCAGTGGCCGGGATAGAGCCACCAGCTCAGCATCTGGTTGCCATTCACGCCGCTCAGGTAGACCATGATGTGCTGCTGTTCCTGGGTCCAGGTCAGCGTGTTATAGCCCTTGTACAGGTATTCGGCGAGGCGGCCGTTGGTAACCGGACTCGTGTTGTTCCAACCGGTCTCGCAGGTCGCCTTGAACTTCGTGAAATTGCCGCAAGTCCCCTCGTCGCTGGAAATGTTCAGCGGATTGAGGAAATTATTGGTATAGGACGAATCGAGCGTCGTGCTGCTCGAGAAGAGGTAATAGTATAGATAGCCGCCCTCGGTCTGCGCATTGTAGATCGCGTCGGTGCAGGCGATTTCCTCGGTCGCCTGGTCGGTGGGCGTTATTGCCTTGCAATTGCTCGTCCGCACGGTGCCTGGAATCAGGTTCCACAGCGCCTCATCGGAGGTGATCGTCGGAACCGCGTCCGGCGACGTGTCCGGGGTCGGCGACGGGGTGGGCATCGAGAAGGTGGGGGAGGGGTGCGGTTTCACCGTCGGCGTCGGCGAGTGCGTCACGACCGCGACCGGCTTGCCGAACGGGGCCAGGTGCGCCGAGGCGGCGACCCCGAAGTAGACGGCTATCACCGCGGCGGCCGCGACGACGCCCAGGATCTTGCGGTTGGAATACCACGGGCCGCCCGGCCGCCCGCCTTGCGGCAAGGTCCCGCCCGGCGGGTACAGCGGCGGCGGCGTCTGCTGGTAGGGCTGCTGGTAGCCAGGGGCAGGGGTCGGCGGGTAACCCGACGGCGAGGCCTGCGTCGCCGGGTAGAGCTGAGAGGAGGCGCCGAACGGGGCCGCGGCGGGATTGGCCCCGGGATAATTAGCGCCAGGGTAATTGCCGCCGGCGCCGGCGCCGGCGATCGGCGGCAGCCCGGGGACCGGGTAGCCGAGGGCACGGGCGAACTCGCGTACCACCCACAGGCACGCGTCCGTGTCCAGCTGGTGGGCTCTGGCCACGGTGGCGGCGACGTCCTGGATGGCCGCGTCCAGGCCAAGCCGGCCTACCTGCTGCTGGAGCAGCGCCGGGACGTTGGACCTGGCCGCGCTGCCGACAAGGATGGTCTCCCCGGGCATGCCCTGCAGCCGAGCCCGGCAGATGCCGTCCATCGTCGCCGGATCCGAAAGCACCCCGGGCCCCCGCTCGGCGACAGCCGTTTCCAGCACCCGCCGGGCGTCGCCCGTCGGGTCAATGACGTGCCCGTTCCCCTGAGTCACAAAGGACCTCCCCCTGCGGCATTTATGCCGCAGACTAACCCTTAGGGCCAAAATTGTAACTGCGCATGACGGCCACCGCGAGCGCTGAACCGCGGCGAGCCGGTAACGACTAACGACTGCTCGCAAGACAGTGACCAGGACTGGTACCACTGCCCGTTCGGCTAAAAATAACGAGGCAAGCGGGCGCGGCGGGGTCACGGTCCGTACGGCGATGGCCCTGGGTCCTTAGCGACGCCACGCCAGCGTACCCGCCGGTCGTGGCTTTGCACCGGTGGGCCAGCCAAAGCGGCTAAATCAGGCCCTACCATTTGGTTGTGACGGCGGACCTGGTGACGCACAGCACCGAGCCGCGCGGCGGTCGCAGGCGCCGCCGCCTCGTCGCGCTTGCCGCCCTGGTGCTCGGGGTCGCCGGATTCGCCGCGGCGACGACCGGGGTGGCGGTCCAGTTGCTGCCGAGGCGCTTCAGCGCCGGGCAGCAGCGCCAGATCATGACCTGGGAGGTTGCCGGGCGCTGGCGCACGCTGACCGCGGGGCAGATCTTCCCCGCCTCGGTCGGCTACCAGCTGTCCGCCGCTGTGCTCGAGGACGCGACACCGCTTGGCCTGCAGGCGCAGCGGGTCGCCATCGCGCCGCAGGCGACCTGCGCGGCGGGCGTGACCGGCACGGCCGCGGCCGGGGTGCTGCGCCGCAGCGGCTGCGAGGCCGTGCTGCGCGCCACCTACACCGACGCCACGAAGACCTACGTGATGACCGTCGGCGTCGCGGTGCTGCCGAGCGCCACCGCCGCGGTCGCCGCCGAGGGCGGGCTGTCGAGGCCAAGGCTCGCCGCCGCGCGCGACGACAGCGCGGGCCAGCTGGCCGCGGATGTGCTCGCGATCAGGTTCCGCGGCGTCGCCGGGGGCTACGACTTCAGCCGCCAGATCTCCGCCAGCTTCACTGCGGGTCCCTACGTCATCATGTACGCCGCCGGGTACGCCGACAACCGTCCCCGGGTCCAGGTATCCGACGACGGCTACGCCGACGCCGAGATGACCAGCCTGGCCCGCGGGGTCGCGCAGGCGGTCGCGGCCACGCTCGGCGCCCAGCCGCCCACGCCGCACTGCCCGGGAGCGCCGGGATGCTGAGCCGCAGGTGGTCGCGCAGGCTGGCGGCGGCGCTCCGCGTCCTGGCCGTGCCCGTCCTGGCCGTGCCCGTCCTGGTGGGGCCCGCCCTGTGGCCCGCCGCGGCCGCCGCGGACACGATCAGGGACAGCCAGCAGTGGGTGCTGCAGATGCTGAACGTCCAGCCGGCCTGGGCGGCGACCCAGGGCGCCGGGGTGACCGTCGCGGTCATCGACAGCGGGGTGGACCCCGACGTCAGCGACCTGTACGGATCGGTCACGACCGGACCCGACTACACCGGCCTGCACACCTCGCGCGGCAACCCCGACTGGGGCGTACACGGCACCTGGATGGCGTCGCTGATCGCCGGCCACGGCCAGGGGCCCGGCGGCGGCGACGGGATCACCGGCATCGCGCCGCGGGCGCGGATCCTGTCCATCCGGGTGATCCCGGACCGCGACGACCCGAACTACCGCAGGTACGAGCGCGAGCAGGAGACGCTGATCCAGCAGTCGCTGGCCGACGGGATCGACTACGCGGTGCGGCACGGCGCGAAGGTAATCAGCATGTCGATCGGCTACAGCGCGCCGAGCGGCACGGTGCGGGAGGCGCTGCTGAAGGCCTACCAGGCCGGCGTGGTGGTCGTCGCCTCCGCCGGCAACTCGGGCCAGCAGGCAGGATCGGGCGGCGGAGGCCAGGCGCCGGAGTCCTACCCGGCCGACTACCCCGGCGTGATCAGCGTGGGCGCGGTCTACGAAGACGGCGCGGTGGCCGACTTCTCCAGCGACAACCTCTCGGTCAAGCTTGCCGCGCCCGGCTACCGGGTGCCCGCCCAGGGCAGGGACGGCGGTTACTGGGTGGTCAGCGGCACCAGCCCGGCCTGCGCGCTGGTGGCCGGGGTCGCCGCCCTGATCAAGTCGCGGTATCCGGATCTCGAGCCCGACCTCGTGGCCAGGGCGATGACCTCGACGACCACCGACCGCCCGGCCGACCGCTACGACAGCCAGGTGGGATTCGGGGTTGTCAACGCCGGAGCCGCGCTGACCGAGGCCGGGCGGTTGTGGCATGACCGCGACAAGCAAACCAGCACCGGCGTCGCGGCCGTGGTCAAGTTCGGCGGCGGGCCCGGTGCGGTCCCTGCCGCCCCGGTGTCCCCGCGAGGGGACGGCCAGCTGGTCCTGTACGCCCTGCTCGCGCTCGTCTCCCTGATCCTTATCGTCGCCGGGGCGGCCCGGCTGCGCGCGCTGTGCCCGCCGCTGGGCCGGGTGGTGGGCCCGCCGCTGGGCCCGACGTACGGTGACTTCCATGACCCAGCCGGTTGACGACTTCGCCAGCCATGTGCTCGACGTAGTGGACTCGATACCCCCGGGCCGGGTGATGTCCTACGGCGACATCGCGGAGCACCTGGCAATCGGCCGCGGCCCCCGGCAGGTCGGCCGGGTGCTGGCCGTCTACGGCGGCGCGGTGCCCTGGTGGCGGGTAATTCACGCGGACGGCACCCCCGCGCCGGGGCACGACTCCGCAGCGCTCAAGCACTACCTGGCCGAGGGAACCCCGCTGCGTTCGGCCCGTCCGCCGGTCCTCGTCGACATGCGCCGCGCCCGCTGGCGACCGTCCCCCTGATTGTCGGTGCCCTCCTCTACGGTGGTTTGCATGGCCGAGACCCGCGCGCCCGCGTACCGCCTCGTCCGCCGCGTGATGCCGTCGGCGGCGGTGCCGCGCCTGGACGAGGCGCAGCAGCGGGTGGTGGATCACCCGGGCGGGCCGCTGCTCGTGCTCGCCGGGCCGGGGACCGGCAAGACGGCCACGATCGTGGCCACGGTGGCGGACCGGATCGAGCGGCGCGGCCTTGATCCCGAGCGCATCCTGGTGCTGACCTTCAGCAGGAAGGCCGCGGCCGAGCTGCGCGAGCGGATCACCGCCCGGCTGCGCCGTACCACCCGCGAGCCGCTGGCGATGACCTTCCACAGCTACGCGTACGCGCTGGTGCGCAGGGAGTTCACCCTGGCCGGGGACGAGCCGCCCAGGCTGCTCTCGGCGCCCGAGCAGCTGCTCGAGGTGCGCCGGATGCTGCGCGGCGAGGCGCAAGACGGCGGGACAGGCTGGCCCGAGCGGCTCCGTCCGGCCCTGGCTACAAGGGGCTTCGCCGAGGAGCTGCGCGACCTGCTGCTGCGCGCCGCCGAGCGCGGGCTCGACGGGTGGCAGCTGCGCCAGCTCGGCCAGCGGCGCGGCCGCGACGACTGGGTGGCGGCCAGCGGGTTCCTCGACAGGTACGCGGCCCGCTTCGACCTGGCCCCCGTCCCTGCCTACGACTACGCGGAGATCGTCAGGATCGCCGCCGCCCTGCTCAGCCGCGAGGCGATCAGGCAGCGCGAGCGCGGCGCCTACGACGTGGTGCTCGTCGATGAGTACCAGGACAGCGATCCGGCGCAGGAGTCGCTGCTGCTCGCGCTGGCGGGCGACGGCCGCGAGCTGATCGCGGTCGGCGACCCGGACCAGTCGATCTACGCGTTCCGCGGTGCCGACGTGCGCGCGCTGACCCAGTTCCCCGAGCGGTTCCGCACCCCGGACGGCCAGCCCGCGCCCTTGGTTGCATTGCACACCTGCCGCCGCAGCGGCCCCGTGCTTCTCGCGGCCTCCCGCCGGCTTTCCAGACGCCTGCCCGCAGCCCCGGGAGCGCAGTCTCACCGCCTCCTCGTCCCCGTTCCCGATGCCCCCGACGGCGAGGTCCGCATCCTGGTCGCGGACAGCTCCACCCAGGAGGCCGCGCTGATCGCGGACACGCTGCGCCGCGCGCACCTCGCCGACGGCGTGCCGTGGTCGTCGATGGCGGTCCTGGTGCGTTCGGCGACCCGGCAGGTGCCGCTGCTGCGCCGGGCGCTGACCGCGGCGAGCGTTCCTGTCACGGTGGCGGGCGACGAGCTGCCGCTGCCGGACGAGCCGGCGATCCGCCCGCTGCTCATGCTGCTGCGCTGTGCCCTGCGCCCGTCCGGGCTCGACGAGCAGACCGCCGCCGAGCTGCTCTGCGGTCCGCTGGGCAGCACCGACGCCCTTGGCCTGCGGCGCCTTCGCCGTTCCCTTGGTTTGCTATCCGACGCCGCCCGCGACCCCAGCCCTGCCCCCCTCACGACGGCCCTCCTGCACCCGAAGGACCTGATCACCGTCCCGGATAGCGTGGCCGCCCCCGCCCGCCGCGTGGCAGCCCTGCTCGCCGCCGCCACCGCCGAGATCAAGGCGGGCGGCAGCGCCGAGGACGTGCTGTGGGCGATCTGGGACGCATCCGGTCTCGCGGAGCAGTGGCAGCGGCTCAGCGCGGCGGGCGGCCCGGCGGGCGCGGCGGCGGACCGGGACCTTGACGCCGTGCTCGCCCTGTTCGACCGGGCCGCGCACTTCGCCGACACGATGCCGCCGGGTGCGCCCGGCCTGTTCGCGGACAGCCTGGCCGGCCAGGAGATCGCGGGCGACACCCTGGCCGAACGGGCCGTGCGCGAGGACTGCGTGCGCATTCTCACCGCGCACCGGTCCAAGGGCCTGGAGTGGGACGTGGTGATCGTCGCGGGTGTCCAGGAGGAGACCTGGCCCGACCTGCGGCTGAGCGGCTCCCTGCTCGGGGCGGACGATCTCGCCGAGACCTCGGGGCCCGGCGGGCAGCCGGGCCAGAATCTAGGCGCCGACGTCGACGCCGCGATGCTGTCCGCCAAGCTGCTCGCAGAAGAGCGCCGCCTGTTCTACGTCGCGGTCACCCGCGCCCGGCGGCTGCTCGTCGTCACCGCGGCCGGCGGCGAGGACACCGACGAGCGCCCGTCCCGGTTCCTCAGTGAACTGGCCGGAGATGAAGTCCCGGTCCAGCGCGTCGCCGACAGCGCGCACCGCTGGCTGTCCCTGCCCGCGCTCGTCGCCGACCTGCGCCGGGCGGCCGCCGACACCGGCAGGCCGCCGGCCGTGCGTCAGGCCGCCGCGGCC
>JBOHCG010000228.1:0-10933 GCA_050698735.1 Streptosporangiaceae bacterium | reverse complement strand
GCCGAGGCCCGCCTGCGCCCTGGCCGCGCCGATCATCGCCGCGGTGCGCAGCGCCGTGCCCGACGGGGCGTCCGCCTTGCCCGCGTGATGCAGCTCGATCACCTCGACGGAGGGGAAGAACCGCGCGGCCCGCGCGGCGAGGTGCATCATCAGGACGGCACCGACGGAGAAGTTCGGCACGACGAGGACGCGCACCTCCGGGTGGCCGGCCAGCCACCCGCGCACCTCCGCCAGCCGGTCCTCGGCGAACCCCGAGGTGCCGACCACGACGTCTAGGTCGTGCCCGACGCACCAGCGCAGGTTGTCCATGACCACGCCCGGGTGGGTGAAGTCGACCACCACGTCGCAGCCGGTCAGCGCGTCGAGCGCGTCACCCTGGTCGACCTCGGCGGCCAGCTCGAGGTCCGGGGCCTCGGTGACCACGCGGACCACTTCCCGTCCCATCCGGCCCCGCGCCCCCACTACCCCGACCTTGGCCATGGCCACGATAATAGCGGGCGGAGGGGGGCCTAGATGGGGAAGGCGGACGGGTCGTCGAAGGGGCCGACGACCGCTAGGGTCTTGGAGCGGGTGAGGATCTCGGTCGCGACGGTGCGGATGTCATCGTGGGTGACGGCGTCGACCGCGGTGAGGACCTCCTCGACCGGCTCGAGCCTGGGGTACACCAGCTCGGACTTGCCAAGGCGGCTCATCCGCGACGGCGGGTCCTCCAGGCTGAGCACGATCGAGCCGCGCACCTGGCCCTTGCCGCGGGCCAGTTCGGCGTCGGTCAGGCCGCCCTCGACGACCTTCGCGATCTCCTCCGTGCAGATGGCGAGCACGTCGTCGGCCTTGGACGGCAGGCAGCCGACGTACACGGCCCACACGCCGCTGTCGGCGTGCTGCGCGGAGAAGCTGTACACCGAGTAGGCCAGGCCGCGCTTCTCCCGTACCTCCTGGAAGAGCCGCGACGACATGCCACCGCCGAACGCCGCGTTGAGCACGCCGAGCGCGAACCGCCGCTCGTCGGTCCTCGGCAGGCCCTCGCAGCCGAGCACGAGGTTGGCCTGCTCGATTCCGCGGGAGATCAGCTTGGTGCCGGTGCCGACCTGGCCGGGCACATGGTCACCGTTCAGCCGCGGCGCGGCGGGCGCCGCCGACCGGTCGAGGGCCGCGCCGAACGCGTCCGTGACCAGGCGCACCACCGTGTCGTGGTCCAGGTTGCCCGCCGCGGCCACGACCAGGTGCTCGGGGCCGTACCTGGCGCGGTAGTGCTCGTAGATCTGGTCCCTGGTGATCGCGTTGATCGAGTCCGTGGTGCCCAGGATCGGCCGGCCGAGCGGCGTGTCGCCGAACAGCTTCGCGGTGAACGCCTCGTGCGCGGTGTCGGAGGGGTCGTCCTCGTTCATCGCGATCTCTTCGAGCACCACGTCGCGCTCGGCGTCCACGTCTTTCGGCGTGATCAGCGAGCTGGTGATCATGTCGGACAGGATGTCCACGGCGAGCGGCAGGTCGGAGTCGAGCACCCGCGCGTAATAGCAGGTGTACTCCTTGGCGGTGAACGCGTTGAGCTCGCCGCCCACCGCGTCCATGGCCGCGGAGATCTCCAGCGCGGTGCGCCGCCCGGTGCCCTTGAACAGCAGGTGCTCCAGGTAGTGCGTCGCGCCCGCGTGCGCCAAGTCCTCGTCGCGGGACCCCACGCCGACCCAGATGCCCAGGCTGACCGAGCGTACCGAGGGGAGAAACTCGGTTACGACCCTGAGCCCGCCGGGGAGCACCGAGCGGCTGATAGCACGTGACTGGTCGGTAGCCATCTACTCGTGATGCCCCCGGGTACGGTGCCGCGTCCTGCGATGCCCGTCCTGGCCGTCGCGATCGCCCCCGCCGTCGCGATCGCCCCGGTCTCTGTCACCGCCACCGGTGCGCTCCCTGGGGCCGCTCGACTCCCTGGGGCGCTCGCCGCCGGACAGGTCCTCGCCTGCCGCCTCGCGCTCGACGACCTCGACCGGAACCAGCGACAGCTTGCCGCGGTCGTCGATCTCGCGGATCTCGACCTGGATCTTGTCGCCGATGTGGATCACGTCGTCGATGTTCTCGATCCGCCTGCCGCCGTGCAGCTTGCGGATCTGGGTGATGTGCAGCAGGCCGTCCTTGCCGGGCAGCAGGCTCACGAACGCGCCGAACGTGGTGGTCTTGACGACCGTGCCGAGGAAGCGCTCGCCGACCTCGGGCATGTGCGGGTTGGCGATCGCGTTGATCGCGGCCCTGGCCGCCTCGGCGGAAGACCCGTCGGTGGCGCCGACGTAGATCGTGCCGTCGTCCTCGATCGTGATCTCGGCGCCCGTGTCGTCCTGGATCGAGTTGATCATCTTGCCCTTCGGGCCGATGACCTCGCCGATCTTGTCCACCGGAACCTTGATCGTGATGATCCGCGGCGCGTAGGGGGACATCTCACCGGGCTCGGTGATGGCACCGCGCATGACCTCCAGGACGGTCAGCCGGGCGGCCCGGGCCTGCTTCAGCGCGGCCGCGAGCACCGAGGCGGGGATGCCGTCGAGCTTGGTGTCCAACTGCAGCGCGGTGATGACCTGCTCGGTGCCGGCCACCTTGAAGTCCATGTCGCCGAAGGCGTCCTCGGCGCCAAGGATGTCGGTGAGCGTGACGTACTGGCCGCCCTCGTTGATCAGGCCCATGGCGATGCCGGACACCATGTCCTTGAGCGGCACGCCGGCGTCGAGCAGCGCCATCGTCGAGGCGCAGACCGAGCCCATCGAGGTCGAGCCGTTGGAGCTGAGCGCCTCGGACACCTGCCGGATCGCGTAGGGGAACTCCTCCCGCGTCGGCAGCACCGGCAGCAGGGCCCGCTCGGCCAGCGCACCGTGCCCGATCTCGCGCCGCTTCGGCGAGCCGACCCGGCCCGTCTCCCCGGTCGAGTACGGCGGGAAGTTGTAGTTATGCATGTAGCGCTTGGTGCGGTCCGGGTTGAGGGTGTCGATCATCTGCTCCATCCGGAGCATGTTCAGCGTGGTCACGCCGAGGATCTGGGTCTCGCCGCGCTCGAACAGCGCGGACCCGTGCACCCGGGGCAGCACGTGCGTCTGGGCGGTCAGCGGCCGGATGTCGGTCAGGCCGCGACCGTCGATGCGCACCCCGTCCCTGATGACGCGCTCCCTGACCAGCTTCTTCGTGAGCGAGCGGAAGGCCGCGCTGATCTCCTTCTCGCGGCCCTCGAACTGCTCCGCGAGCTTCTCCTGAGCCAGGGCCTTGACCCGGTCCGTCTCGGTTTCACGCTCCTGCTTGCCCGGGATCGTCAGCGCCTGCGCGAGCTCATCGGAGACCTCACGCGCCACGGCGTCGTACACGTCCTGCTGGTAATCGACAAACAACGGGTACTGGGTCTGCGCGTAGTCGCGGAATACCGGAGACTCAGCACTCGCGCCGGCCTCGGTGCCGGAGTCGGCGAGCCGCTGCTGCGCGTCGCACAAGATCTTGATGAATGGCTTGGCTGCCTCTAGGCCCTCGGCCACCGTGTCCTCGGTCGGCGCGACGGCGCCGCTGGTCTCATCGGCGATGAGCCTGAGCGTCTGCGGGGTGGACTCGGCCTCCACCATCATGATCGCGACGTCGCCATCCTCCAGCGTGCGGCCTGCGACCACCATGTCGAAGGTGGCATCGGCGAGCTGCTCGTGCGTCGGGAAGGCCACCCACTGGCCCTTGATCAGCGCGACCCGCACCCCGCCGATGGGGCCGGAGAACGGCAGGCCCGCCAGCTGAGTGGACATCGACGCGGCGTTGATCGCCACGACGTCGTACAGGTGCTGCGGGTCCAGCGCGAGTATGGTCTCGACGATCTGGATCTCGTTGCGCAGGCCCTTGACGAAGGACGGGCGCAGCGGCCGGTCAATGAGCCGGCAGGTCAGGATCGCGTCCTCGGACGGACGGCCCTCCCGACGGAAGAACGAGCCGGGAATCCGGCCCACCGCGTACATCCGCTCTTCCACGTCCACGGTGAGCGGGAAGAAATCCAGGCTCTCCTTGGGATGCTTGGACGCCGTGGTCGCGGAAAGCACCACGGTTTCGCCATCGAGGGTGACCAGGGCGGAGCCCGCGGCCTGACGGGCCAGCCGGCCCGTCTCGAACCTGATGGTATGGACGCCGAACTCGCCGTTGTCTATGACGGCTTCGGCACTTCGGACACCCTCCACGGGTGAGACCTCCTTGCGGTAGATCCCGCACCCACCCGCCGCCGTGCCGCATGTGGCCTGGCTCGTCCCGCTGGGACGGACCGGCCGGTCTTCGATCGAAGCCCTCGGGTGCCCTGCTTGCCTGAGGGGGCTTGCCTGAAAGGGGCAACCCGGGGACCACTACCGAGGACCGGCCCTTTGGCGCTCGGGGCCGGGGGCTACGGGATGTCAGTGTTGTCGTTGTTCAGTTGTGCTGAGGGTTCTAGCGGCGGGGGTTCTAGCGGCGGATGCCGAGGCGCTCCCTGATCGCGCGGTATCGGGCGATGTCCTTCTTGGCCAGATACTTCAGCAGCCTGCGGCGCCTGCCGACAAGCAGCAGCAGCCCGCGGCGGCTGTGGTGGTCGTGCTTGTGCACCTTCAGGTGCTCGGTCAGGTGGTTGATCCGCCTGGTCAGCAGCGCAACCTGGACCTCCGGCGAACCGGTGTCACCCTCACTGGTCGCGTACTCCGCCAGGATCTCCTTCTTGACGGCGGTGTCGAGCGGCACGTGGCTCCTTAAGAAAATAGGTTCCGAAGAGGATTGATCCCCCTGCGAGACCGCCGCATGAGGGTGCAGCAGGCCTCGATCTGACCCGGCTACTCGCCGGGCAGCATTTCACACTACCACGGGCCGCGAGGCGGTCGCGCCGCGTTCGCGTGCGGTTATGGGGCGTTCGCGGGTCCGGGCTTGAGCGGTTCCGCGCTCCCTTCTTACACTAAGCCAATGCCCGGCCCTCGCCTAGGAGTCAGCACTGCGCTGCGTCGCGTGCCGTGGGCCGCGCCGCGGGCGCCCGCTCCCTCGTCCGCGCCGACGCCCTCCCCCGCGTCCGGCAAGCTCGGCTGGCGGCCGGCCTGGTCGGTGCCGGCCGCGATGCGCACGGTGCGCGCGGTGGTGGTGATCCCGTCGCTGTTCGCCATCACCTATGAGGGCCTCGGGAACCTGCAGCTAGCCCTGTTCGCGGCGTTCGGCGGATTCGCCAGCCTGGTCGTGGCCTCGTTCGGCGGCAGCGCGCGGGACAAGGTGATCGCGCACCTCACGCTGGCCGTGACCGGGAGCGTCGCGCTGATCATCGGCACCGCGGTGGGCGGGATCACCTGGCTGGCCGCGCTGGTGACGATCCCGGTAGCGTTCGGCATCTTCTTCGCCGGCGTGGCCGGGCCCAACGCGGCCTCAGGCGTCACCGCCGCGCTGTTCGCCTACGTGCTGCCTGTCGCCTCGCCGAGCACCCCGAGCATGATCCCGGACCGGCTGGCCGGGTGGTGGCTGGCATCCGTGGTGTCGGCGGCGGCCGTGCTGCTGTTCTCCCCGCCATCGCCTGGCGACCGGCTGCGCGCGGCGGCCGCCAGATCGGCGCGTAGGCTGGCGGCCCACCTGGACGCGTCCGCGGGCGGCCGGGCCACCGCCGCCGACGTGGCGGCGTGCCAGGCCGCCAAGCACGAGCTGCTAAGCGCGTTCGCGACCACGCCGTACCGGCCGACCGGCCTGGCCACCGCCGATCAGGGGCTGGCCAGCGTGGTGCAGCTGCTCGAGTGGTGCACCGTGCTGCTTGTAGACGCCACGCAAGGGCACCCGAACCTGGACCAGGCCGCGCAATGCGACCGCGATCTGCTCGGCCTGGCCGCGGGGGTGCTCAGGGAGGCCGGGGACATGCTGGCCGGGGACGGGCCCGCCCCGCCCAGCGAGTACGGGCCGGTTTTCCGCGGGCCCGGTGTGCCGGCGGCGGCCGCGGGGCTGGCCGACGTGGCGGCGCTTGATCGGCAGCGGGCGACCTGCGCCGCCGAGCACCGCGACACCGAACGCGAGGGTGACTACGACTCGGTCGAGATCGTCGCCAGGCACGCATTCCATGCCCAGGTGATCTCCATCGCGGCCGAGGCCATCCTCGCCGACACGCTGATCGCCACCAGGCGAGCCGATCCGGAGACCGTCGCCGCGCGGCGCCGCGGCTGGTTCGGGGCACAGCCGGAGGGGACGATGGCCGAGCGGCGGGCGGCCGCGCTTACCGGCGCGATCGGCGTCCTGGTCAGGCACGCGAGCTTCCGTTCGGTCTGGTTCCTGAACGCGCTGCGGGGATCGCTCGCGCTGGCGGCGGCGGTGCTTGTGGCCGACCTTTCCGGTGTCCAGCACGGGTTCTGGGTGGTGCTCGGGACCCTGTCGGTGCTGCGCACCAACGCGGCCTCCACCGGGTCCACCGCGCTGCGCGCGCTGGGCGGCACCGCGGCCGGCTTCGTCGCGGGCGCCGTGCTGCTGCTGATAATCGGCACCAGCACGCCGGCGCTGTGGGTCGTGCTGCCCATCGCCATCGCGGTGGCCGCGTACGCGCCAGGGACGATGCCGTTCGCCTACGGGCAGGCGGCATTCACCGTCGTCGTGGTCGTGCTGTTCAACCTGCTCGTGCCGGCCGGCTGGAAGGTGGGCCTGCTGCGGATCGAGGACGTGGCGCTCGGCTGCCTGGTGAGCCTGGTGGTCGGCGTCCTGTTCTGGCCGCGCGGGGCGTCCTCGGTGGTCGGGGACGATCTCGCCGACGCGTTCCGGCGCGACGCCGCCTACCTCACCCAGGCGGTGGACTGGGCGCTCGGCAGCCGGAAGGTCGCGCCGGACGCGGGGGCCGCCGCCGTCACCACGGCCACCCGGCTGGACGAGGCGCTGCGCGGCTTCCTCGCCGAGCAAGGGGCCAAGAAGGTGTCCAAGGAGGAACTGTGGACGCTGGTGATGGCCACCACGCGGCTCAGGCTCACCGCGTACTCGCTGGCCGGCATGCGGGCGCCGGAGGACCACCATCATCCGCACCGCGGCACGGCATACGCGCGGACGGTGCTGACGCAGGCAACCGCCGACCTGGTGGCCTTCTATGATCGGGTCGCGGTGCTCGTCGCGCGGCCTGCGCCGCACCAGGTGCTGCTGCCGGTGAGCGTGCCACCGTTCACCGGCCTGAACGGGAGCGGCCCGGCAAACGGTGCGGGCGGGACGGCCGACGGCGGCGCTGCCGCTGACCTGGTTCGCGTCATCACCGCTCCGCACCACCCACACCTGCTCTGGGTGCACGAGCACCTGCAGCACCTCAGCTCGCACGCGGGGATGATCACCGAGCCAGCCTCGCACGTGGCCGAGCAGCGTCGACTACCCTGGTGGCGCTAGCGAGCTAGGGCGGTGTCCCGGACTGCTGGCAGCGCGGCCGCGGCCAGGGCGCCGGCCAGGGCGATCGCGGTTAGTACCGGTGATGGGGATGCACCGCGTGCGCGCGGCGCAGCAGGTCCCCGTCGACCTCCGACAGGCCCAGGTAGCGGACCTTGCCCTCGGCGACGAGTTCGGCCATCGCGCCGACGGTCTCCTCGATCTCGGCCGTCTGCGGCGGGCGGTGCAGGTAGTACAGGTCGATGTGGTCGGTGCCGAGGCGGAGCAGCGAGGACTCGCAGGCCCGCTTGACGTAATCGTGCTCGCCGCGGATAACGCGGTGGGCGTCGCCGCCGGTCCTGTCGATGCCGAACTTCGTGGCCAGCGGGTCGCGCCGTACCACTCGCTCATCCCCATGCAGCCCAGGCCCTGGGCGGACACGGTGAACTGGCCGAGTTTAACGGTGCGCATGTTTGTTTCCTATCCCGTTACGGTTGGGTGGTCTGCGGCGCTGGCGCTGGCGTTGGTTCGGTGAGGCAGCTCGCGTAGTAGGTGATCTTTGTGTCGAGCAGCTTCAGGCACTCGCGCTGGGCGGCGAGGGCGCGCCGCACCTCCTCGCGGTGCTTCTTGAGCAGCTCGAGGCGTTCGGCCTCGCCAGCGCCCGACCTGACCAGCTCGGCGTACCGCTGCATGTCGCGGATCGGCATACCGGTGGCGCGCAGCTTGGTCAGCAGCGAGAGCCAGTCGAGGTCGCCGTCGCCGTACCTGCGGCGCCCGTCGCCGCCGCGCGCCACGGCGTCGAGCAGCCCGATGCGCTCGTACCAGCGCAGCGTGTGCGGGGACAGGCCGCACTTGGCGGCCGCCTCGCCGATGGTCCAGGTCGTCACGTTCTCGAGCCTATGAGTTAGAGCGTGCTCTAACGCAAGTTCGGTTCAGTGCGAGGGGGAAGCGGTTGGGGACGGGGCTGGAGCCTGGGGGCTGCCCGCATGTTGCGCGGGGCCTGGGAATACAACCGCTTATGTACCGGTACCTGTTCGACCGCCGCGAGCCTCGCGGCGGGGGCAGGCGGCGCTCGCCCCGATCAAGGGCGGGCGGCTGCCTGCTGTGGATCCTGCTGCTCATCGTGGTCTTGGTGATTCTCTCCGTGATGTTCGGCGGGTTCCAGAAGGGCACCAAGGTCAACGGGAACGGGAGTCCCGGCGGCCTTGGTGGCTTCGACAGCTTCGGCGGCCTCGGCGTTCAGGCGACGGTCGTGGTCGTTGACGTCGCGCCAGGACGCTGAGGGCGTTCGCCCCGGCGTTTTCAGACGTGTTCGGCGGTCAGGCGGGCGCTGTCTTGGTCGGCAGGGCGGCGGGTAAGACTGGGGCGTGACCCGGTGGGTGCTGCACGTGGACCTCGACCAGTTCATCGCGGCGGTCGAGGTGCTGCGCCATCCCGAATTGCGGGGACGGCCGGTGGTGGTGGGCGGCGATGGGGACCCGACCAAGCGGGGCGTGGTGAGCACGGCGTCGTACGAGGCCCGTGCGCATGGCGTGCATTCCGGGCTGCCGCTGCGGACGGCCGCGCGGCGGCTGCCGGACGCGGTGTTCCTGCCGGTGGACCGGGCTGCCTACGAGGAGGCCTCGGACTCGGTGATGGAGGTGCTCCGGGCCTCCGGCGCGGTGGTCGAGGTGCTCGGCTGGGACGAGGCGTTCCTCGGCGTCGACGTCGAGGACCCTGAGGGCTTTGCCAGGTCGCTGGCGGCTGCCGTCCGTGCGGCCACGGAATTGGACTGCACGGTCGGGATCGGCGAGAACAAGCTGCAGGCCAAGATCGCGACCGGGTTCGGCAAGCCCGCGGGGGTGTACCGGCTGACGTTCGGCAACTGGTTCTCGGTGCTGGGTCCGCGGCCGACGGATGCGCTGTGGGGCATCGGGGCCAAGACGGCGAAGAAGCTCGCCGGGCTGGGCATCAACACGGTCAGCGAGCTTGCCGCGGCCGACCCGGACGCGCTGGCCGCCGCCTTCGGGCCGATGACGGGGCCGTGGCTGGTGCTGCTCGGACGCGGCCGCGGCGACGCCGAGGTGGACGACTCGCCGTACGTGGCAAAGGGGCACGGCAAGGAGGAGACGTTCCAGCAGAACATCGCCGACTGGTCGCGGGTGCAGGCCGAGGTGGCGCGGATCGCCGGGCTGCTCGCCGTGGACCTGGCTTTGGAGGGGCGGCCGGCGGTGCGGGTGGTGGTGAAGGTGCGGTACGCGCCGTTCATTACCGAGACGCACGGCGTGGCTCTGCCCTCTCCCGGGCCCTCTCCCGGGCCCTCTCCCGGGCCCTCTCCCGGGCCCTCCCCCGGCTGCGACGCGGCGGAGATCGAGCGGGCCGCGCTGGCCGCGCTCGACCGCTTCACCGGCCGGCGGCCGGTGCGGCTGCTCGGGGTCCGGGCGGAGTTCGGGTCATAGCGGGCGGGCCATCGCGATCTCGTCCATGTCGGGGTCGGACGGCAAGGGCTGGCGTTCGCCGGTGGGCTCGAAACCGCAGCGTTGGTAGAGCGCGCGGGCGTGGTGGTTGGACTCGGTGACCCACAGGTGCACCGTCTTCGCGCCCCGGTCCTGCGCCCAGCCGAAGACGGCGGCCACCAGGGCCTCGCCGACGCCGCGGCCGCGCGCCTCCGGCCGGACGTACATGGACACGAGTTCGACGACGTCGGCGGTCTCCGGGTAACCGCCGATCAGGCCGGCCGGCTCGCCTCCCCCGGGGAGGTAGGCCAGGAAGTTGCCGCCCCTGGCGATGCGGCGGAGCCAGTCGGGCTCGCCGAAGGCGGCCTCGCGCTCGTAGGTGGACCCGAAGGCGTACGGGGCGGTTTTCAGCGCCTCCAGCCGGATGCCGCGCAGCGCCTGCAAGTCGCCGGAGACCGTCTCGCGCACTAGGACCATGCCCAATGGTCTCGTCGCCGTCATCGGGCAGACAACCGGTTTTCCCCGGCCTAGCCGAAGCGGCGGGCGCTCGGGTAGATCTGGGCACCATCGACCGGAATGTTCGCGCCGGAGATCCAGGAGGCGCGGGCGGACAGCAGGAACGCCACCACGTCGGCGACCTCCGGCAGCGTGCCGAGGCGGCCGAACGGGAACTGGGTGGCCTCGAACGCGGCGAAGTCCTCGGGGTGCTGTTCCTGGAAGGTCTCCCAGCCGCCGCCGGGGAACATGATGGATCCGGGGCTGACCGCGTTCACCCTGATGCCGTCTGGAGCGAGTTCCTGGGCGGCGGTGGCGGCCAGGTGGATCTCGGCGGCCTTGGCGGCGGCGTAGGCGGTGCGCGGCGCCGGGCGCATGCCGGTGACCGAGGAGATGATCACCACCGCGCCGCCGCCGGCCGCGCGCAGGTGGGGCAGGCCGGACCGGATCAGCTCGGCGGCGTGTCCTGCGTTGAGCGCGAACGTCGCGGTGAACTCGTCCGGGCCAGCGCTTTGCAGGTTGCCGGTGCCGACCGTGCCGCCAGCGTTGGCCACCAGGTGGTCCAGGCCGCCGAGTTCGGCCGCGATGGCGGCGACCGCTTCGCGCAGCGCGGGGGTGTCCATGACGTCGGCCGCCGCGGTGGCGACCGTGACCGGGCCGCCGCCGCGGCCGCGCAGGCGCTGGGC
>JBOHCG010000227.1:0-10941 GCA_050698735.1 Streptosporangiaceae bacterium | reverse complement strand
GTATATGTACTGCTTCTTCGCCACCAAAGGCACATCCAGGAACTAAAGGAGGCAATAATGGCCGCCACGGACATCACCCTGTGCAGGAGATGCCACGTGAAGCTCCGGCCCCACTTTCAACCACACCTCTACCGCAGTTTGCCGGGAGGAAATGACTTCCTTGATTTCGATATGCACGATCAGCAGCTACTCGAAGGCGTGCGGCTCTACCAAGAGCAGGTCTCGTACCTGGACCTCGATTGACGGCCTCACCCTGCCGTCCCACCAGCACGCACCTGAGGCCGCTGATGCCGCCCAGGCTGGTTCTGGCGGCATGCCCTGCCAGCCTGAGAACGTCCTCGAGCTCGGGGGTTAAACGCCGGCCGGAGCCTGCGGGGATTAGGCTTCGGCCGCCTTGATGGCGTCGTCTACCTCGGCCTTGCGGGCGGTGAATTCGGCGGCGTGCTCGCGTTCGATCCGTTCGGCGATGTCCTCGTCGTCGCGCATCAGGGCCTCGAGGTCGGTGCCTGCGGCGTCGAGCACGCCGAGGTCGGCGTAGGCCCGCCGGACCTTCTCGCCCCACAGCCCGATGTCCTTCACGCACGGCACGATCCGGCTGAACAGCAGGGCGCGGAAGGCCTGCTGCACCGGCGAGTGCTCGGTGAACTCCAGGCACTCCGCCACGTCGAAGCCCATCCGCTCCCAGACCTCCTGAGCACGGAACCTGTTGCGCATCAGGTAGCAGCCCTCGACCACGAACTCCTCCCGGTCGGCGCGCTCGGCCGCGGTCAGCTGGGCGTAGTAGTCGCGGAGAACCGCGCCGCCCCGGTGGAGGGAACATCCCAGGTGCCCCGGTCGACCGGGGACGTGTACAGGTCGAAGGTGCTCATGCGGGTCTCCAGTGCGTTGGCGGCAAGCCCCCTACGTCAATTACTAGCCAGTAATCTGGCGGCCCGCAATGCCGTGGACCGGTCGGCGGTAAGCATCAGGGGCGTGCAGACGCCGTTCCGGCAACTTACGTCGGCGAGGAGGGCGGCAAGCCATCCCAGGGCATCCAGCGACCACTCGGCGAGCGTGCCCGCGAGCGTGACCCGATGGTGATCAGTACCGGCCCGCCCTCCGTCGAGGGGAGTCGGCCCCAGGACGAGATGATCGTGATCGGTCAGGGAGAATGAGTCGCAAGCGAAGACGTCCTGACGGATTTCCCGCACCTGCCGCGCGATCCCGGGCGCAGCGGCGCGGATCGACGCATCCTGCCCGTCGTCCAGCGTTACCCGCACCCGTGTCCGCAACGCCGGGTCACAGTCTGCGAACCAGTTGAGGGCGTCCAGCAGAGCCGCCGCAGCCTCCGTACCCGAGGGCGAGGCAATTCGCCCGTCACCGGCAGCACGCTCAGGCAGCAGGATCTGAATCGCCTCCAGGCGGAGCGCGCCCAGACGCGCCAGCACATCGCCCGCACACGACAGGAACGGCTGAACCGGAAGCAGCTCGTCCTGGGCTGGACCGGTGAGCACCACCTGGAAGAAGGCAACAGGTGACGAGCGGGGTCCGACCCCGCGGCCCGCCGCGGCGTCATTCATGCCCCACAGTCCCTGTCGGGCATTGCCCACCGCGGGCGTGAGCCATCCCATCGCCGCTGACCTGGCATAGAACAGGCTGTACGCATCCTGCGAGGCCTCCTGCGCGTCCGGACGCGAGTGCGGCTTCAACTCGCCGTACAAGGCCGCGTACATCGTCCTTGCGGCGTGGTTGCCGATCGCGGCGGGCTCGATTCTCAACTCACCTCCAGTGCCTTATGGACTGAAGGCTATGGACTGAAGCGGTAGCCCATGCCCGATTCGGTCAGCAGGTATTTTGGCCTCGACGGCTCGGGTTCGAGCTTGCGGCGCAGCTGGGCCAGGTAGACGCGCAGGTAGTTGCTCTCCAGCTCGTAGGCGGGGCCCCACACCTCGCGAAGCAGCTGCCGCTGCGTCACGAGCCGTCCGCTGTTACGCACCAGGATCTCGAGCAGCTGCCATTCGGTGGGCGTCAGGCGGACGTCGGCGCCGTTGCTTCTGGTGACCCGCTTGGCCGCGAGATCGACGGTGAAGTCCGGCGTCTGCACCACGGGCTCGTCCGGTGCCGGCGACGCGCGGCGGACCGCGGCGCGCAGCCGGGCCAGCAGCTCGTCCATGCCGAACGGCTTGGTGACGTAATCGTCGGCGCCCGCGTCCAGCGCGGCCACCTTCTGGCTCTCCTGACCCCAGGCGGACAGCACGATGATCGGGATCGACGTCCAGCCGCGGACGCCGTGGATCACCTCCGTGCCGTCCATGTCCGGCAGGCCCAGGTCCAGGATGATCACGTCGGGCCGGTCACGAGCCGCCGCGGCGAGCCCGGTGGTGCCGTCCGCGGCCGTGCTCACGTCGTATTTGCGTGCACTGAGGTTAATCCGCAGCGCGCGGAGGATGGACGGCTCGTCGTCGACGACGAGCACACGGGTCATGACCCGGCGCCGAGGACGGACCTGTCCACCGCCGCCGCGGGCAGCGCGATCCTGACCGTGAGCCCGCCGCCCGGGGTGTCCTTCGCCATGATGCGCCCGCCCATGGCCTCCGCGAAGCCCTTCGCGACCGCCAGGCCGAGGCCCACGCCAGGATGGCGGTCACCGATGCGGGTGAACGGCTCGAAGATGCGCTCCTTCTGCTCGTCAGGGACGCCGGGGCCGTGGTCGGTGACCTCGAGCAGCACCACGTCGTCGGCGAGTTCCGCGTGCAGCTCGGGCGGCCTGGCGGCGGGGGAGTAACGCAGCGCGTTGGAGAACAGGTTGGCAAGCACCCGCTCGAGCAGGCCGGGATCGGCGAGCACGAGCGGGAAGCCGTCCGGCACCGCCATCTCAAGGCGCAGGCAGTCATCGAGCCCGAGCAGGGCGGCCGGCGCCACCTCGTCGATCGCCGTCGGGCGAAGGAACGGCTGCAGCGAGCCCGTGTGCAGGCGGCTCATGTCGAGCAGGTTGCCGATCAGGGCGTCGAGCCGGTCGGCGTTCTGCTCGATGGTGGCAAGCAGGTCGGCCTGGTCGGCCTCGGACCACTCGACGTCCGTCTGCCGCAGGCTGCTGACGCTGGCCTTGATGGACGCGAGCGGCGTGCGCAGGTCGTGGCTTACCGCGGCGAGCAGCGCGGTCCGCATCCGGTTGCCCTCGGCGAGCGCCTCGGCCTGGGCGGCCTGGGTCCGCAGCCGCTCCCGGTCGAGCGCGGCCGCCGCCTGGGCGGCGTAGCCAGCGAGCAGCGCGGGCGTGGCCGAAGCGTCCTGCCCGGTAACCAGCAGGGTCAGGTCATCGCGGATGTCTATCCGCGACGCGGTCGGCAGGCTGCCCTCGACCCGGCTGGAGGCGGTCCGCACCCACCGTCCCGCCACCCTTTCCTGCAGCTCGGCCTGGCCGCCGTGGGTCCTGGTGAGGTGGTCGAGCACGGCGGCGGGTGAGTCGGCGCCGCCGAGGACGGTCTGCGCGAGCTCGAGCAGCGACGCGGCCTCTTCCCTGGCCCGCGCGGCCTGGACGGCGCGCCTGGCGGCGAGGTGCACGATGCTGCTCACCGCCACCGCCACCGTGACGAAGAGCAGCAGCGCGAGCAGTTCTCTCGGCTGCTGGATGGTGAACGTGTGGATCGGCTCGGTGAAATACCAGTTGAGCAGGAGGCTGGCGGCAACCGAAGCCAGCACGGCGGGCCAGAAGCCGCCGATGACCGTGATCGTCACCACCGCGACCAGGTAGGCGAGTACATCGTCGGCGAGGTTCAGGTGCGCCCGTGAGGCCGCGAGGACCACGGTGAGCGGCGGGAGAAGCGCCGCGGCCAGCAGAACGCCGGCCAACCTGCGCCGGGTGTCGATCCCGCTCGCCGCGCCGGCGTCGGCCGGAGAGCCCTGGGCACCGTCGGAAGCGCCATGGGGGTTTGAGCGGTCGGCGCGCATGCTCGTATAGGTACCCATACTTACCAGTGTGAGACGCCGGAAGTACCAGCGAAACACCAGGCCAAGACATGCGCCGGCGAGCGCGCTCGCGCCGATGGCGAGGGCGGCATGGACGGCGGCCGGCCCGGTCGGCCGCAGCTGCGCGTAGGGCGGGTGCGAAAAGCCCACCGTGGTGAGCCAGCCGATGCCGGCCAGCACGATCGACGCGACGGGTTCCGCGGCGAACGAGAGCACCCCGGCCACCGCCGCGCAGGCGATGAGCACGCCGGTCGCCGACAGGCGCCCGTGCAGCGCGGCGGCGATCGTGCCGACCGCGAGGAAGGCGGCAAATCCCGCCGGCAGGGCGAACGGCGCCTGTAGCCGGGGCGGTCTGTAGCTGAGTGTCATCTCTTTTATTTCAGCCCGCTAACAGGCGAATCCCGACGTTCCTAACGAATCCTTAACGCCGGGCTGGCCAAGCTTGACGGGCCGCATACGGCGCCCCGGGAGCTGCGCGAATAGCGTCGGATGACGTGATCGCCAACCTGGAACACAGGACGGAGCCAGACGCGTAGTGGCCGTACGTAGGGCAGTTAGCTTGCTCGAAGGCGGGCAGGGGAACGACCTGCCGGAGAGCTTCTGGTACAACGCGAAGCGTCGGCTGCTTGGCCCCCCGATGGTCAACGCGGAACTCCGCGAGCAGCGCCTGTCGAAGAAGCTCGCCCTTGGCGTGCTGTCCCCGGACGGCATCTCCTCCTCGGCCTACGGCACCGAGGAGATCCTCATCGAGCTGATGCCGCTGTTCGGCGTGGCCGCGTTCGCGGTGATCCTGCCGATGACCGGCGTGATCTTGTTCGTGATGCTGCTCGTGGTGCTCTCCTACCGCGAGGTCGTCACGGTCTACACCCGGGCAGGCGGATCCTACGTGGTGGCCAGGGAGAACTTCGGGCCCAGGATCGCGCAGGCGGCCGCGGTCGCCCTGCTGATCGACTACGTGGTGACTGTGGACGTGCAGATCGCCGCGGGCACGGCCGCGGTGGCTTCCGCGTTCCCGGCTATCGGCCCGTACGTGACGCCGATCTCGATCGGCGTCATCCTTCTGATGTGCTACGGCAACCTGCGCGGGATCCGCGAGGCGGGCAAGATCTTCGCCCTGCCCACCTACCTGTTCTCGGTGGCGGTCGTCTTGATGATCGCGTTCGGGCTCGTCCGCGAGATCCTTGGCAACCTCCCGCAGCAAAACATCCACGACGTGTCCGGGCTTTACAGCATCGGCAAGGGAACCGGCGGGATAGCCGCCCTGCTTGTCGCCTACACGCTGCTGAAGTCGTTTGCCAACGGCGGTTCGTCGCTGACCGGGATCGAGGCGGTCTCCAACGCGGTCAGCGCGTTCAAGCCCCCGGAGGGCAGGAACGCGCGCAAGGTGCTCGTGACGGAGGGCATCATCCTCGGCACCCTGGTCGCCGGGATCTCTTGGCTGGCGCACCTGACCCACGCCGCCCCGCACCTCAGCGGCTACCCGACGGTGATCGCCCAGGAAGCCAACCTGGTGTTCGGGCACGCCGGGCACATCATGTTCTTCGTGGTCCAGGCCGCGACCGCGCTGATCCTCTACACCGGCGGCAACACGAGCTTCAACGGCTTCCCGTTCCTGACCAGCTTCGTGGCCGAGGACTCGTTCCTGCCGCGGTGGATGATGAAGCGCGGCCAGCGGCTGGTCTTCTCCAACGGCATCATCGTGCTGACCGTGGCGTCCGTGGCGCTGATGGTGGCCGTCACCTCGAACGTGAACCGGCTCGTCCCGTTCTACGCGATCGGCGTGTTCACCGCGTTCACCATGGCCGGGTTCGGCATGGCCAAGTATCACACCAGGCACAAGGAACCGGGCTGGCGGCACAAGCTGGTCATCAACTTCTCGGCCGGGGTACTCAGCTTCATCGTGGTGGTGATCTTCGCGGTGGTGAAGTTCACCGAGGGCGCCTGGCTGATCGTGATCATCTTCCCGATCCTGGTGTTTGCCCTGATCCGGCTCAACAGGGAGTACCGGGCCGAGTCGTCGGTGCTGCAGCGGATCGGGAGCCGCCGCGCGTCCGGCGGCACGCCGCCGCTGCCGAACTACACCAGGCGCGTGGTGATCGTCTTCGTGGACGACTTCGACCTGTCCACGATCGCCGCGCTGCGGTACGCGCGGAGCCTGCGGCCTACCACGATCCGCGCCGTGCACTTCGTGATCGACACCGAGCAGGCCGAGCGGCTGCGGGTCGCCTGGCAGCCGGAGCGCGGCGTGCCACTTGAGTTCATCGACTGCCCGGATCGCAGGCTGGCCAGGGCCGCCGCCGAACTGGCGAGCCAGGAGGCCGCGCAGCCCGGCACCCAGGTGACCGCGATCCTGCCCAGGCGCAGCTTCTCGCCGCTGCTGGGCAGGCTGCTGCACGACAGGACGGCGGACAAGATGGCAGGCGTCGTGAGCCGGGTGCCGAACGCGGCGGCCACCATCATCCCGTTCGACGTGCAGAACCGGATCCGCGTGCTGCAGGAACGCCAGGCGATAGCCAGGGACGCGGGAACCGGGCCGACCGGTATCGCGGCCGCGACACCGGCGGAGGACGAGAAGAGGCGCGCGGGGCGCCAGCCGCGAGGCTCGCGACGGCCCGGCCGAGGGCCGGAGGAGTCCGAGCCACTGCCCGGCGCGGGCGGGTACGACCGGCCCACGCCGCCGCCCGGCGTCAACCCGATCGGCTCGCTGCACCAGCCGGGCCGGGCCACCGTGGAGGGCCGGGTCCGGGTCGTGGAGATCCGGCCGGTGGAGCGGAACACCGTGCTCGTCTGCGAGATCTCGGACTCGACCGGAGACCTCACCGCGATGTTCTACGGCCGTTCCAATATCCCCGGCCTGATGTGCGGGTCGCGGGTCCGGCTGCGCGGCCCGGTGGGCATCAAGAACGGCGCCCCAGTAATGGCCAACCCGGCCTATGAACTCCTGGTCCCGGGCACGAGCGGCAAGTCCGCCAGCGACGGCGAGTAAGCCGCGGGCCGGGTAAGACCGATCAGACGGACGGGAAGAGCAGCTCGTAGGCGGGATTGATCATCACGGGGTGCCCGTTCTTCATGCCGATGGATCCCCGGAACCGGACCCGCGCGCCGCAGACGATGCCCGGAATGTGCGAGCGGCCGTAGAACATGGCGGTGAGCTGGCCCGTTCCGTCCGATATCTCACAGGACAGCACGGAGTTCCGCTGCACGGGCTTGATCTCCACGACCCGGACCCGGCCCTCCACGACGGCCCGTCCCGCCTGGTTCAGCGAGCCGATCGGCGTGATCTCCGTGCCGTTCGCCTCGTCGTGCCCCGGACCTTGACCGTTTCCTGTCGGCTCTGCCCCCTTAACCGGGGCCCCCTTCACCAGGCCGCGCACCGCGGCGACCGGGCCCGCTGCCGGTTCGGGAGCCGCGGCGTGCCTGGCAGCCACGTCGGCCTCCTCGGACCGAACCTGCTGGTCGACGTCGCCGGAGAGGACCACGGCCGCCTTGGCGGCCTGGTGCTCCTGCAGGACCCGGACCCGGCTCCCCACGTCGTAGGGCACGATGGTGGCCGCCGAGCGCGGTATCCGGCTCACCACCGCGGCGATCTTGTCCGCCGTCCTGTCGTGCAGCAGCCGGCCGAGCAGGGTCGAGTAGCTGCGCCTGGGCAGCACCACGGTCACGTGCGTCTCGGGGTCGGCGGTCTCCCGCTCGACCAGCTCGGCCGCCGCCCTGGTCAGCCTGCGGTCCGCCACGTCGATGAAGTCGAGCGGGACGCCGCGGTCGGCGCGGGTCCACTTCTCCCTGAGCCTGTCGGCGCGGACGTTGTCGATGACGAAGTGCACCGCGCGGAGCGAGGTGGGCCGCAAGCTCCGCGCATAGCGCAGCGCGGCCAGCGTGGCCAGGTCGAAGCTGTCCACGAAGACGAACACGGTGCGACGGCTGTAATGCGGTGCGGGCGGCGGCTGGTGGCCGGTGATCGTCTCGAGCACCTCGGTCTCGTCCCGGTACTCGCGGTTGAGCCGGATCAGCGCCGGGACCAGGACGATGAACAGGACGACGACCACCCAGGCGCCCTCGGTGAACTTCACGACGGCGAAGATGGCCACCACGATCACGGTCATCACGCCGGCCGAGAAGTTGATGATCATCCGGCGCCGCCAGCCCGGCGTCCGGTGCCTGCTGTGGTACTTGGCCATGCCGAAGCCGGCCATCGAGAACGCGGTGAACACGCCGATCGCGTACAGCGGGACCAGGTTGTTGACGTCCGCGTCCTTGATGATCAGCAGCGCCGCGGACGTGATGGTCAGCAGGATGATGGCGTTGGAGAACACCAGCCGGTGCCCCCGCTTGAGCAGCCACCTGGGCAGGAACGAGTCGCCCGCCACGTAGCTGGTCAGGAACGGGAACCCGTTGAAGCTGGTGTTGCCGCCGGTGTACAGGATGAGCATGGTCGCAGCCTGGACCAGGTAGAAAAGAGCCTGCCCCACGAACGTATGCCCGAAGACGAGCCTGGCCTCCTGGGCCAGCACGGTCGGGTAGCCAAGCTTGTACGGCGTGGCGTGCGTGGCGTGCGCCAGCCAGGAGATGCCCGCCACGAGGGTGCCCAGGATCGCGCCCTCGGCTACGAGCACCTGGCGCGCGTGCCGGCCCTCGGGCGGCCGGAACGCGCCCACGGCGTCCGAGACCGCCTCGATGCCGGTCAGCGACGCGCCGCCATTGGCGAACGCGCGGAGCAGGGTGAAGATCATCACGCCCGTGACCAGCCCGGCCGAGCCGGAGCCGAGACTGTAGGTGCCGTGCAGCGTGGCCGGGTCGACGGGCTTCAGCTTCCCCAGCACCTCGCGGGCCAGCCCGACGATGATCATCAAGATGACCGAGCCCGCGAACAGGTAGGTCGGCACCGCGAAGGAACGGCCCGCCTCCTTCAGGCCCCGCAAGTTCCCGAAGCACATGAGCAGGACCACGCCGACGCAGATCTCAAGCTTGTAGGGGCCGATCCCAGGGAAGGCGGAGGCTACCGCGGCTGTCCCGGCCGCGATCTGCACCGCCACGGTCACCACATAGTCGATGAGCAGCGCGACCGCACACACCTGGGCGATGCGCGGGCCGAAGTTCTCGCGCGCCACCACGTAAGACCCGCCCGGCCTGATGTAGACCATTACGATCTCGCGGTAGGACAGCAGCACGAGCACCATGACGAACAAGATGACCAGCGTCATGGGCAGGATCAGGCTGAACGCGGCCACGCCCATCGCTGGCACCAGCACGATGAGGATTTCCTCGGTGCCGTACGCGGAGGAGGAGATCCCGTCCGGGGACAGCACGCCGAGCGCGAGCGGCTTGGATAGCCGCTGCTCGCCGAGGTCCTGGTTGACCAGCGGCGGCCCTAGCAGCCGGCGCTTGGCCGAGTACCAGAACGTATCGGGCAGGCCGCTGCTCCTCTCGAGCAGGGCTGCTGCCTTCCGGGTAGCCAACTGATCTGCGCCTTTCGTCCGTTACATCGCTTTTTGGGGCGCCAGAGACTTCATACCATCACATCCGGGGTGGCGTAACCATCGCACCGCGCCCTGGTCTTTTCCAAGGGGGCCGTGGCCTATCTGCGGGAAGGATTACCCGGTGCGGCGCACGTTCACCCGCCCCCGCCACCGGCGGCGTGGTGATATCCAGGACTTGCCGGGTAGTGTAACCGTCCGAGCAAGGCAGGTCCCATGGCGACAACACCGGCACAGGGCAAGGCCACGATGCGGCTGTCCTGGCTGCTCAAGCGGGCGGTGTCTGACCGGGGCGGGGAGTCGATCGGGCGGCTGGCCGACATCATCGTCCGGCTGCGCGGGGCCGACTATCCGCTCGTCACCGGCCTGGTGGCCGCCGTCGGCGGGCGCGAGATCTTCGTGCCCATCGACCAGGTGAGCGGCTTCGGCGGCGACCCGCTTCGGCTGTCGAGCGCGCGCCTGGACCTGCGGCGCTTCGAGCGGAGGGACGGCGAGGTGCTGCTGTCCGCCGACGTGCTCGGCCACCGGTTGATCGACGTGGCGAACGCGCACCTGGTCCGCGCCGCCGACCTGGAGTTGGTCAGGGACGGCGGGGAATGGGTGCTGGCCGGCCTGGATACCCGGCGCGGCCGGCGGCGGCTGTTCGGCCTGATGGCGCCGGAACGTCCGTCGGCTGCCCGCAAATTCCGCGACTGGCACGACTTCGAGTCGCTCATCGGGCACGCGGGCAGCGCCCTGCTGCACGGGCCGTTCGCCGGCATCCGCAGGCTGAAGCCCGCCCAGATCGCCGACCTGCTCGAGGATGCCTCCGAGGAGGAAGAGACCGAGATCCTCGGCCGGGTGCACGCCGATCCCGAACTCGAGGCGGACGTCTTCGAGGAACTCGACGAGGACCTGGCCACCCGCCTGCTCGGCGCCCGGACCGACGAGGAGATCGCCGCGGTCCTAGATCGGATGCGCGCGGACGACGCCGCGGACGCGATCGCCGAGCTACCGCAGCCGCGCCGCCAGCCGGTACTCGACCTGCTGCCGGCCGGGCAGCGGGCCAAGGTGCTGACCCTGATGCGCTTCAACGCCACAAGCGCCGGCGGGCTGATGGGGGTGGACTTCGTTGCCTTGCCGAGCATGGCCACCGTCGGCGAGGCGCTGGCCCGGGTCCGCGCCGCGGCCGCCCTCCAGCCCGAGGCCCTGACCAGCGTGCACGCGGTGGACGAAGACGGCGGCCTGCGCGGGGTGGCCAGGCTGGTCACCCTGGTCCAGTCCGATCCCGCCGCCACCGTGATCGACGTGTCCGACACCGATCCGGTCCGGGTCGGCGCGGACACCGACATCACCGACGTGGCCGTGCTGATGACCGACTACAACCTGATCACAATCCCGGTCGTCGACGACGAGCGCCGCCTGCTCGGCGTGATCACCGTCGACGACGTGCTCGAGGTCGCGCTGCCCGAGGACTGGCGGCGCCGGGAGGCCGCCGAGCCGCCGGATGCTCGCCGCGGCGACGCCCCGTAACGAGCCCGGC
>JBOHCG010000226.1:0-11002 GCA_050698735.1 Streptosporangiaceae bacterium | reverse complement strand
GGTGTGCGTGCGCCGTGTCCGGCGCGCCGGATCGGAGCAGGCGGCGCAGTCTGGCGATCGCACGCAGGTCGCGGACCACGCGCGGGCGGTCGGCGATCTCGACCGCGGTGAACGTGACCGGGGGGGAGCCGGCCGGGCCCAGGCCTTCGAGCCCGAAGTCACGATCGGTCCGCGCGGGGCCGAACACCTCTACCGCCACGTCCCTGGCGGCGCAGCCGGCGGCGAGCATCCGCACGTGCCGCCCTAGACCGCCCGCGCTGGTGCCGAGCACGAACGCGACCTTCATGCGCGGACCACCCGGCGCATGGCCGCACGCAGGTCACCGCCGTCGGCCAGGGCCACGACCAGGCCGAAGGCCGCGAGTACGGCGGCGCTGGCGAGCAGCGTGACCGCCACGTTCGGCAGGAACCCGCGGACCTGGACGGCCACGGACACGGCGAACCCGGCGGCCGCGCCGGCGGCGGCCCCGGCCAGTCCGGCTAGCCCGGCGCGGGCGCAGCCGCGCAGCGCGGCGGCCCCGCGGGCGCGGCGGACGAGCACGAGCAGGACGACGCCCGCGCCGGTGAGCCCGACGGTGGTGCCCGCTCCGAGCACGGGAACGACCCACGTGCGCGGCACGAACGGCACGATCAGCAGGTCCGCGGCGATCACGGCCAGCCAGCCGCCGCCGACCGCCGCTGCCGCGGCGCGGCTGTGCCGGTCGGCGTACAGGACCCGGGACAGGTTGGCGGTCAGCCCGTAGCCGACCAGCCCGGGCGCGAAGGCGGCCAGCGCGATCGCAAGCTGGCGGGCGTCGGCCGCCTGGCCGGCGTGGGACTGGAAGACCCGCGCCAGCGGGACGCAGCAGCCCGCCATCCCCGCGACGCTGAGCCAGGACGCCACGATCACCGCGCGGGTCGAGGTTGCGCAGGTGGCGTCGAAGCTCTCGGACCGCGCGGAGAGCTCGGGGAACGCGCTGGTCGCGATCGGCACGGCGAGGACGGCGTAGGGCACGAAGAAGACCGCCCAGGCAAAGCTGTACAGCACGAGCGCGCCGGCGCCGCCGCGGGAGTTGGCGAGCACGATCACCACCGCCACCGAGGCGTCCTGCGCGACCAAGGTCACGATGCCGGCCGCGGCCAGGGAGCGGACCCGCGCGCCGACCCCCGCGGGGAACCTCAGCGCCGGCCTGAGCGCCAGCCGCAGCCGGGCGGCGGGCAGCAGCGGGGTCGCGACAAGCGCGGCGACCCCCACGGTCGTGCCCGCGGCAAGGACGATCCAGGCGACGGCGGGCACCGGCCGCAGCATGTCCTGGTATCCGTTCCCGACCGCGCCGAACCAGAAGTACGCGCCGATCACGACCAGGCTGGACAGCACCGGGGCCAGCGCGGGCGCGGCGAACCTGCGGTGCGACTGCAGGATGCCGTACAGCACCACGGCCAGGCCGTACAGCAGGATCTGCGGCGCGAACACCACGAGCATCCGCGCGCCCAGGGCAACCATGCTGGCCCGCGGGCACCCCGGTGTCCCGCCGAGCAGCACCGACACCAGCGGCCGGGCGGCAAGCGCCACCACAGCGCTGACCGGCACCAGCAGCAGCACCGCCCAGCTGAGCAGGGCCGACGACGTCTGCCGCACCTGCTCGCGATCCACCGCATCGGCCCGCGCGGGCCCCGCGAGCACCGGCACCACCACCGCGGTGAGCGCACCGCCCATCACGATGTCGTAGATGATGTTCGGCACCATGTTCGCCGTGGTGTACGCGGTGCCCAGGCACGACGCCTGGACCGTGTGCGCGAACACCACCTGGCGGCCGAACCCGATCACCCGCGCCAGCATGGTGATGGCGCCGATCAGCACCGCGGCGCGGCCTATCCCCCCGGTCCGTTGCCGAGCGCTCCCCCGCTCAGCCACAGGAACGGTCACTCTTCCGTGGGCGCTATGTGGTTATCGTCAGCCGAACGGGCAGCAGTGCCGCTCCCGTTGATCGTCATCGCGTCGTGAAGGCGACGCCGCTGCACCGGGATCCGTACCGTCGGCACCGAGTCCGCGGGCCGCCGGCCCAGCATGTCGAGCTTGTGCAGGGCCGGGGTCCGCTCGATGACCTTGGTGAAGCTGACCTTCTCGCTGGCGGCGGTGAGGCCGGCGATCCCGGCGAGCATGACCAGTCGGGCCGAGCGCGGCAGCCCCGCGGCGGCGGCGCCGAGCATCGCGCCGAGCGCGTTCGCGCCCGCGTCGCCGAGCATGGCGCGCTCGCCGAGGTCTTCGGGCAGCAGTGCCAGCGCGGCCGCCAGCGGCGGCCGCGGGGCCAGGTCACGCCCGCGGCCGCTGCGGGCCGAGCCCGCGGCCGCGATCAGGGCGGCGGAGGCGGCCGCGACCTTGATGGCGCGGCCCGGCCGCAGGTCGAACAGGTTAAGCAGGTTGGCGCCGCCCGCGACCAGCCCGGCGTTGATCACCAGGTCCGCCGGTGACCCGCCGGCCAGCACGGCGCTGGCGATCCCGGTGGCGCCGATGCCGCCGAGCTTGGCCGCCCCGGTGGTGACCTCGCCGTGCCGCAGGGCACCGAGGTGGCCGCGGAATCCGCGCCGGTCCGCGGTGCCCCGCAGGTCGTCATAGGCGCCGAACGCCGCTGCCCCGGCCCCCGCGACGGCGATCGCCGTGCCTGGCCGCCAGCGTGACGTGCCGCCCTCGGCAAGCGCCGCGGCCTGGGCGAGCGCTCCGGCGATCGCGCCGAGCGCTACGGCGGGCCCCTCGATCAGCGTGACGGTCTCGCCCCTGTGGTTGGTGCGCGACCACTTCTTGGGCCCCCCCGGCGCGTGCCGGTTCAGGACGGAGTAGGCGAGCCTGGCCGCGCCCGCGGCGACGGTCACGGCGCCGCCCGCCGCGAGCAGCCGCCGGCCTGCCGAGCTGCGGGAAATGCTCATCTGTTTGCCTTCTTGCTGCTCGACGGGGTCGGGGACGGAGAGGAAGTCGCGGCCGGCGTGGGCGCGGCGGACGGCGCCACGGCGCTCGCGCCGTTGCTCGCGAACCCGTAGCTTCCCGGTTTGCCCCCGTTCAGCTGGATGGCAAGCGCCTGGATCACCACGCTCTGCCCGGACACGAAGTCGGCGTCGTCGACGGTGGACACCTGGTTGGCCACATTGTTAGAGCGGAGCACGGCGATCGGGCTGCCGGGGCCCGAGCCCGTCGACGAGCCCGCCACAACCGTGGCCGCGCTGGTGGCGGCCAGCTCCTGCGCCACCGGGACAAGCAGCAGGTCGAGCGGGTCCGCGCTGCCGTCCGACGGCGCGGTCTGGGGGGTGATCACGACTGCCAGCGTCGCCGCGGTACCCGGCTGGCCGCTCGTGGTCAGGAACCCGGCGTAAGCGTAGGCCGACAGCATGGTCGCCGCCTCGGTGTCCTGCCCGGCGCCGCCCGCGGCGATGCCGTTGGACGACCCCGGCGTCTTGACCAGGATCTCGCTGGCGATCACCTGCGCCGCCTGCTGCTGGTAGGTCTCGCTGTTGTCCAGCGTGATGCCCGCGTGCGCGGCCACGTCCAGGTTGATCTGGTTGAGGCTGTCCTGCGTCGTGTCGCTGGTGTCGAAGAACTTGGCCTGCAGGTTGATCTGCCCGGTGACCTCGGCACCCGCGTCGTTCGCCGCGCTGGTGATCCCGCTGACGACGGAGCCCTGGGCGCCCGGCTCGGTGACGATCAGCAGCTTCTGGCCGACGAGCAGGTTGTGCAGCACCTCGGACTCGACCGCCTCGGCGTAGGCGTCGCCCGCGTTGGCCTGCTCCTGAGCCATGTTCCGCTGGCTGTTCGCCTGGTTCAGCTCGTTCTGCAGCTTGGCGGTCGTGCCGTTCAGCAGGTTGTACGTCGGCCCCTGGAGCTCGGCGGCGCCGAGCACGATGCCGATCGCCAGCGCCAGGAACACCGCGACGATGGAGACAAGGTGATAACGAAAGTCGATCACTAGAGTTTTCCGGCCAGCCAGTAGGTAAACGAATGCCAGGTCGCCTCGAAGTACCTGGCGAAGATGGGTCCCGCAGGCGAGAACGCCACGGCGACGAGGATCGTCACCGCGGCGGCGAGCACGAGCACCAGCAGCGACCAGCTGGAGATCCGGCTGTGGTAGAGCTGGTGGATGCCGCGGGCGTTGACCAGCTTGCCCGCCACCCGCAGGTGCGTGATGAACGTGCTCGACATCCCCGGGCGGCCCTTGTCGAGGAACTCCTCGAGGGTATGGTGCGTGCCCACCACGGCGATCAGGCTCGCCCCCTTGGCGTCGGCGACGAGCAGGGCAATGTCCTCGCTTGTCCCGGGCGCCGGGCAGGCGACGGCGTCCAGGCCGAGCTCACGGACCCGGGCCATGCCGGGCGCCCGGCCGTCCGGGTAGGCGTGCACGACGAGTTCCGCCCCGCAGCACAGCGCCTCGTCCGACACCGAGTCCATGTCGCCGAAGATGGCGTCGGGCTGATAGCCGGCCTCGATCAGCGCGTCCGCGCCGCCGTCCACGGCCACCATCACCGGCTTGTACTCGCGGATATACGGCCGCAGCGCGGCGAGGTCCTCCCGGTAGTGGTAGCCGCGGACCACGACAAGGACGTGCCGCCCTGACATGTCCGTGTCCATCTCGGGCGGGCGGATCCCGTCGGTGAGCAGTTCGTGCTCGCGGCGGAGGAACTCCAGCGTGTTGGCGGCGAACGACTCGATCTGGACACCGACCATGGACCTGGCATCGGTCATGGCAGCCTCGACCGACTCCCGCGTCAGCGGCGTCCCCTTGGCGACGACCGCATCGCCGAGGTACAGGGTCTCATCGTCGAGCCGGATCACCGTGCCGTCGGTCACCTTGACGAGCACGTCCTGCCCGACGTCGTCGACAACCGGGATCCCCGCGTCGAGCAGCAGCTGCGGGCCGAGGTTCGGGTACCGCCCCGTGATGCTCACCGCGGCGTTGACCACCGCCGCGACCTTCCGCCTGATCAGTTCCTCAGCGCTGACCCGGTCCAGGTCGGAGTGGTCGATGATGGCGATCTCGCCGGGATTCAGCCGCTTGGTGATGTTCTTCGTCTTGCTGTCCACGCGCGCGACGGCCACTATGCCGGGCGGTTCCCCAGCCCTGCCCAGGCGTAGCAGCGGAATCTTCACGGATGGCGCCTTCATCGAGTTCCATAGTGCCAGAGCCGTCCCCCCGGGACGGCCACGTTAGTGACTACGGCGTGTCACTACGTTAAGCACTGAACGTTATCAACAATCCACCCTCGGTGTGCCGCAAGGTACCACCTCAACCTGAGACAAGCCTGCGAAGGCATGAACGCGCATAGGTGCGCAGGCGCCGGGTAGCGGGGGTCCCGGTTGGCGGCCCCCTGGGGTCACGGATATGAAAGGTCGATCAGGTAGTGTTGAAATCGTGATCAGGGGGGCGCGGCTGACCGAGGCCGACGCGGAGGCCCACGTCCACGGGATCTGCTTCAAAACCGGTCCGCCAGCACGGGTCGGCGTCGAACTTGAGTGGCTGGTACGCGATCGTCGCGATCCGGCGCTCCCGGTCCAGGCGGAACAGGTCGCCGCCGCCCTGGACGGCGTTTCCCCCAAGGATCCCGCGGACGAGCAGGCGAGCTCGGGGCGTTCCCGCGGGTCCGTTCGGAATAATTATCCTTCTCTTCCATCAGGTGCCACCCTCACCGTGGAGCCTGGCGGGCAGCTTGAGCTGAGCTCGGCGCCCGCCGCCACGATCGGTGAGCTCATCGAGGTAACCGGGCGGGATCTGGCCGCTCTGCGTGACGCGGCCGCGGCCGTGGGCCTCGAGCTGTGTGGCTGTGGCCTCGATCCCCTTCGCCCGCCGCGGCGCCTGCTCGACCTGCCGCGGTACGACGCGATGGAGAAATTCTTCGATCGCGACGGCCCGTGGGGCCGGCAGATGATGTGCGGCACCGCGTCCGTCCAGGTATGCGTCGACGCCGGCGACGACGGCGCGGGCCAGTCCGGATACCGCTCGCGCTGGCGGCTGGTGCACGCGATCGGGCCGGTGCTCGTGGCGGCGTTCGCCAACTCCCCGCTGCGCGACGGCCGGCCGACGGGCTGGCGTTCGTCCAGGCAGCAGGTGTGGTCCAACATGGACCCCAGCCGTACCCGGGCGCCGGCGGCCAACGGGGACCCGCGCGACGCGTGGGCCGCCTACGCCCTGGCCGCCGAGATCATGTGCATACGCGACCCCGATTCCGCCGACTGGACGGCGCCGGCGGGGCTTACCTTCCGCGACTGGGTGCGCGAAGGCTCCGGGCACTCGGGCCCGCTCCGCGCGCCCACCCAGGAGGACCTGACCTACCACCTGTCCACGCTGTTCCCGCCGGTCCGCCCGCGTGGCCACATGGAGCTGCGGATGATCGACGCGCAGCCGGGCGACGGCTGGATCGTACCCGCGGCGGTAGTCGCCGCGCTGGCGGACGACGTGCGAGCGGCCGGCGCACACCGTGCATGTCGCCCCGTTCTTCATCGACACGACGCCGGTGACCTGCGGAGCGTACGCGGAGTTCATCGCGGACGGCGGGTACGACGACCCGTGGTGGTGGACCGCCGACGGCTGGGAGCACGGGCAGCGGGCCGGCCTTTCCGCGCCGCTGTACTGGAGCCGGGACGGCGGGGCGTGGCTGCGCACGGCCTTCGGCCGCGCGGAAGCCATCATGCGGGCCGAGCCCGTCATGCACGTGTGCTGGTACGAGGCCGACGCCTACGCCCGGTGGGCGGGCAGGCGGCTGCCGACCGAGGCGGAGTGGGAGAAGGCGGCCAGGTTCGATCCCGGCACCGGGCTGACCCGCGGCTACCCCTGGGGCGAGCAGGAACCGGACGGCTCGCGCGCCAACCTCGGCCAGGCGTTCCTGCGCCCGGCGCCGAACTGGGACTACCCGATCCGGCGGCAGATCTTCGCCGGGTTCCGCACCGCGCGCTCGGCTCCTTCTTCTCCGGGGGGTCCGCCCCCCGGAGCCCCCCGGGGAGAACGCGCCTGATGTGCCGGCAGCTGGCCTACCTCGGGCCGGCGGCCACGCTGCGGTCGGTGATCATCGAGCCGCCGCACGGGCTGTACCGGCAGGGGTGGGCGCCGCGGCTGCAGCGGCACGGGACGGTGAACGCGGACGGGTTCGGCGTCGGCTGGTACTGCGACGGCGATCCCGAGCCCGCCAGGTACCGGCAGGCCGTGCCCATCTGGGCCGACGAGTCGTTCGCCGACGTGGCCAGGGTGACCAGGGCGCCGGCCATACTGGCGGCCGTGCGCTGTGCCACCTCGGGCACCGATCTGGGCCCGTCCGCGGTGGCGCCGTTCCGCGCCGGGCGCTGGCTGTTCAGCCACAACGGCGTGATTGACGGCTGGCCGGACTCGGTGGCGGGGCTCGCCGCGACGCTGCCGGCCGGCGCGCCGACTCGCTGCGCGCCGACGCGTATAGCGGGCTGACCTCGGTGCCGAAGGTGCTGCCGCCCAAGTGGTTCTACGACGCGCAGGGCAGCGCGCTGTTCGACAAGATCACCGAGCTGCCCGAGTACTACCCGACCCGCGCCGAGCGGGAGATCCTGCGCGCGCAGGCTTCGCAGATCGCCGACGCATCCGGGGCGCGGACGCGGCCGGAGAGGAAATGCGCACCGAGGTGTCCGCGAAGTTCCGCCGCGCCGGGGTGGAGGCCGAACTCGCCGCCGCCGGGTTCGCGATGCGGTCTTGGCGGACCGATTCGGCCGGGCAGTTCGGGCTTTCGCTGTCCGTCCCCGGCTAGGGCTGGCTAGCCTTCTTCGCCCCCGTAGTACTGGGCTGTCTTGGTAACCAAGATCGTCCGCTGGACCTGGGGTGCGGCGTTGTAGTCGTCGTTGCCGGCCTGGTTGGCGTCGATGACGCACGTGCCCGTCCTGCCGAAGGTCACCACGGACCCGGACAGGGCGCACACCTCCGAGCCGCTGGAGGGAGCGACGGAGAACACGACCGGGTTACCCGAGCCGCCGCCGATGGCCGACAGGCTCGCGGAGGAAAATATCGCCCCCGACGGCGGGGCGAAGAAGATGATCGACTGGGACAGCTTGTTGACCTTGATCGTCCGCTGGACCTGGGGGGCGGCCGCGTATTCGGCGTTGCCGGCCTGGTTGGCGTCGACGGCGCAGCTGCCTCCGGCGATGTAGGTCACCGTGTTTCCGGACACGGTGCACACCTTCCCGCTGCCGGAGGAGAAGATGACCGGGTTGCCCGAGCCGCCGCCGGTGGCGGACAACTGCCCCGAGCCGTTCACCTTCCCCGAGGACGGGGCGGTGAAGGAGATCGACTGGGAGAGCGCCTTGACCGTGATCGTGCGCTGGACCTGGGGTGCGGCCGTGTACTGGGCGTTGCCGACCTGGTTGGCGTCGATTGTGCAGGTGCCAGAGACCTTGAAGGTCACCGAGTCGCCTGACACGGCGCATACTCCCGGGCCGCTGCCGGGATCGACGGAGAACACGACCGGCTTGCCCGAGCCGCCGCCAGTGGCCGACAGGTGCGCCGAGCCGCCAGGTGCCACCGATGCCGGGGCGGTGAAGGAGATCGACTGGGCTGCTCCCAGCCGCGTGGAGTATGCATAGTGGCTGGCGTCGCTGGTCTGCGACGTGCCTGCCCGGGTGATCACGGTGAGGTTCACGGTGCCCGAGCCGCGCGGGCTGGTCACCGTGATCTCCGTGCTCGAATCGGCGGTGATGATGGCGGCGTCGTTGCCGAAGCGGACGCTGGTGGCGCCGGCCAGTCCGGTCCCGGTGATGGTCACCGTGGTCCCGCCTGAGGGGATGCCGCCGTTCGGGGACACGCCGGTGATCGCCGGCCGTGCTGCGGTATAGGTGAAACGGTCGGCCGCGGCGGGATGTGAGGTGCCGCCCGCGGTGGTCACGGTGATGTCCACGGTGCCGGCGCCGGTGCCGGTCGCGCTGGTCTGCGCGCGCGAATCGGCGGTGATGGCCGCGGTGGTCACGGTGCTCGGCGGGCTGGTTACGGTGATCTGGGTGGCAGAATCGGCGGTGATCGTGCCGGCGACACCGCCGAAGCGGACGACGGTGGCGCCGTTCAGCCCGGCCCCGGTGATGGTCACCGCGGTCCCGCCCGTGGTGGTGCCGCTGGCCGGGGATACGCCGGTGACCGCCGGAAGCGTGACGGGACCGGACTTGTGGGTCAGGCCGACGACCAGGATTGCGCCTATGCCCACGGTGGCGACCGCGATGGCCGACTTGATCGCGCGCGAACGCCGCAGCCAGGAGTGCCCGTTACGGCGATGCAGGCTGGTTCTCTGCACGGTGCTGCCCTGGACCGCGGGCGGCCCGCCTGACGGCCACAGGGCCGTCAGCAGCAGGGCCGTCTCGCCCAGGAAAGACCGGCCGCGTTCACGCCAGCCCGGGCCGTAGGTTCTGGTGGCGATCGTGTTGAGCGCGGTGACGAACCTGGTGGCGTCGGCCGGCCGGTCTTCTGGGTCCTTGGCCAGGCCCGCGGCGACCAGGGGCCGCACCGCTTCGGGCACCTCGTCCACCGGCACCGGCTGGAACATGTGCTGGTACAGCAGTGCCTCGGCGGTATCCCCGTGGAACGGCGGCCGTCCGGTCAGGCACTCGAAGAACGTGGCCGTGGCCGCGTACACATCCCCCGCCGGGTTACTGGGCTCGCCGGAGAACTGCTCCGGCGGCGCGTACATCAGTGTGCCGCCCGATGCGGCCCGATCCCCGGACCGGGCCGCGATCCCGAAGTCGGTCAGCTTGCTCGCCCCGTCGCCGTCCACCAGGACGTTGTCCGGCTTGTAGTCACGATGCACTACTCCCCGCGCGTGGGCCGCGGCCAAGCCGAGCAGCGAGCCCTCCAGCACCACCAGCGCCGCCTCCGGCGTGGTGGCGCCCTGGCGCTCCAGGATCTTCCTGAGCGATACGCCGTCGACTAGCTCCATCACGATCGCCGCTCCCGACGGCGACTCGGTGTACTCATAGAGCCGGACCACGTTCGGGTCATTCATCGAGGCCAGCACAGCCGCCTCGCCGCGGAACATCTCCGCGAACTCGGCATCGGACAGCAGTTCCTGGCGCAGGAACTTGATCGCCACCAGGGTCCCCGAGGCGTCGTGCCTGGCCATCACCACCTCACCGAAACCGCCCGAGCCGAGCGCCTTCAGCGCGGTGTACCCCGGAACGTTCCAGCCGGCCACGCGTGCCTGCCTGCCGCCGGTACCCTCGCGGGCTGCCTGTCTGGTGACGACCGTGCCATCGGGCATCGGTAAGCCCCTTTCGCGCTGGCGCCGGACCGCGGCTGGCGAGCCGCGCAGAGGACCTTTGGTCGCCGGCTGGTAACAGACCGTTGTTCTGGTCAGGGTTTCCAGACCCGCGGAGGGTCAGGATTCACCATCCCGCCGTCAGCCGGCTGTCGGGCAACACACCGCAATGGCGCCGACTCGCGATCATTTTCCCCACCCCTGACAACCTTGCGTTTCCACAGATATCTCTCTTTGAGACGCGCAAATGCTCCCTGGGTATGACCCGACGCGCGTCACGGAACGATAACGGGCGGCACGGCCTCAGGAGAATTCAGTGGTTTATTGGCCAGTTAGGCGATTTGTCCATCGATGTACGATTGGCGGCCGGGGAACGAACGCTATACTCCTTGATTCTTGCGTATCCAGTGCTGATTCAAGCGATTCTGTCCGTGAGGGATGACCAGCCGTGTCAGTTCGCGCTTACTCCTGCTGTCGGTAATCAGGGGCATCTGGGGATCACCGTTGACGGCTATTTCGGCGCACGAACCCAGCAGCCTGCTCCGAATTCGACCGCAGATGAGAGCCGGGCATGGAAGCTGACTGGTCTGCTGACCCTCCGTCTGCCCCGCCGACTGCCCCGCCGCGCGGGTCGTCTCCGGCGGTCCCGGGACCGCGTGCGCCGCAGCAGCCAGCCGCCCGCAGCCAGCCGCGACCACTACGGAGGGCACTGCGGCACACGGGCCACGCCCTTGCCTACCTGGCCATCGTGTTCCTCGGCCTCGACCTCGCCGCGGAGGCCTACTTCATCA
>JBOHCG010000225.1:0-11004 GCA_050698735.1 Streptosporangiaceae bacterium | reverse complement strand
AGCCCGAGCCCGATCCCGCCGCCCCGGCACCGGAGTCCGAGCCCGGTCCCGCTGAGGCCTCCGCCGTACTGCCCGCAGTCCAGGCGCCTGCCGCGCCGCCTGACGCCCCGGAACCTGAGCCCAGCAGCTGGGCGGTGATCCGGTCGAGCCCGGTGCTGCCCGGCCTGCTGGCCCTGTCGTTCGTGTTCTACCTGCTGTACGGGCCGATCGAGGTGGCCCTGCCCGTGCATATAGCGAGCGATCTGCACGGGTCGGCGGCCCTGCTCGGCACGTTCTGGGCGGTGTTCGGGGTGGGCGCGGTGATCGGCGAACTGTCCGCGCCGTTCCTGCGCCGCTTGCCGGTCTGGCCGACGATGACCGCGATCGTCCTCGGCTGGGGACTGTTCCTGGTCCCGCTCGGGCTCGTCACCCCGCTGTGGGCCGGACTCGCGGCCTTCTTCGTCGCCGCGGTCATCTGGGGCCCGTGGATGTCCCTGTCGATGGGGGTGCTCCAGGAGGCCAGCCCGCCCGGCGTCCTGGCTCAGGTGATCGCGGCAAGGAGTTCGCTGCTAATCCTCGCGTCGCCGCTGGGCACGGCGCTCGGCGGCCCGATTGTCGCCGGCCTCGGCGCACGGGGAACTCTGCTTACCTCCGCCATCGCCACCATAGTCCTCGGCCTCATCACCACCGCGGTCCTGCTCACGCGCCGCGCCAAGAAGGCAGCCCTGGCTCATCCGCCACGCTAGTCACAAGCGTTCAGGCGTCGTGCCTGCAAGGCCCCGATTTGCCCTGTCCGGCTCGTCGCAGAGGCGAATCGGAAGGTAGTGAACGTGGCGTTGTGTACCGAAATCGGTATGCGTTGTAACGTTCACTACCTTCCGTGACGGCAACGAGCAGGGCGCTTACGTTTCATTAACTAACTGAAGTTTGTTGCGTCACACCTGTTTCTTGCCAGGACACCACCAGGTCCCCAAGGCGTCGGCCAGGCGGCTTCAGGTGTCCTTCACGTTGGCTGGGTAGCCTCGGCGCTGCCTGGCCCAGTAGCCAACGAGCCTCTGAGCTAACCGAGAAGTTCCGTGCAGACGGCCCCGAGCACCCGAACGCAGGATGGGGACATGAGCAGCGCACACCGAGACCAGGTCCGCCGAGCCGTGGCCGCCAGGGAACGCGGGCGGGCCAAGGTCCGTTCGGCCACCACTGCGGTCAGCCTGGCCAGCGTGGCCGCCGCCGGCGCAGTGGCGCTGGTCCTCCCCGGTTCGACCCATACAGCCGGTACCTCAAGCTCTTCGTCCTCGGCGAAGTCGAGTTCGGTTACCTCCTCGTCCGGCTCCGGCACCTCGAACGGCTCCGGCACCTCGAACGGCTCGTCCGGCTTCAGCTCAAGTTCCGCCCCCGCCGCAAGTTCCGGCAGCAGCCAGGCCACCTCAGGCGGTTCGTGATGCTCCATACCGCGGCCCGCCCCGGTGAAGCCCCCGGCGATAAATTCCGCGATACGCCCAAGGACAGCGAGGCCTCCGCCGACTGGCGCGCCCTTGGCACGCAGGTCCGCCTGGTGATAACAGAGCCGGAGTGCTTGCCCGCGGCCACCGCCATGCTTGAGGCCGACCTGGCCGCGCTCGACCTGGCCTGCAGCCGGTTCCGCGCCGATTCCGAGCTGTCCGGGCTGCGGACCGCGGCCGGCCGGCCGGTGCGGGTCAGCCCGCTGCTGGCCGAGGCGATCGCGGTGGCGCTGCGGGCGGCCAGGCTGACCGACGGTGACGTCGACCCGACCCTCGGCGCGGCGATGTCTGCGGTGGGCTACGACCGCGACTTCGACCAGATTCCGCGCACCGGCCCGCCGCTGAGGCCGCCGCTGAGGCCGCCGCTGAGGCCGCCGCTGAAGGTGACCACCCGGACGGTGTCCGGCTGGCGCGACGTCCACCTGGAGGGTCGACTGCTGAGCATGCCCGAAGGGACCCAGCTTGACCTCGGCGCGACCGCGAAGGCGTGGGCCGCCGACCGGGCCGCAGCGCGGATCGCGGACCGGCTCGGCTGCGGCGTCCTGGTCAGCCTCGGCGGTGACATCGCGGTCGCGGGGCCCGCTCCAAACGAAGGGTGGCGGGTCAGGGTGCAGGACGTGACGGGTTCACCCGACGATCCGCCGTACGGCCCGTATGCGCTGGTAGCGATCCGCGAGGGCGGCCTGGCCACGTCGAGCACCGCGGCACGCCGCTGGCAGCGCGGCGGTGATGTGCTGCACCACATCCTGAACCCGCGCACCGGCCGTCCCGCAGAGTCCCTGTGGCGCACCGTCTCGGTCGCCGCCGACACCTGCGCGGACGCCAACGCCGCGAGCACCGCCGCGGTCGTCCGCGGCCGCGAGGCGCCGGGCTGGCTTGCCACGCTCGGCCTGCCCGCCCGCCTGGTCGACGCGACCGGCGTGGTCTTCACCACCGGCGGCTGGCCAGCGCCAGCGCCGGCGCCGACCCTGGCTTCTGGCAAGCCAGAGCCGGCTCAGAAGTAACCTGCAGCCTCCGCGCACCGCGGCCGGGCAGGCTGGATGACATGAACACGGATAGGAATGGCCTGACATGAACGGAACCACCGCGTTCTGGTACGCCAGCCGGGCGACAGGCGTCGTCGCGTTGCTGCTGCTCACCGTCGTCTTCGTGCTCGGCCTGCTGGTCAGCAGGCAGGGCCGGCTGCCTGGCCTGCCCAGGTTCGCGGTGACCAGCCTGCACCGGAACATCTCCCTGCTGGCCGTGGCGTTCGTCGCCGTGCACGTGCTCACCGCGGTGCTCGACACGTACGTGAGCATCCCGCTGGCCTCGGCCGTGATCCCGTTCGCCTCGGGCTACGAGCGATTCTGGCTCGGCCTCGGCGCGATATCGCTGGACCTGATGCTCGCGATGATCGTGACCAGCCTGCTCCGCGGTCGGCTCAACCGGACCCTGTGGCGCGCCATCCACCTGCTCGCCTACCTGAGCTGGCCGGTGGCTCTCGCGCACAGCATCGGTTCCAGCCGCGACCTGCAGCAGGGCTGGCTGCTGGGCCTGGCGGTCGGCTGCGCCCTGCTCGTGCTCGCCGCGATGACCTGGCGACTGGTCGGCGCGGCCCGGCAACTGCCGAGGGCCGCGCGGGTAGCCGCGATGATGACCAGGCACGCCACGAGCACAGCCCAAAGCCTCAGGGAACGGGCCGCGCGATGACGACCGCCGTGAACGAGCCCTCCGCCGCCCGGCACCAACACCCCTCGTGGCCCCACGCCGGGCAGGCCCAGGCCGGGCAGGCCCAGAAAGCACGCCCCGCACCCGGCCTGCCCCGCCTGCTCCCGGTCCCCCAGAAGCCGGAGCCCCTCCGCGCCCACCTAGCCCGCCTCGGCCCCGTGCCCTACCAGGACCGAGGCGACCGAGGCGGCCGAACCAGCCGAGGCAACCGCCCCGGCTCGCTGATCGCCGACATCGAGGCGGTCGGCCTGACCGGCCGTGGCGGCGCGGCCTTCCCGGTGCACAGAAAGCTGGCTGCCGTCGCGAACGCGCGCGGCCGCAAGGTGATCGTCGCCAACGGCGCCGAAAGCGAGCCCGCGAGCCACAAGGACGCCGTGCTGCTCCGGCTGGCACCGAACCTGGTGCTCGACGGCCTGCAACTGGCTGCCGAGGCAATCGGCGCCCGCGAGGCCCATCTGTACCTGCACCAGGGCGCCAGCCCCGAGATCCTGCGGGCGCTGGCCGAACGATCCGCGGCGAACGTCGACAGGATCGAGGTCACGGTCACCAAGGCCCCGCCCCGCTTCCTGGCCGGCCAGGAAGCGGCACTGGTGAACCGGCTCGGCGGCGGACCCGCGCTGCCCACGTTCACGCCGCCGCGCGTCTCCGAACGCGGCCTCGACGGCGCCCCCACCCTAGTGCAGAACGTCGAGACGCTGGCCCACCTCGCGCTGATCGCGCGCTACGGCCCGCAGTGGTTCCGTGCCCTCGGCACCGCCGCCGAGCCGGGCAGCATGCTCGCCACCGTCTACCACGCAACCGAACGTCCCGAGGTATTCGAGGCCGAGATCGGCACGCCGCTGCGAACCCTGCTGACTACAGACGGTGAAGCCCAGGCGCTGCTGATCGGCGGCTTCCACGGCACCTGGCTGGCGATGCCCCAGGCCGCCGAGCTGACAATGGACAACAAGGCGCTGAGCCGCCACGGCGCGGCCCTGGGCGCGGGCCTGCTGGCGGCGCTCCCGAGCGACAGGTGCGGCCTGGCCGAGGCGGCGCGGGTCACCCGCTACCTGGCCACGGAGTCGGCCGGCCAGTGCGGCCCCTGCCTCAACGGGCTGCCGCGCATCGCCGCCGCGCTCACCGAACTGGCCGGGCCGAGGCCGCGCAGGCAGACCCGCGCGGACGCCGAACGCTGGGCCGGCCTCGTCACCGGCCGAGGCGCCTGCAGTCACCCGGACGGCACCGTGCGTTTCGTCAGAAGCGCGCTGACCGTCTTCGCGCCGGAACTCGCCCGCCACGAGCGCGGCAAGTGCTCGGCCACGACAAGCCGCCCGTTCCTCCCGCTGCCTTACCGGATGCCCACGACCGAAGAGGACTGGACCTGACCATGGCCGACGCCCTGCGGGTCAACCCGATCGCCTGCTCCGGCCACGGCGTCTGCGCCGAGCTACTGCCCGAACTCATCGAGCTAGACGAGTGGGGCTACCCCATCGTGGACTCCCGCCCGTTCCCTCCGGCCCTGGACACCGACGCCCGCCGCGCCGTAGCCGCCTGCCCCGCCCTGGCCCTCCGCCTGGTCAAGCGCCCCTGACGAGCGGACGTCAGAGAACGTCGTGCCCCGGGTGCGGTTCGACGACAAAATTCTCAAGTGACGTTCTTTTTTACCTTCGACGCACTTAAGCTCCCAATGACGCACAAGAACAAGCCGCACGAGAACCAGACCCTGCCGAGCCCGGAGGTGGACCGGGCGGAAATTCTGGGTGCGCCGACCGGTATTCGTGGCGGTCGGCCTTGATTCCGACTAGATGCACGCCACGAGCGAGTCGGTTGAGTTGATCGCGCGGACGCGCTCAGTGCGGCGCCCGTCAGGTACCGGTGCCGGGCAGAGGGAACAGCGGGGTCATGATGACGACCGTGGCGGCTCCGGGCGCAGGACGCCTGGCGAGCTAGACGCGCGCGGTGAGAAGCTGACCGCCACCAGAGTTGTGCACGGTCGCGTCGCGCAGCCCGGCACGCCGGGCTAGCCCGGCGAGTTCCTCATCCGGATAGAGGTGACAGCGGCTGCCGATCGGCTCGGGCGCTGCCGGGCTCCCGCGTAGCTGCGGTGAGATGGTGAACAAGGCCAGACGGCCGCCACGGCCCAGCACCCGCCGGCATTCGCCGAGCACGCCGATCGGGGCATCAAGGAACATGAACACAATGGACATCGCGATAGCGCTGAACGTATCGTCAGCGAACGGCAGGCTCTGAGCCGCGGCGAGCACGAGCCCTGCCGCGGTCGCGCGCTGCATGGCCAGTTCCAACATGTCCGCACTGTGGTCGAGCCCGGTTGCCCTGGCGCCGGCCGCGAGCGCATCGCGGAGCAGAGTGCCGCCACCACAGCCGATCTCGAGCAGGAAATCACCTGGCTCGAGCGTCAGGGCGGCGAGGATCGCGCTCCGCGCGAAGTCATGCAGATCCTCGGCGGCATAGACCTGCCGCGCGCGGGCGCCGGCCGGCCGCCGCGCGACACGGTCGGTCAGCCAGTCGTCGAACGCCTCGTCAGGAAGGCGGATGTCCTCCCACGCTGCCAGATCATCGTCGCCGAGCCCGAATGCACGAAGCGTCTCGGCGACCTGCTCGCGCTGCTTGTCGGTCACCGTCTGGATTGTACGCTCACGGTGACCAGACGTTCACCTGTCGCGGCTCAGACAGATGATCAGGGCTCACCGGCTCCGCTGTCCAGGTTGCCACGCAGTAGTGCGCGCCACAGCCGGGCACGCTGGGGCTTGCCGCTCGACGTCTTGACAATGGCGCCGCGCGAGACGCCAAGGACGATCACCCGGGCTCCCTCGGCACGCCTCGGCAGCACCGCTCGTGCCCTGGCGAGCCAGTCATGGGCTGCCCGCTCGATGAGCGCGACGACCGTCGGAGTGCCGTCGGCGATGCCGGCCAGCACGACCACGCGATGCGCAGGGACGCCGCAGGAGACGATGGCGGCCTCCAGATCCTCGGCGAAGACCATCCGGCCGCGGACCTTGACCCCGTCACCGAGTCGGCCAAGCACGAAGAGCTGATCTGCGGAGATGAACCCCGCGTCGCCGGTGCGCAGCGCATCACCCGCGAAGGCCGTGCCGAGACCAGCAGCGGGCGGCCCCGCATAGCCTGCCGCCACCGACGGGCCGCCCACCACGATCTCACCGGGAGCACCGTCTTCGGCCGACCTGCCGTCCTGTTCGACGATCTCGACCGACATGCCGAGCAGCGGCCGCCCGCAGCCGACGACGGGATCTCCATGCGGCCCAGGGGAGCACGTCCACTCCTCGCCGAGCGGCAGGCCGGTGACCGCCAGGGACGCCTCCGCCAGCCCGTACGCCGGAAGCAATGCCGATCGCCGGAGCCCGAATGGCGCGCACAAGTCGTGGAACCGCTCGAGCGTTCCCGGGTGGATGCGTTCTGCGCCCACGATCACCGCACGCCACCGGGAGAAATCGAGCCCGGCCAGCGCCTCTGGGCGGACCCGGCGGACAATGTAATCGAGGCCGAAACCGGGCATGGCGGTGAGCGTGGCGCCCAGTGCGCCAAGGCAGTGGAGGTAACGTCGCGGCCGCTTGATGAACTGTTCGGGGGAGAGCAGCCACAGGTCTGTTTGACTGCAGACCGGAGTGAGCAGGCAGCCGATGAGTCCCATGTCGTGGTGTACCGGGAGCCAGCTCGCGGTGGAGTCGCCGTCAGCCATCTCCAGCCACCGCTGTATCGCCAGCACATTTGCCTCCAGAGCACCGAAGGGCACGCGGACGCCGCGCGGCTGGCGGGTCGACCCGGAGGTGAATTGAAGCAATGCGAGAGGTGCTTGTGGCCGCAGTCCGGCCCGGCGGGTGCCGGCTCGGATGAGTTCGCCGGCCGCGATGACGCGCGGCCCAGGCAGGCTGCGCGTCAGCCCGCCAAGCTCGGGCACGAGCTCGGGCTCGGTGACGATCAATGACGGCCTTGCCGCGGTCAGCACGTTCTCCAGGTGCCCGATGTAACCGGCCTTGCCCTGGAACCTCATCGGGGGGGCGGCCAGCGACGGCGTCGCCCCCGCCGCCATCGTGCCGAAAAGGACCGCCACGAATTCGGGGCCCGACCGTTGAACCAGGCTGACCACCTCCCGTTCCTGGACGCCCGCGGCGAGCAGGCCCGCAGCGGCACGGGATACAAGTTCTGCCAGTCGCTCGTAGGGCCAGAACTCCCAGTCGGCGTCGCCTCGCGCGAAACGGATGCCGTGATCGGCTGTCGGCCGGTCAAGCCATTCAAGCAGCGGTCGCATGTCGGCCCGCGATGCTCTAGCGCGGCCTGACCGACATCGGCACGGCGGCGTAACAGCGGATGGTGGGATGGGGTCGCCGGACCGGCGTCCCGGCCGGCTCGATCGCCGCGAAACGGTTGAGCAGCTGTGAGAAAAGCACGCGGCCTTCGGCCCTGGCCAGCGCCCGGCCAAGACAGTGGTGGAAGCCCCCGCCGAATCCGACATGCGGATTCGGCGTGCGCCCGACGTCGAAGCGATCAGGCGACGGGAATCGGCGCTCGTCCCGATTCGCCGACCCGAGCAGCAACATGACAACGCGGCCCCGGCGCACGGTGTGGTCACCTATTGCGATGGGCTCGCGGGCAATCCTGGCCACCCACTGGATGGGTGAGTCGTAACGGACGAACTCCTCGACCGCGGTCGGGATAAGCGCGGGATCCTCGCGCAGCCGGGCGGTCTGGTCGGGGTGGAGCAGCAGCTCGGCGCAGCCATTTGAGATCATTCCGCGGGTCGTCTCAAAGCCGGCGAAAAACAAGAAGACCGCATTGTCCAGGATGTCGTCATCGCTGAGCCGCTGGCCGTTTTCCTCTACCGCGATCATGCGTGATAGCTGATCGTCGCCGGGCGCGGCACGCCGGTACTCCAGCAGCTCGCCGAGATACTCGCGAAGCCACACCACCGCCTCATCGGCGCAGGCGCGTTCCTCTGCGGTTGGAGCGATGGTGCCGAGGGCCTTCGCGAGATCGGCGGCCCGCGGCCAGACCTCATCCCGGTCCGCCGGCGGGATGCCGAGCAGGTCGCTGATGACCAGCACCGGGAGCGGGAAGCCGAGATCGCCCACGGCGTCGAGGCGGCCGGTGTCCATGGCCGACGCGAGCAGCCGGTCGACACTGTCGCGGATGTGATCGCCAAGGGTCCTGACGTATCCCGCGCTGAATGCCTTGCCCATCAGCCTGCGCAGCCGTATGTGGTCGGGAGGATCTCTGGTCAGGATGATGCGCTTGAGGAAGGCGCTGGCGGGCCCAGAGCCGAGCGCGAACCTGTGATATTCGGCCGGGAACTCGCTACTTAGACGATTATCCCTGAGCAGCGGTTCGACATCCGCGTAGCGGGTGACGACCCACTGGGCCGGCCCGCCCGGGCAAACACGCCCGGCCGCGCGTAAGTCCGCATAAACCGGATACGGATCGTCGAGGACCGCAGGCTCAAGTGCGTCGAACTTTACGGCAGTGAAGTCCGCCTTGTGCATATGAACGATTGTCCGTGACGATTGCCGGTACCACCAAGCGCGGTGATCCTCGCCGAAGGAACCACGGGTGTCCCGCCGGCGGGACACCGGGCACGGAGGCATCGCCACGCTCCATAGGCTCTACTGCCGTCGTGCCAGAGGAAAATGCGATGGAGACCACTCTCACCCGCGTCCATGACATCAGCCCGGTGATCGCCAAGCGGTCGGAGGAGATCGAGCAAGCCCGCCGGGTGCCGGCCGACCTGCTTGACATGCTGCTCCAGGCCGGCTGCCTGCGCATGGGGACACCGGCCGGCCACGGCGGGGACGATCTGCCCCTTCCCGCGGTGCTGCGGGTAATTGAGGCGTTAGCCGAGGCTGACGGTTCAGTGAGCTGGATCGTCGGCCAGGCCTTTATCGCACAGGTCATCTTCGGGTACTTCCCGGCGGCGACGGTCGACGAGATCTACGCGGCGCGGCCCGACATCATCGGAGCAGGGGCGGTGGCGCCCAAGGGCCGAGCGGTGCGTCAGCGGGACGGGTGGCGGATCACCGGCCAGTGGCCGTTCGCTTCCGGGTGCCTGGATGCCTCGTGGATCTATCTTCAGTGCTTGGTCGCCAGCGAGAGTGGCGAGCCGTGCATGCGGCCCGACGGGATCCCCGAATTCCGCATGGCCATCTTCCCGGCGCGGAAGATCAGGATTCTGGATACGTGGCACGTGATGGGGCTGCGGGGGACGGGCAGCCATGATGTGCGGGTCACCCGCGGCCACTGCCCCAACGATCGCGCCTGCGCTTTCACGGCCGAGCCTTCCCCGTCGGGAAGCCTCCGGTTGCGCATCCATGGCCGCGATCAGGGGGGCCTGGTGATCGCGGCGACCGCCCTGGGGATCGCCCGGGGGGCACTGGACGAACTCGCCCAGCTCGCCGGGACCAAACGCCCTGCCTTCAGCCGGCAGCGTCTTAGCGAGTCGCCGGTCTTCCAGGACCGGCTTGGCGAAGCGCACATGACGCTCCGCGCGGCCAGAGCACTGCTGTACGCGGAGGCGGAGAGCGCATGGGCCACGACCGTGATGCGCGGGGAGCCGCTGACTGCGCTGGAACGAGGTGCCATCCGCGCGGTCGGCCCCGCGGTGGTCTCGCTCGCCGTTCAGGTCACCGACACCGCCCACAAGCTTGCGGGCGGGTCGGCGATATATGAGGGTGCCGCCCTGCAGCGCCGGCTGCGTGACGTGCACACCGCGTCTGCGCACTTCTCGGCCGGCCGCACGTTTTATGAAGCCGTTGGCGCGCTGCTCGCCGGCCAGCCGTCCGGCGAGTCGCTGCTGTGACCGCGCCCGCCTAGGCCTCAGCGGGGGTCGCGCGCGCACGCAGTGCGGCCTTGCTCACCTTGCCGAAGCCGGTGCGCGGAAACGAGTCGACGAGCTCGAGCCTGTCCGGGACCTTATAGGCGGCCAGCCCACGGCCGGTGAGGAAGCTCCTCAGCTCGCGAAGCGTGGGGGAGATTCCCCCTGGTATGACGAAGGCGCAGGTTTTCTCGCCGAGCCGTCCGTCAGGAACCGCGACGACGGCTACCTCGCGCACGCCCGGGTGGGCAAGAAGGTGATCTTCGATCTCGCCGGCGGAGACCTTGTCGCCGCCGCGGTGGATGACGTCCTTCAGCCGCCCTTCCACGACCATGTTGCCCTGTTCGGTGATGCTGACCAGATCACCCGTGCGGAGATAGCCGTCGCAGGTGAAGGCGCGGGCGTTGTGGTCCTCGGCGTCGTAGTACCCGCGAAGCGTGTACGGTCCGCGTACCAGCAGCTCTCCCGTCTGGCCGGCCGGTACATCGTGGTCGGACTCGTCCACTACCCGGATTTCGTCCGCGGCGCACAGCGGCCGTCCCTGGGTCAGGGCCGCTACCTCGTCCGGCTCGTCCAGCCGGGTATAGCTGAGGAAGCCCTCTGCCATCCCGAACCAGTGGGTCAGCGTGCAGCCGAGGACCGGCCGCACCCGGCGGGCCAGGGCCGGGTTGAGCCTCGCGCTTCCCAGCTGCAGCACCGTGCGGCGCAGATCGGCCCCGAACAGCCCTGCGGTCTCAACCCACAGCTGCAGGAATGTCGGCATGAGCGTGGTGAGGGTCACTCCCTCGCGTTCTACCAGCGGAAATACCTCATCTGGGCTAGGGCTGGAGGCCAGCACCGCCTTGCCGCCCGCCCGCAATGCGCCAAGCACCCCCGGGCAGCCAAGCGCGGCATTGTGAGCCGCCGGCTGACATGCCAGGTAAGCGCCGTCACGGCCGAAGTTCAGCGCGCGCGCGGTGGCGCGCAGCTGGTACGCGTAGTCATCGTGCGTCCGTGGGA
>JBOHCG010000224.1:0-11074 GCA_050698735.1 Streptosporangiaceae bacterium | reverse complement strand
TTTTCTGCAAGGAGCTGATGATCAGGGGCGACGTCGAGCGCTGCCTCGTCATCGCCCCGGGGAGCCTTGTTGAGCAATGGCAGGACGAGCTCTGGCACAAGTTCGCGCTGTCCTTCGACATCCTGTCTAAGGACATGATCGAGGCCGCGCGCAGCGGGAATCCGTTTGCCGAGAGGTCGTTGCTGATAGCGCGCCTTGACCATCTATCGCGTAATGAGGATCTGCAGGCAAAGCTGGCGGCCACCGACTGGGACCTGATCATCGTCGACGAGGCGCACAAGATGGCCGCGCACTACATCGGCGGTGAGACCAAGGAGACGAAGCGCTACAAGCTCGGCAGGCTGGCCGGATCCCTGGCCCGCCATTTCGTCTTGATGACCGCCACCCCGCACGCCGGGATCGAGGAAGACTTCCAGCTGTTCCTCGCGCTGCTGGACGGTGACCGATTCGAGGGAAAGCCGCGAGACGCCTCGCACGCGATCGACACCTCGGACCTCATGCGGCGGCTGGTGAAGGAGAAGCTGCTCAAGTTCGACGGCACGCGGCTGTTTCCCGAACGGCGTGCCTACACGGCGGTGTACCCGCTGTCCGATACCGAGACCCTGCTGTATAAGCGGGTGAGCGACTACGTCGTCGAGGAGATGAACCGCGCCGACCGGCTCAAGGTGGAAGGGGAGGGCAGGCGGGGCGCCATCGTGGGGTTCGCGCTTACCGGCTTGCAGCGTCGCCTCGCCTCCTCGCCGGAAGCTATCTACCAGTCGCTGTCCCGCCGGCGCAAGCGCCTGGAGAAGCGGCTCGGCGAGGAGCGGACTCGTCGGCGCGGGGCGGAGCTGGCGGCGTTGCAGGTCCGGGGCGACCTCCGTGTCCTGGACGATGACGCCGACCTCGATGACCTCCCGCAGGGAGAGCTTGAAGAGCTCGAGGAAGAGCTGGTCGACGAGGCCTCGGCGGCCAGCACCATCGCCGATCTCATGCTGGAGATCGCGACCCTGACCGATCTTGAAGAGCTTGCCCGCCAGCTGCGTGACTCCGGCACCGACCGGAAGCTTGAGGAGCTGTCGCAGATCCTCCGGGATCCCGTGATGTATGACAGCCAAGGCAACCGGCGAAAGCTGATCATCTTCAGCGAGCACCGCGACACCCTCAATTACCTTGTCCGCAAGCTCCGAGTGCTGGTCGGCCGGGACGACGCGGTCGTGTCGATTCACGGCGGGATGCCGCGGGATCAGCGCAGGAAGATCCAGGAAGCCTTCATCCACGACAAAGAGGTCCTCATTCTCGTCGCGACCGACGCCGCAGGCGAGGGGATCAACCTCCAGCGCGCGCACCTCATGATCAACTACGACCTGCCGTGGAACCCGAACCGCATCGAGCAGCGGTTCGGCCGGGTTCACCGGATCGGTCAGACCGAGGTCTGTCACCTGTGGAACCTGGTTGCCGAGGACACTCGCGAGGGCCAGGTGTTCCAGCGGCTCTTCGAGAAGCTGGAGGAGCAGCGCAACGCGCTCGGCGATCAGGTCTTCGACGTCCTGGGCGAGGCCTTTCACGGCAGGAGCCTGCGCGACCTGCTGATCGAAGCTGTCAGGTACGGCGAGCGACCCGAGGTAAAGCAGAGCCTCGAGATCATCGTGGATGCCACCGTGGGCGACGCGCTGCGCCGGGTGGTCCACGACCGTGCGCTCGTCAGCGACGTCATGACGGCGGGCGATGTGGAGCGGATCCGGGAGGAGATGGAGCGCGCCGAGGCCAGGAAGCTCCAGCCGCACTTCATCCGCTCGTTTTTCCTGACGGCCTTCGCTCACATCGGCGGAGTCTTCAGGGAACGCGAGCCGGGCCGGTTCGAGATCAGCAACGTCCCGGCTGAACTTCGCCGCCGCGACCGCCAGATCGGCATGGAAGCTCCCTTGCAGCGCCAGTACGAGCGCGTGACCTTCGACAAGAGTCTTATAGCCCCGCAGCGAGGGCCACTGGCCGAATACGTAACGCCAGGCCATCCCCTACTCGACGGAACCATTGACCTGATCATCGAGCGCTACGACAGCCTGCTGCGGCAAGGCGCCGTGCTGGTCGATGAACACGATCCAGGCGTGACGCCGCACGTGCTTGTCTACCTGCAGCATTCGGTGGTTGACGGCCGCGCCGACCAGGCCGGCAACCGCCGGGTTGTCTCCAAGCGCTTCGAGTTCGTCAACGTCGACCCCGAGGGCGTCGCCGAGGCCGCTGGGTGGGCTCCTTACCTCGATCTGCGTCCAGCCGCCGCGGATGAGATGAGGATCCTGACATCCGTGATCGACGGCGGATGGGTCCGCGCCGATCTCGAAGACGCCGCGATCGGTCACGGCGTCAGCCTCGCCCGCGCGCACGTGGCGGAGGTCCGCCGCCGGATCACCGACCGCGTCCAGCGGACGACCGCAGCCGTCAAGGCCAGGCTGGAGTCGGAGATCCGTTACTGGGATCATCGCGCCACCCAGCTGAGAGAACGTGAGCTCGCCGGAAAGCTCCCGAGCAGCGGGATGAACTCGGCGAAGGCGCGCCAGCGGGCAGACGAGCTGCAGGCCCGCCTCAAGCAGCGCCTGGAGGACCTGAACGCGGAACAGCAGCTGTCGTCTTTGCCTCCTGTGGTCGTCGGCGGCGCGCTTGTCGTGCCCGCGGGCCTGCTGTTCTCGCTGCGCGGCGCGGCGGCAAGGGATGTCGCCGAACGAGCCAGGGAACGCTCCGCCGTCGAAAGAGCCGCCGTCGACGCCGTCATGACCATCGAGCGCGCTCTCGGCCATGACCCGGTCGAGATGCCGCCCAACAATAAGGGCTACGACATCGAGAGCAAGGCACCCGACGGGTCCCTGCTGTTTCTCGAGGTGAAGGGACGCGCACGCGGCGCGGAAACGTTCAGCGTCACCAGGAGCGAGATCGGCATCGGACGTAACATGCCCGACCAGCACATCCTGGCTCTCGCGGAGGTCTCGGGTACCGGATTCCCTGACGTCAGGTACGTCCGCGGAGCCTTCCGCGACATCGGCGACCTTCCCTTTGACGCGATAAGCGTCAACCTTCCCTGGAGCTCGTATTTCGGCCGAGGTGACATGCCGGCATGACACCGGAGGAGGTCGTTACGGACGGGCCGTCGCCAGCAGGCGAGGATCCGGCTCCCCGCGCGCTCGTTTCCCAGGCCCGCGCCCTCAGGACGGCCATCTCCGAGATAGTCGCAGCGCCTCCCGCCCGGTTGCGCGCGGCCCGGGCCGCATACGAGCTGGCGCGCAACGACGTCGTGGGCCAGCAACTGGCCGATCTCCCCTTGGCGCGGCTCAAGGAGACGACTCAAGGCAGGCTCCGACTCGGCCTCATCGAGGCGGCCGGATACCGCACGGTCGGCCAGGCGGCTGCCGCCGGGGTAGTCAGGCTCCAGCAGATACAGGGTGTCGGCCCTCAGACAGCGAACCAGGTGGTGGCCGCGGCCAGCCAGCTCGCCATCGCGATGATGCAGAGCGTCAGGCTGCGGTTCGACCCCGATACCCGGCCGATGACCCAAACCAGGCTGCTGGCTGAACTCCGCGCCTACGGGCTGGCCCGCCAGGCGGCGTCGCCGGGCCAAGACAACCTCGACGACGCGGCAGCAGCGCTCGAGGCGGTCCTCACCGGATCAAGGCGCGCGGCAAGCCGGCTGAGGATGTTCTTTTCCGGCTCCCGCAAGCGCGAGGAGGCCCGCAGCGATCTGAGCCAGCTCGGCGACCTGATGAGAGTGGTGCACCAGTCGGGCCTGGATGCCCGGCTCCAGCGGAGCCTCGCGGCGCTCGCCGCGAAACCGCCCGACGCCGCCAGCCTGTGGCAGGACTACGAGCAGCGTCCCGTCTTCTACAACGGGCTGCTCATCGAGGTCGGCGAGCTCGTGCCCGACGTCGAAGCCGGGCAGGGCTTCATCCCGGCGGACATCGCGCGGCGGGTCCATCAGTACCCGCTCGACCTCTCCCTCATGCGCGCGTCCCTGCGCGGGTACCAGGCGTTCGGCGCGAAGTTCGCGCTGTGCCAGCGAAGGGCGATGCTCGGCGACGAGATGGGCCTGGGCAAGAGCGTCGAGGCGCTAGCCGCGATGTGCCATCTCCACGTCGAAGGCCGGCGGCACTTCCTCGTCGTGTGCCCGGCGAGCGTCTTGGTCAACTGGACTCACGAGATAAGCCGACACAGTGAGCTGCGGTCCTACCGGCTGCACGGCCCCGACCGCCAGCGGAATTTCCAGGCGTGGATCCGCAGCGGCGGGGTCGCGGTCACCACCTACGACTCGCTGCGCTCACTACCCAAGCCCGCGGGAGCGGACCTCGGCCTGCTGGTGGTCGATGAGGCGCACTACACAAAGAACATGAATGCCGAGCGCACCAAGGCCGTCCGGGAGTGGGCGCAGACGACGAGCCGGGTCCTGTTCCTCACAGGTACTCCGATGGAGAACCGGGTGGAGGAGTTTAAGGTCCTGGTCAGCCACCTTCAACCCGGCCTGCTCCCGCGCATCAGCAACGTGGACGGCCTGATCGGCGCCGGTCATTTCCGGAGCGCCGTCGCGCCTGTCTACCTCCGCAGGAACCAGTCCGACGTGCTGGAGGAGCTACCTCCCCGGGTCGAGACGGAGGATTGGGTAGAGCTGAGGGGTCGCGACTGGGAGGCGTACCGCGCTGCCGTCGCCGCGGGCAACTTCATGGCCATGCGCCGCGCCGCCTACGCGCCCGGCAACCCGAGGGATTCCGCCAAGCTCGGGCGCCTCGTCGAGATCGTCGAGGAAGCGTCGGTCAACGGCCGCAAGGTCGTGGTCTTCTCCTTTTTCCGGGACGTGCTCGACGTCATCGCCGCCGGTCTCGGCGCCGCGGCGGTCGGCCCGCTGACCGGCAGCACTCCGCCGATCCACCGGCAGGCCATGGTCGATGAGTTCTCGGCCCGCCGCGGCTCCGCGGTCCTGGTGAGCCAGATCCAGGCCGGGGGAGTGGGCCTCAACATCCAGGCCGCGTCCGTCGTCATCCTCACCGAGCCACAGTGGAAACCCACGATCGAAGACCAGGCCATAGCCCGCTGCCACCGCATGGGCCAGGTCCGCTCGGTCGATGTCCACCGCCTGCTCGCCGAGGACACCGTAGACCAGCGCATGCTCGAGATCCTCGAGATCAAGGCGGCCCTCTTTGACGAGTACGTCCGCCGCAGCGAACTAAAAGACCAGAGCCCCGATGCCGTCGACGTCTCCGACCTGAACGCCGCCAAGGAAGTCGGAAACCAGGTAGAGGCCGAGCGCCGGATCATCGAAATGGAACGAAAACGCCTCCGCGTCGAAGCTGACCCTCCGCCTGAACCCAACCCCACCTCCTCGTAAGCCGAGCATGGCATGCGGGCCACCGGTCTGGGCCTCGGTCCACCGGCCGATGGTCAGGGCGGAAGCGGCCGCGCGGCCACATCGTCCGCTGTCGCGCCACGGCCTTCAGCGCATCCAACCCCGGCATCATCTGACCCGGCAAACTCCGACCGCCGACCGCGTCGCCCGCGTTATCGACAGCCCGTAAGGCAACTCGGAGTACAGCGCGCTAGCCAGCAGCCGGCCGGTACCTAAGAAGAAATGGCGTTTGTAGACCACAGCATTGACGTTTGAGCAGGTCAGCCGCTCGACTGAGTCTAGGAACTCATGTTCTCCTTAGGCCTGGATCAGCTCATCGAGGCGGAAGCGCGGCTAAATGACGCCCGGAAGCGGTTCGAAGAATCCAGCAAATCGGCCGCACGTGCGCTACCAGGAATACTTGAGCAGCTCAGAGACCACCCTGATGAGCGAGCGCGGCAGGCGGAGTCCATCGTGCGGCAGCGGGCGCCGGATCTGGTCGCCTTGGAAGCCTTGGCCATCGGCGGACAGGCGGGCAGCGACGGGTTGATAGGCAGCCTGCGGCAGGTCGCCTCACTGAGCCTTCCGGCTGGCGAAATGGTGCAGGCTGGCATCGCCCGGTTGTCCGCTGCCGACCGTACGATCACCGATCTGGCGGGCACCCCTGCCGCGGACGCACGGCGGGTGGCCGGGCTGCTGACGACTGCATTGGCCCATTACGCCGAACACCCCGGCCAGGCGTGTCCGGTATGCGGCGGGAGCGTGCTTGACGAGGACTGGGCGATCACGGCGCGGTCAGAGATCACCCGGCTGACCGCCCTCGCCCGCGATGCCGATGTCAGCAGGCGCCCGCCACGCGGACGTTGAGCGAGCCGTGGCCGATGCCCACACACTCCATCAGGCATTCGCCCTCGCGCTGTTCGACGACGCCGGGCGAGGTGATCAGGTCGTTCCCAGCATGCGCAGCAAGTACGGCGGGCAGTGTGCCGTCAACGCGTTCCAGGCAGCCAAGTCCGGCACCCACACGACCTACCGTGGCGACCTCCCGGCCCTCGTGAACGACACCGCCCGCCTAGCCGCGGCTCTCCGGCCGTGACGACAGCCGAGCTACTCGCCGAGGCAGACCGGCTCCTCGCCACGGTGGTGCCCGGTACCAGGGGACGCTGGCCGCGGTCGTGCGCGTGGCTGATCCGGCTCGCGCTCGAGCAGGCACTCGACAGCTACTGGGCCCGCGTCCTGCCCGTGGCAGCAAAATGCGGCATGCGGCCGCAACTGCTCCTGCTCCTGCTCCTGTTCCAAGATCGGCCTGTGCCGCGTGCATGCTTAGTCGCGAACGATCTCGTCCCTCCCCTGCGCGTGGACCGCCTCGTCTGGCTCCTCGACGTATTTGAGGAAGATCCGCTCGTCGAAGCCGCCGCGCTCGGCCCGCTTCCGGGCCGCTGCAGACTCGACTTCTTGCCAGCTCACACCATGAGTACTCGCCAGGGCACGGAGTACTTCCAGCACGTCAGCAAGTTCCAGCAGCAGCTGCTCCTCCGGTGCCCCTTGCGCCTCCTGGGCCTCTTCCAGCAGTTTGGCCCGCAGTGCAGCCCGGTAGCTGGCGTGGTCCAGGACGCGGGTGACGGGATGGCAGCCGTCGGCCGCGATGATGCCCGGGATCTGGTCACGTACGAGCTTGTTGTAGACGACGCGCATGAGGTAGACGCTAGCGCCCGGCCGGGCGACTGGTGAACGCTCGTATTCGTATGCGGCGTGTTTGATAGAGCCTGCCCGATTTTAGTTACGGACAGTGATGGGTTGGGTTTCGTGGTCGTGTGGCGATGGCCTGGCAGGCGGTAAGTAGCCGGAAATCGTGTGGCCGGCGGCCGGCTCAGTTTCCGGTAAAGATCCTGAGAGGGTCGAGGTAGGGGGCGGCTGGCAGCTCGTTGGCGAGGTGCCAGGTGGCGAGGTAGAGGCGGCGGGCGGCTAGCAGCGCGGTCTGGTGCTCTTCGTAGCCTGGGGGGAGAGGGCTGATGGTCCGGTAGCCGCCGGGCAGGACCGGGTGCAGCGCCCCGGGGACGCCGACACCGGTGATGGCCAGGTCCAGCGCGTAGTGGCCCCAGGAGGCGTCGTCGAAGTCGACCGGGCGGGCCTGCCCGTGGTGGTCCAGGACTTCCGTTTCATGCTGACTTACGGCAGGCGCCAGGCGAGCCGGAAACGGGACGGCGCCGACGGTGCGTTCCGGGCGTGTCCCGTGAGATCTACGCGGCGTCCCCGATCGTGATGCCGGCCGACCCACCTGCGCGGGACGGTCATCAGCCCGGGCGCCGCGAGCCGGCGGCGGGGATCGGGGACTCCGGGTACGACCGCCTCGCGGATGGCGTTCAGCTCGGCGGTCATGTCGTCCAGTTGGCCGAGCGTAAGGGACTTCACCAGCGGGCACTGCGGGAGCTGAGGCGGGAGCATGGCAAGGACGCGCTGGCCAGGCCAGTTCGATGATGGCAGTATGCGCCGCCGGTGAAGTCAGGAGGGAACGGTGCCTCGGGGACTTGTCACCACCCGCCGACATTCTGTCGACTTGACCGGATGTGCGCGCCGGCCGCAACACGCCCGGCGACCGCCGCACCCGCCGTCCCAGCGCCGACAACGATTGGGCATCCTCACGAGCAACCCGCGCATCGTGGCCGCCATCGCCGCCACCCTGGCCCGCGACTACGCCGGGGCAGCGCCCTATTCACCGCCCGGCGGCGGGGGCCCGGGATCCGGCGCCCGGTGCACCGCCACCGCGAGCGTCTATGACGCCGCCCGCGACGAGAACAACGTCTACGTGCACTCCAACCAGCCCGACAAGGACGCCACCGCCACCGCGGACGGCTACTCCCGCAGTTACCGGACCGACGGCTCCGGCTACGCGCTGATCTACCTCAACGGCCCCCCGCCCGGCGCCCGGATCACGGTCACCGTCGGCGGAGCCACCTGCACCACCAGCGACTAAATCAGCCACACTTGTAGTCATGGCTGAGGACGAGGACCCGCAGGTCGCGGCGGTCCTGGCGAAGCTGGCCGGGCAGGATGCGGCGGCTGCCGAGGATGCGCGGGCCGCGCTGGAATGGATCGCCGGTGATCAGGGCCTGGCTCTCATCACCCAGCAGCGCGTCCAGAACTTCTGCTGGTATGACCTGCCCGTGAAATGGCTCGATGCCATCGAGGACAAGCTGCGGATCGCCACGGCGCTCGCCGAGGCGCCGGACCTGCTGCAGTTGCCGCGGTTCGCCGCCATCTGCCGGTCCGGGACGACGCGCGAGGTCCTGGGCGCGTATGAGACCGGCATCGCGCACGGCAAGGCGGCCTTCCGCCGGGCCGCCGCCGCCTCCGGTGTGATGCCGCCTGACCTGCCGGACTTCCAGTGGGGCCCGGCGATGGGTTTCGAGGAGGCCTCGGCGTGGTCGTCGACCGCCGAGTTCCTCGAGGTCGCCGTGGCCGGCGGCGATCTGGTCCCGGGGCGGCGGGGCTGGAAGGCCCGCCAGCGCGGTGCCAGGTCCGCGCTGCCCGGCATAGGCATCGGGCAACGCCGGGACGCCGGGCGATGTCCCGGCGGAATGTCGTCCCCCTCCCTACGATGAAGGCATGAGCGCACAGTCAGCCGAGTTCCGCGACCAGCATGACGTCATACATCTGGGCGGCGAGGCCGCTTCTCGGCGGCAGTCATTGTAATGCATTCGTATTGCAACGCTACCCCTCATCGGGTGGACCGGATGTGGTGCTTGTTAGGCACCGGCGCTGCCCATAGAACCCGGGAGAGCACAAGCACCTGAGCGCCCTCCGCCCGTGCCCGGTTCGGCCCGTAGCGCGTTGCCCGGCCGTACTCAGTGGAATTTATTTGGCCGAACGAACGGTGGAGCTTGCGTCGAGAATCCGAATCGTCGGCCCGGTGGGCTCAGGCGGGCCGATAAGCGCGCACGAACATAGCGACGCCGCTGGTGACCAAGCGGTCGACCTCGATGAGCTCTGCGTTCAGGCGGTGAAGATCTCGTCGAGGGAGTTCGCGGTGACGGCGCGCTCGCCCCACGCCTCGATCTGGCCGAGGTCCGTGCACGACTGGATGCGTTGCCGGATGTCGTCGGGCACCGTGAATCCGCGGGCTGCCAGCACTCGCATCAGCATGGCCGCCTCGCCTTGTGCCCGGCCCCGCTCCTCGCCCTGGGCGAGGAGCCCGTCGATGAAGTCGTCGTGGAACACGGTGGCCATCAGTTCCTCCAGCGCCCGGCGCACCGCCGCCGAGGCGGTGGCGCGGATAAGTCGAGTGTAGATCTCCCGGCGCCCGGCATCGAGCCGGGCGATGGCCTGCAGGACCATTCGGCGTGTCTCCGCGTCTCCGAGGTCCAGCGCCCCGGTCAGCACGGCGAGCACCGCCAGTTCTGCGGAGACCGGCCCGGTGCCGGGCGCGGCGGGCGGCGGGGCGGTGTCCGGCCCGATCACGATCGGCGTCAGCACGAACCCCGGATGCCCGGTCGGGATCGGTCGGCCGCTGGCCCGGGCGGTCCGCTCGCGCAGCGCGATGACTACCAGCGCGGCGTCGCACTTGTGCTCCACCTGGGCCAGCGCCAGGTAGGCGACCCAGGCCCGGCGCTTGTCGCCGTCGGGCGGGTCCTTCTGCACCTCGGTGACGATAACGATCTTCCGGCCGGAGCCCTGGTGCACGGTCACCACGTCGGCGCGCAACTCGGTCGGCTCCGGGACTGACAGGTTGCTGTCGGCCAGCACCGCGGCCGCCCCGGTCGGGACCCGGACCCCGGCGCTGGCCAGCAACGCAGCGGCCAGCTGCGGGCTGCGGCGCAGGAGTTCGACTGCGGCCTCATGGGCGATGCTCGGCATGGCAGCAGAATGTCACCGCCCACCGACATTCCGCCGAAGTGCCAGGTATGCGCTCCGCCCACGCCGGCCGATGCGCAGGCCGACCAGTATGCCGCGTGGGTGGAGCGCACCCCCGCGAAATACTTCCCAGCCGGAGATGACATGAGCGACCTGGCCGCACTCGGCGAGACCCGTTACAGCGATTTACCTGCCGATGAGGTAGTCCGCCGCGTAGCCACGGCACTTATCCCGCCCGGCAGTGACGCCGGTCGGCCAACAGCTTTAGCTGCGAACGATCTCCTCGCTCTCCGGCGCGTGGAACGACACCACCCTTGTCAACGTGGCGCTGCCCACGCTGACCCGCGAACTGGGCGCGACGACCGCGCAGTTGCAATGGGTGGTGGACGCCTGCAACCTGGTCTTCGCCGCGCTCCTGCTGACCTCAGGGAGCCTGTCCGACCGGTTCGGCCGCAAGGGTATGCTCATGGCCGGGCTGCTGGTGTTCGGCCTGGCCAGCTTCGCCAGTCCGTCGGGGCGGCGTTCGGTGTCTCCGGCCAGCTCGCCGCTCACGGCCAGGGCGCCGCGGCCGCCGCCGTCCGCCAGGCCGCCACCAGCGCCTTCGACCACGGCCTCAGTGCCCAGTACTCGACCGGACTGTCCCGGCACAACATCGAGCAGGCCCTCCTCGCCGCCGGCAAGGACCTCGACGACCTGCAGCCTGCCGACCTCGGCCCGCTCGAGGACTTCCACACCATGGGCCGGATCGCCACCAGCCAGATGAACGTGGCCGACAAGGAGCGCCTCTACCACGAAGCACGCCGGGTGCTCGTCACCGGAGGCCGGCTGGCCAGCTGGGACATCGCCGCCGGCAGGCCCGGGCCGCTGGACTATCCGCTTCCC
>JBOHCG010000223.1:0-11108 GCA_050698735.1 Streptosporangiaceae bacterium | reverse complement strand
TCGCGTCGGTGTCCGCGCCGGTGCGCGGCCCCGGCGGCCGGGTGCTCGCCGCGGTCTCGGTCTCCGGCCCGATCGAGCGCCTGACCAGGTCGCCGGGCCGCCTGCACGCCCAGGCCGTGGTCGCGGCCGGCGACAAGATCAGCAAGCTGCTGCGGGCTGAGTTACCCCGGGAGAAAAGTTTGATAGTTTTAGACTGATAAACATTGGCTCGCGGCCGTACTCTGGGACCTGGAGTCCCCGGGGTAGGCCAAGGTGGATATGGTCGGAACCGGACAGACACGACGCTACCGGGAACGGATACGAGGTCGCGCGCATGAAGGCAGCCGTCATTAAGGAGACCGCGCCCGGGGAACGGCGGGTGGCGCTCGTGCCCGGGGCGGTGGGGAAGCTGCGTCAGGCCGGGATCGACGTGATCGTGGAAAGCGGCGCCGGAGACGGAGCGTGGTTCTCCGACGCGGTCTACGCGGAGGCCGGGGCGGCCATCGTGGGCGCCGGCGAGCTGTACGACAGTGGCGACGTGATCCTCACCGTGACCAGGCCTTCCTTCGTGACGGTGGAAGGGCTGCGGGCGGGGCAGACGGTGATCGGGATGCTGGCGCCGCTCGTCGACCCGCAGCTGGCGGCGGCGCTGGCGGCCCGGGGAGTGACCGCGATCAGCCTGGACCGGATGCCGCGCACGCTGACCAGGACGCAGCCGATGGACGCGCTCAGTTCGCAGGCCAACGTGGCGGGGTACAAGGCGGCACTGGTGGCGGCGAACGCGTTCGGGCGGTTCTTCCCGCTGCTGATCACCGCGGCTGGCACCGCGCGGCCGGCCAAGGTGCTCGTGCTCGGCACCGGGGTGGCGGGGCTGCAGGCGATCGGCACCGCGCGGCGGCTCGGCGCGGTCGTCAGCGGCTACGACGTCAGGCCCGCGTCCAAGACCGAGGTGGAGTCGCTCGGCGCCACGTTTATCCAGCTGACCTCCGGCGTGTCCGCGGCGGGCGAGGGCGGTTACGCCCGCGAGCTGACCGCCGACGAGCGCCAGGCCCAGCAGGAGGAGCTGACCGGGATCATCGCCAGGCACGACGTGGTGATCACCACCGCCCAGGTGCCCGGGCGCAGGCCGCCGCTGCTCGTCACCGAGGACGCGATCAAGGCGATGGCCGCGGGCTCCGTCATCGTGGACATGGGCGCCAGCGCACTCGGCGGGAACGCGGTGGGCTCGGTGGCAGGCGAGACGGTCGTGACCGAGAACGGTGTCACGATCATCGGGGCGGACAACCTGCCCTCGACGATGCCGACCGCCGCGTCGAACGCGTACTCGCGGAACATCTCCGCGCTGCTCGAGTACATGACGAAAGACGGCGAACTGGCCATCGACCTCAGCGACGAGATCCAGGCCGGCGTCGTGATCACGCATGACGGCAAGGTCGTGAACCAGGGCGTGGCCGGCCTGCTCCCAGGAGAACCGACCCCGGAGGAGGACACCGATGTCGACAGCCCTGCTGACTGACCTGACCATCTTCATCCTCGCGCTGCTCGTCGGCATCGAGGTCATCGGGAAGGTCCCGGCCACGCTGCACACGCCGCTGATGTCGGCGACCAACGCGATCCACGGCATTGTGTTGGTCGGCGCGGTGCTGATCGGGGTGACCGCGCACAACGCCATCGGCTACATCCTGACGTTCGTCGCCTCGTTCCTCGCGGGCGCGAACGTGGTCGGCGGGTACGCGGTGACTGGCCGGATGCTGAAGATGTTCCGCCGCAAGGCGGCGCCGGAAGGCGTCGAGTCACTCAACGGTCACACGGGCCTCAAAGGGCTTGCGAGCAAGATCGGCATCGGCAGGGCTCAGTCATGAGCGGATTTACCGGATACATCCAGCTCGTCTACGTGCTGGTGGCTGCGTTGTTCGTGATCGGCCTGCACCTGCTGAACAGCCCGGCCACCGCGCGGCGCGGCAACCAGGTAGCCCTGGTCGGCATGGTGATCGCCGTCATCGCCACACTCGTCCTGCTCATCCACGACGGTACGGTCACCGCGACCGGCTGGACCGTGATGATCGTCGGCTCGCTGCTCGGCTCCGCGGTGGGCCTGTGGGCCGCCAGGACCGTGCGGATGACCGCCGTACCTCAGCTGGTGTCGGCGTTCAACTCGGTCGGCGGCGGCGCCGCGGCGCTGGTGGCGATCTACGGCTACTACTACGCCGAGTCCAGGGGCACCGTCCTCGGCACCACCTCGGTGTTCACCGTGCTGGACGTGCTCATCGGCGCGGTGACGTTCTCCGGGTCGATCATCGCGGCGGGCAAGCTGCAGGGGCTCATTTCCGGCCAGCCGATCATCGTCAAGGGCGGCCGCGCGCTCAACATCGCGCTCGTCGTCGTGGCGCTCGGCTCCGGCGCGTTCATGTTCGGCACCGCCAGCTTGCCGGCGATGCTCGTGCTGGTGCTCGCGGCGCTGGCGTTCGGCGTGATGATGGTGCTGCCGATCGGCGGCGCGGACATGCCGGTGGTTATCTCGCTGCTGAACGCGTGCACAGGCACCGCGGTGGCGATGGCGGGCTTCGTGATCGGGAACTGGGCGCTGATCGTGGCCGGCGCGCTGGTCGGAGCGTCCGGTGGCATCCTTACCAAGCTGATGGCCGACGCGATGAACAGGTCGCTGGCCAACATCATCGTCGGCGGGTTCGGCACCGGGGACACCGCGGTGCCGCTGGAGGCTGCCGCGGACGCGCAGATCCGCTCGATCGCCGCCGATGATGCGGCCATCCAGCTCGCGTACGCCTCCAAGGTGATTATCGTGCCCGGCTACGGTCTGGCCGCCGCGCAGGCCCAGCACGGCGTCGCCGAGCTGGCCAAGGTCCTCGAGGACCACGGCATCGAGGTCAGCTACGCGATTCACCCGGTCGCGGGCCGGATGCCCGGCCACATGAACGTGCTGCTCGCCGAGGCGAACGTGCCGTACCCGCAGCTCAAGGAGATGGACGAGATCAACCCGGAGTTCGGCCGCACCGACGTGGCCCTGGTCATCGGGGCCAACGACGTGACCAACCCGGCGGCCCGGCGGCCGGGGAACCATATCTCCGGCATGCCCATCCTGGACGTGGACCAGGCCAGGTCGATCATCGTGATCAAGCGTTCCATGGGCCACGGCTACGCCGGCATCGACAACGAGCTGTACGCCGACCCCAAGACCAGCATGTACTTCGCCGACGCCAAGAAGGCCATGGCCGAGCTGACCGCCGCGGTCAAGACCCTGGTCGGCTGACCACCCGGTAGGCGGCGCTGGGTCTTGACCCATTGGGCTGAGGTCGCCGGGCCGTCGACCTGTCGGCTGAATCAGGCGGCGGACTGCATAGTTATGCACTGGTCGACATAAGAACCGGGCTGGCGTGGAAGGTCGACCATGATCATGGGTAGTTTCGGCCAAATGGAGACCCAAACTGCCCACGATCATGAAAGGGGCCGGACTTGCGGGCTGCATGGTTATGCAGGGTGAGTCGATCGGGGGAATTGCCGCTTGGGCGGGGCCGTGGGAGGGCGTGGGTGTCGCGGGGGGCGAGGTGGGGCGTAGGGTGCGGAAAAGATGTTCCAATGGCACAGACGAAGGGTGGGAGGCTCCCGTGGCCGAGCGCACCAAGATCATCCTGGATGAGTCGGAGATTCCGCGGCAGTGGTACAACGTGATCCCGGACCTGCCCTCGCCGCCGCCCCCGCCGCTGCACCCGGGGACCGGGGAGCCGGTGGGGCCGCAGGACCTGGCGCCGCTGTTCCCGATGGAGCTCATCAAGCAGGAAGTGGCCACGGACTCCTTTATTGACATTCCCGACGAGGTGCTCGACGTGTACCGGCTGTGGCGGCCGACGCCGCTGTACCGGGCGCGGCGGCTGGAGAAGGCGCTGAACACGCCGGCCCGGATCTACTACAAGTACGAGGGGGTCTCGCCGGCCGGGTCGCACAAGCCGAACACCGCGGTGCCGCAGGCGTACTACAACGCGGCGGAGGGGACCAAGCGGCTCACCACCGAGACCGGGGCCGGGCAGTGGGGCAGCGCGCTGGCGTTCGCCACCGCCCAGTTCGGGATCGACTGCGAGATCTGGATGGTCCGCGCCTCCTATGACCAGAAGCCGTACCGGCGCACGATGATGCAGACCTGGGGCGCGACCGTGCACCCGAGCCCGTCGCGCGCCACTACCGCGGGCGCGAAGATCCTCGCCGGGGACCCGGACTCGCCGGGCAGCCTGGGCATCGCGATCAGCGAGGCGGTCGAGGCGGCGGGCGGCAGCGCGGACACCCGGTACGCGCTCGGCAGCGTGCTCAACCACGTGCTGATGCACCAGACGGTGATCGGCCAGGAGGCGATCAAGCAGTTCGCGGCGGCCGGCGAGGACATGCCCGACCTCATCGTCGGATGCACAGGCGGCGGGTCCAACTTCGCCGGGCTGTTCCTGCCGTTCCTGCGGGAGAAGCTGGCCGGGCGGGCCAACCCGACGTTCCGCGCGGTCGAGCCGTCGGCCTGCCCGTCATTTACCCGTGGGGTGTACGCGTACGACTTCGGCGACACGGCGGGGTTCACGCCGCTGCTGAAGATGCACACGCTGGGTCACGAGTTCATCCCCGACCCGGTGCACGCCGGCGGGCTGCGCTACCACGGCATGTCGCCGCTGCTCTCGCACATGTACGAGCTCGGCATGTTCGAGGCCGTGGCCAAGCCGCAGCGGGAGTGCTTCGCCGCGGCCGTTCTGTTCGCGCGGACCGAGGGCATCATCCCGGCGCCGGAGCCGGCGCACGCGCTCGCCGCGGCGATCGAGGAGGCCAAGCAGTGCGCGGAGTCGGGCGAGCCGAAGGTGATCCTGACCGCGTTGTGCGGCCACGGGCACTTCGACATGGTCGCCTACGAGAAGTACCTGTCCGGCGAGATGACCGACTTCGAGCTGCCGCAGCAGCGGATCGACGCCGCGATAGCCAACCTGCCCGCGGTGGGCTGATCCGGCCGGACGTGGTGAACCCCGGTTTCATCCCGCTAGCGCGTGGCGAAGCCGGGGTTCGTCGTGGTGAGGGAGCGCTGGCGCGTGGTGGAAGCCAGGGTTCATCGCCTTTGAGAAGCACAACCTGCGAGCTGGGACGGGCGCGGGAGAGGTACCACGGCCCGTTCGGTATAAATCAAAAATTACGGCGGGATCGGACGGCGGCGGCGAGGCTATTTAGTACGGCGGTGGTTGTCTTGATGTCCATGCAGGCGTCCGTGACGCTCTGGCCGTAGCGGAGCTTGGCCGGGGGGCCTGGCTCCTGCCTGCCCTCGCGCAGGAAGCTCTCCAGCATCACGCCGGTCAGGCCGCGCTCGCCGGCCGCCACCTGGTCCGCGATGGCCGCGGCCACCAGCGGCTGGCGGCGGTGGTCCTTGTCGCTGTTGCCGTGGCTCGCGTCGATCATGAGCCGCCGCGGCAGGCCGGCGTCGGCGACCATGGCCAGCGCCTTGGCGACGTGGCTGGCCTCGTAGTTCGGGCCGGAGCGGCCGCCGCGCAGGATCACGTGGGTGTCCGGGTTGCCCGCGGTGGTGACCACGGCGGCGGCTCCGAACGGGGTGACGCCGAAGAACGTGTGCGCGGCGGCCGCCGCACGGCACGCGTCCACCGCCACCTGGACGTCGCCGTCGGTGCCGTTCTTGAAGCCGACCGGCATGGACAGGCCGGAGGCGAGCTGGCGGTGCACCTGGCTCTCCGTGGTCCGCGCGCCGATCGCGCCCCAGGTCACCGTGTCGGCGATGTACTGCGGCGTGATCGGGTCCAGCCACTCGCAGCCGACCGGCAGCCCCAGGTCCACGATGTCCAGGAGCAGCCTGCGCGCCGTGCGCAGGCCGCGGTGCACGTCGTGGCCGCCGTCCATGCCGGGGTCGTTGATCAGGCCCTTCCAGCCGGTCACCGTTCTGGGCTTCTCGAAGTAGACGCGCATGACGATCAGCAGGTCGGTGCCTATTTTGTCGCGATGTTCTGCCAGGCGGCGGGCGTAGTCCAGGGCCGCCTTGGGGTCGTGCACCGAGCACGGGCCCACGATGACCAGCAGCCGGTCGTCATCGCCGTCGAGAATCGTACGGACCTCGGCGCGGGTGCGCTCGACGGTGGCCGCGGGCTGCTGCGTCAGCGGCAGCTCGTCCAGCAGCGCCGCGGGAGACAGCAGCGGCTCGTAGCCGGTGATGCGGGTGTCACTGGTGCCCGGCATCGGGCGCGTCTCCTTCCCCGGGCGGAGTGCGCGGTACCGCCGCGACACGCGATGCTACACCAGGCTACGGTGCTCGCCCGCGTTCCTTCCCGGCGGGGCTCGGTCTCCCGGGAGCCGGATTCCCGTCGCGAAGTGTTCATCTGGCGGTGCGCGCAGGGCGCGGGGCCGGCGGGGCCTTTCCGCTACGGCCCGCTACGGCGCGAAGGTGAAGCGGGGCGCGGGCGCGGTCAGCACCGAGGCGGACGGGGTGATCGACCAGAGGGCCTCGATGTCGGCGGCGATGCTGGCGGTAAGGCTAGACACGTCGCAGGCCGCCGAGTCGTGCAGTGCCTCGGCGACGATCAGGGCCGCGGTGGTGGTGTCACGGCGGCAGGCTGCCCTCCTTGCGGAAGCGCCGCAGCAGCGCCTCCGAAGCGCAGCGGTACTGGGTCGGCTTGAGCCCCATCTTGGTGAAGGCGCGCCGCCAGGCCTGGATCTCGGGCAATAGGTGGTGGTCGGTCGGGCGAAGGTCACCTGCACCATGCGGGCCAACCGGTCAGCGGCCAGGGCCAGGACTGGGCTCACTGGCACCGGACGCGGCTCGGCTAGCGGCTGGGGTCGGGACCGGGGGCTGGGGCGGGGGCCGGAGCGTCGGGGACGGCGGCGGCGCGGCGGGCGTCGATGCGCCGGTGGCGGCGGGCGGTGGTGCGGAGCTGGCTGATGCGGGCGGCGCCGGCCAGGACGACGAGGAGCACGCCGCAGACGGCGGACAGCAGCATGGCCACGCCGAGCGGCAGCCGGCCGTGGGCACCGAGGTAGGAGACCTGCACCGTGGCGCCGTTTTGCAGGATGAAGATCAGCAATAGCAGCAGGACCACGGCGAAGAACCCCACTGCGACCCACAGCCCGCTGATCCTGGTGCGCTTCAGCTGGTGATGCTGCGGCACGGCGGCGGCCGCGGGAGGCTCGGGCGCCGACCACGACCCGGCCGTGGGTGGCGGCACCGGAGACGGAGCCGGCGAAATGACGGGCTGCGGATCTGTGGTCACTGGACACCCCCAGGAGTCGTGCGCCTTGTTTACAGACTCCTGCCCCGCGCCGACCCGGTTATGCGCCGGACCCCGGTGGCTAACCCGCCCAGGTACGCCAGAACGGCGAGCACCCGCCGGTTGTCGTCATCTGAGGGCTGCAGGTCGAGCTTGAGGAAGATGGACGCGGTGTGCTTGGCCACGGCGCGTTCGGTGATCACGAGGCGCTGCGCGATGGCGGCGTTGGACCGGCCCTCGGCCATCAGCCCGAGCACCTCGCGTTCGCGCGGGCTCAGCGCGGCGATGGCCCCGTCGCCGGTGTTGCGGGCGAGCAAGCGGGAGATCACCTCCGGATCCATCGCGGTGCCTCCGGCGGCAACGCGGCGGACGGCGTCGACGAACTGGGCGCTGTCGAACACCCGGTCCTTGAGCAGGTAGCCGATCCCCCCGGTGCCGCCGGCCAGCAGCTCACGGGCGTACAGCTGCTCCACGTACTGGGACAGCACGAGCACCGGCAGGCCGGGCACCTCGCGCCTGGCGGCAAGCGCGGCCCGGATCCCCTCGTCGGTGAAGGTCGGCGGCAGCCGGACGTCCACGATGGCCACGTCGGGCTTGTCCGCGGTCACCGCGGCCAGCAGGTCGGCCCCGTTGTCGACCGCCGCGGCGATCTCCAGCCCGTGGGCCTGGAGCATCCGGGTCAGGCCGTCCCTCAGGAGGAAGAGGTCTTCGGCAATGACAACTCGCACGGGATCTCCATGGTTACCGCGGTCGGTCCGCCGGGCGGGCTGCTGACCGCGAGGATGCCGTCGAACGAAGCCAGCCGCCGCTCGATCCCGCGCAGCCCGCTGCCGCGGGACGGGTCGGCGCCGCCGTGCCCGTTGTCGGTCACGCCGATCCGCAGCATACCGTCGGTGTGCCTGATGTCGATCCAGGTCTGGCGCGCCTCGGCGTGCTTGGAGATGTTGGCGACCAGCTCGCTGACCGCGAAGTAGGCGGCCGACTCGACCGGCGCGGACACCCGGCCGTGCAGGTCGCTCATCACGTGGATGCGCATCGGGGTGTCCAGTGCCAGGGCCTTGATCGCGTCGGTCAGGCCCCGGTCCGCGAGCACCGGCGGGAGGATGCCGCGCACCAGGTCGCGCAGCTCGGACAGGGCCTTGACCGAGGCGTCCCGCGCCTCGAACAGCAGCGCCCGCGCGGCATCGGGGTTGGTGTCGATGAGCTGGCCCGCGGCGTCCAGGGTCATGCCCATGGCCACCAGCCGGGCCTGCGCGCCGTCGTGCAGGTCCCGCTCGATCCTGCGGATCTCCGCGGCGCTGGTGTCGATGGCCTCTGTCCGGGTCTCGGCCAGCTGGCGGACCCGGAGCACGAGCTCGGCCTCCCGGGTCGGGGCGAGCAGGGAGTGGGCGAAATGGCCGTAGCCGCGCAGCAGCCGGGGAGATGCCCACAACGCGCCCGCCGCCGCGGCGATGATCAGGATACGGAGGCCGCCCGAGGCATAGGGCGCGACCACGGCGGTGAAGCCGAGCACGAGCAGGCCGGCCGGCAGCAGCGCCCACAGCCAGCCCACGCTTCCGGCTACGGTCACCCACAGCAGGTCCCGCCAGGTCGCCGGGTCGCCGAGCAGCCAGCGGAGCCACCCGCGCGCGCCGCGCCTCCCGCCGTCGGCCCAGGGCTTCGGCAGGTAAGGCTCGGCGATCGGCACCCCGCACCACCGGTCTGCCAGCTTGCGGGTCAGCCGCGCCAGGCTGCGCATCCACAGCAGAATGAGCGGACCGACCGTCAGCCACGCCACGATCGCGAGGATGGCCGCGGCGGCCGCATCGCCCGGCTTGCCGGTCCTGAGCAAGTTGAGCGCCAGGTACGGGAGCAGGGTCAGGACGGCGCCCAGCGCCGCCAGCAGGACCTGCCCGAACACCGCGAGCCCGAACAGCGCCAGTCCGCGCCCCACCACCGCGAGCCGCCCGCCCAGCCAGGCCCACACTTCGGGCCACGGCACCGATGACTGCGGGTCCGGTGAGTTCGCGGACGGACGCCGCGCGGCCGGAGATTGCGGCATCGGGGACTGCGAGGCCCAGAAGTCCGTGGACGGGTGCTGCGGGGTCGCGGGGACCGGGGAGGCTGAAGGCGGGTACTGCGGGACCGGGGCCTTCGGGACCGACGAGGCCGGGGCCTGAGGCTGCTGGGGCCAGGGAGCCGGGGCAGAGTACTGCGGAACCGAGGAGGCCGGGGCCCGAGGCGGAGAGCCCGAGGACGTCGGGATCGGAGGCTCCGAGGCCCAGGCCGCAGGGACCGGAGACCCCGAGGGCCAGGACGCAGGCGTCGCGGGCCCCGAGGGCGGAGACTCAGGCGTCGCGGACCCCCAGGGCCAAGACTCAGAGACCGGAGACCCCGAGGGCGACGACTCAGGGGTCGCGGACCCCGAGAGCGAGAACTCAGAGACCGGAGCCCCCGAGGGCCAAGACGCGGGAGTCGCGGACCCCGCGGGCCAGGACGCCGTGGATCTCGGGACGTGAGCCTCCGGGGCCTGGCGGGTCGGCCGTCCCTCCGGGTCGTGCGGAGTGAATCCCGCGCTCATCGATCGCCTCCCGTACCGGGGTCTCACCTTTCGTTCAGTCTGCCGGTCAGCCCCAGGGTCCGGTAGTGACGCTGACACCCGAACACCGGGTGTACCTAGGTCTACCCATTAAACGCCGTCCGGTCCCACGTCGTGCCCTGGCGGCCGCTCCCCCGCGACGGTGATCCGGTCCTCCACAGCTCCGGCTCAAGATCAAAAACCAGATTTTTCAGAACGAACGGTGGTTCCCGTGCCCCGGCCGCCCTTGCCCGCGGTGGGGGCGTCGTCCGGCGTCGGGGCCGTTAGGGTGGGCGGAGACGGACCCGATCGGAGGGCGCGGATGGCGGCGGATCCGGCTGGCTGGCCCTGGTCAAGGCCGGGTAAAGGACCCGCGGGTAAGGTCGGTCTCATGGATCTCACCCAGCGCAGGGTCCTCATGCTGGCCGCCGACGACTTCGAGGACATGGAGTTGCTGTACCCGCTGTACCGGCTGGCCGAGGAGGGCGTCGCGGTGACCGCGGCAGACGAGGCCACCGTGGTCGACGGTCACCTCACCTCGGCCAGGACGCCTGCCGACCTCGGCCCGTGGATGAAGGCACTGCTGCGGGCGCTCGAATCCCCGGTCGCCGGCTAGGAGACGGCAGGCATGGACCGACTGGCGCGGGTAACACAGCCCGGCCTGCCGCGCGGCGGGGCGGTCGATGACGAGGACGTCCGCGCCGCTAGGCTGCTCGACGCGCAGGCCAAGGCCGAGGAACTGTTCGCCGCCATCCAGGCGCGCGGCCTGCTTGTGGCGGGCGTCCGCGAGATCAGCGCCAGCGACGCGATCCGCGACCTGGCCGGCGAGATGTTCGGCGTGGACAGGTACTGGCACAAGCGGATCGTCCGCGCCGGGCCGAACACCCTGCAAGCATATAAGGAGAATCCACCGGACCGGGTCATCGCCGCGGACGACATCATGTTCTGCGATTTCGGGCCGATCTTCGAGGCGTGGGAGGCCGACTTCGGCCGCACCTACGTGCTCGGCGACGACCCGGACAAGCTGCGGCTGCGGGACACGCTGCCGGTGGTGTTCGAGGCAGGCCGGCGGTTCTTCGAATCCCGCCCCGATATCACCGGCGAGCAGTTGTTCGCGCACATGGTCGACCTGGCGGAGCGCGCGGGCTGGACCTTCGGCGGCACGATCGCCGGGCACCTGGTCGGCCAGTTCCCGCACGAGAAGATCAAGGGCAAGGAGATCTTCTCCTACATCGCCCCCGGCAACAACCGGCCGATGCGCAGGCTGGATGAGGGCGGCCAGGTCTGCCACTGGATCCTCGAGGTGCACCTCACCGACCCGGCACAGC
>JBOHCG010000222.1:0-11123 GCA_050698735.1 Streptosporangiaceae bacterium | reverse complement strand
CCCCCCGGCGGCGGGCAGATCACCGGCATGTTCGCCAGCCTGCCGCCCACGCCCGAACTGCTCGCCCAGGTCGCGGCGCTGCCGCCGACCAAGGACGAGCCGGACGTGGACCTGAGCAGGGCACGCGCGGCGGACCGGCACTTCACGCTGCGCAGGCTGCTGCGCCCGCTCACGCTCGCGCTGGTCGCCGGGCTGGTCTTGGACGGCCTCGACGCGGTCGCGGGGCTCGCGCTGCCCGCGCTGGTCAGGAACGGCATCGACGACGGCATCGAGACCAAGGTCTTCCACGCGATCCTGGTCGTGTCGCTGATCGGGCTGGCCATCGTGGCCGCCGACTGGCTGATCAACATCGCCGAGACGATGGTCGTCGGGCGGAACGGCGAACGGCTGCTGTTCACCCTGCGGGTCAAGCTCTTCGCGCAGTTGCAGCGCCTCGGCCTGGACTTCTACGAGCGCGAGATGTCCGGCCGGATCCTGACCAGGATGACCACGGACGTGGACGCGCTGTCCACGTTCCTGCAGACCGGGCTGATCACCATGGTGAGCTCGGTGCTCACGTTCTTCGGCGTGCTGGCCGCGCTGCTCATCATCAACCTCCGCCTCGGCCTGTCGATCCTGGTCATCTTCCCGGTGCTGCTGGCGGCGACGCTGATCTTCAGGTCGAAGTCGGCGAAGGCCTACAGCGAGGCGCGGGACAGGGTGGCCGCGGTCAACGCCTACTTCGCGGAGAACACGGCGGGGCTGCGGGTGACCCAGGCGTTCCGCCGCGAGCAAGAAAACAGGGACCGGTTCGGCGGGCTCAGCCAGGCGTTCCGGGTCTCCAGGCTGCGCGCGCAGCGCTACATCGCGATCTACTTCCCGTTCGTGCAGACGCTGTCCACGGTGGCCGGCGCGGTCGTGCTCGTCATCGCGACCGGCGAGGTCCATGACGGGACGCTCACCGCCGGCGCGCTGATCGCCTACCTGCTCTACATCGACATGGTCTTCTCCCCCGTCCAGCAGCTCTCCCAGGTCTTCGACGGTTACCAGCAGGCCATGGTCGGGCTGCGGCGGATCACCGACCTGCTCCACCTCCCCACGTCGACCCCGCCCGCCGCCCAGCCGGTGGTGGCGGGTCGGCTGCGCGGCCGCATCGAGCTGCGGGACGTGGACTTCAGCTATTCGGGCACCGACGCCAACGCGCTGTCCGGGGTCGGCCTGACCATCGAGCCCGGCGAGAGCGTCGCCCTGGTCGGCCAGACAGGGGCGGGCAAGTCCACGCTGGTCAAGCTCATCGCGCGGTTCTACGACGTGACCGGCGGTGCGGTCCTCGTCGACGGCGTCGACGTCCGCGACTACGACCTGGCCAGCTACCGGCACCGGCTCGGCGTGGTGCCGCAGGAGTCGTACCTGTTCGCAGGGACGGTCCGTGACTCGATCGCGTACGCCCGGCCGGACGCCCGCGACGCAGAGGTGGAGGCGGCGGCCCGCGCGACCGGCGCGCACGACATGATCATGAGCCTGACGGGCGGCTACCAGCACGAGGTGTCCGAGCGCGGCAGGAACCTGTCGGCCGGGCAGCGGCAGCTCATCGCGCTGGCCAGGGCGCAGCTTGCCGACCCCGCCATCCTGCTGCTCGACGAGGCGACCGCCGCCCTCGACCTGGCCGCGGAGGCCGCGGTGAACCGCGCGATCAGCGAGCTGACCGCCGCCCGCACCACAATCGTCGTCGCGCACCGGCTCACCACCGCCGCCCGGGCCGATCGCATCGTGGTCCTCGACCAGGGCGGTATCGCGGAGGCGGGCACCCACTGCGAGCTGCTCGCGGCCGGTGGCACCTACGCCGCCCTGTGGGACGCCTTCACCGGAGAATCCGAGCTGGTCGCCTGAGGCGGTGCTCACGTTGCGGGCGGTCAGCCCGCCGCGAGTGCGATCAGCACGAGATCGGCGACCGCCGCCATCCCGGCCGCGTTGGGGTGGTACGGCGCCCCGCCCCGCAGCGAGAGACGGAACCGCCGCGTCCAGGGCGTCGCCGACCAGGCGTCGTGGCTGGCCGAGGCGATTGAGGCTGCCACGTACTCCCAACCCGCGGCTTGCGACGACTCCCTGAATGTCGCCGACAACCTGAGGGCGATGGCGCGCCCCCATTTCGCGACGTCGAGCTGCCCATCGCCACGTAACGGCTCCCGGCCGGAATCTGCATCGTGTTCCCTGCATTCCGCTCGCCGGCGACGATGAGCGCTGCCGCGCCGGGCTGGAGTTGACGAGCGCCGATCGGGCTCATCGGACGCCAGCCTATGCCGCGGCCGGGCGTCGTATGGTGAGCGGCATGCCGGACAGTGGCACATCTGGCCTGGCCTGGCCTGGCCGGGACGGGTTCAGGGCTCGTGACGCACATGCCCCGCAAGACGGGGCTTGTGGCCCACGCACCCCACCGACGGTACGGGGAACGGGGCTCGTGGCGCACGGGCACCTGTAGGACAGTGTGTGGAATGGGAGGCGGGGCAAACAGGGCTCGTTCGGGGTCAAGCGGGGGGGCGATGCGCGTTCGGGGAGGGAGCACCACGGCTCGTTCGGCATAATGCTTTTGATCCTTTTCGGGGTGAGGCGATGTACGGGCTGCTCTACCGGGTGGTGCTGCGGCGGCTGCCTGCGGAGGGGGCGCATCGGGCGGGGTTCTGGGCGATCCGGGCGGCGGCGGGGGTGCCTGGGGCGACGTGGGCGCTGCGGCGGTGGCTGGGGCCGCGGGACCCATTGCTACGGGTGCGGGCGCTGGGGCTGGAGTTTCCCGGGCCGGTGGGGCTGGCGGCGGGGTTCGACAAGGACGCATGCGGGGTGGCCGGGCTCGGGGCGCTCGGGTTCGGGTTCGTGGAGGTCGGCACGGTGACGGCGCGGGCGCAGCCGGGGAACTCCAGGCCGCGGCTATTCCGGCTGACCGCGGACCGGGCGCTGGTGAACCGGATGGGGTTCAACAACGAGGGGGTGTCCGCGGCGGCGGCTCGGCTGGGCCGGTTGCGGCGGGGCAGGGTGCGGCGGGGCAGGGTGCGGCAGGCCGATGGGACGGGGGCGGGTGGGGTCCGCGCGGGCCGGAAACCGGGCGGCGGGACGGGGGCGTCCGGCGGGGTGGTCGTGGGGGTCAACATCGGGAAGACCAGGGCGGCGCCGGAGGAGGGGGCGGCGGCGGACTATGCGGCGAGCGCGCGGGCGGTGGCGGGGGTCGCGGACTATGTCGTGGTCAACGTCAGCTCGCCGAACACGCCGGGGTTGCGGGATCTGCAGGCGGTGGGGCGGCTTAGGCCGGTGCTCGTGGCGGTGCGGGAGGCGCTGGACGGGTGCGCGGGGAGCAGGGTGCCGCTGCTGGTGAAGATCGCGCCGGACTTGGCGGACGCGGACGTGGACGCGGTCGCGGACCTGGCGCTCGAGCTGGGGCTTGACGGGATCGTGGCGACAAACACGACCGTGTCGCGGGATGGGCTGGTCTCGCCGCCTGGTGAGGTGGCGGCGGCGGGGGCCGGCGGGCTGTCCGGGGCGCCGCTGCGGGGGCGGGCGCTTGAGGTGCTGCGGCGGCTGCACGCCCGCGCGGGGGGACGGCTGGCGCTCATCGCGGTCGGCGGGATCGAGACCCCGGATGACGCGTGGGAGCGGCTGCGGGCGGGCGCGACGCTGGTGCAGGCGTACACCGGGTTCATCTACGGCGGGCCGCTGTGGCCGCGGCGGATGCACGACGGGCTGGCGCGGCGGGCGCGGGCGGCGGGACTGGCGTCGATCGGCGAGGCTGCGGGGCGGGCGCCGGGCTAGGCGGGCTGGGTGGCGGGGGCGCGCTTGGCGGAGGGGGCGCGCTTGGCGGAGGGGCGCTTGGCGGCGGAGGGGCGCTTGGCGGCGGAGGTGAGCTCGAACAGGTGGTAGGGGGCCTGGCAGGGGTTGCCGTGGGTGTGCCAGAGGTGGCCGGCGGTCAGGTCCATCACGACGGAGGCGATGGCGGCGCCCTGGTCGTAGCGGTGGGCGCGCGGGTCGGGGTGGGCGCAGATGCCGAACGGGTGGTCGGCGTGGTCGCGGAGCAGCGCGCGCAGGTCATCCAGGGCCGGCGGCGTGTCGCGGGCCGTCAGGGCGGCGCGGAGGCGCTGCAGCCGGACCGCGCTGCTCGGCATGGCCCACAGTCCCAGTTCTGGCCGACGATCGTGGCACCCGGCCGGGAGGGGGCGGGGACGACCGCGAAGGCGCTGCACTCGGCGGGTGGCTTCGATGCTCGGCGGGTGGCGAGCGGAGCCTGGCGGGCCGTGGCCGCGTACATCACCTCGGTCCGGACGTTGATCGCCAGCACGTCGGCGAGGTCGAGCCCGGCGCCCTCGGCGATGCCGCGCATCTCCTGGAGGTAGGCGGGGCGGAAGTCCGCGATCGGCGCCTCGAACCTGGCTGCCTCGCGCCGCACCCTCTCCCAGTCCCATCCCGCGTAGTGGGCGAAGACCTGCCGGTACTCCTGGACAGACCGGTGCACGCGATCCCTTGCCGCAGCGCCGTACTGCCTGCCGCGCTGCAGGCTGGTTCCCTCGACGCGGACGTGCGGGATCGTGGTCGGCTGCGTCATCTGCGTCATCTGCGCTCCGGAGTGAGGGTCGGCCCGGGATGTGCTGTCGGCTTAATTCTGCTCAATTCCGCAAAACCGGCTTGTCCGAGGGTAGGCGGGTTCGTCGCGCTCGACTTAGGGTGGTGTTCATGGTGCCGCGTCTGCCTCGATTCGATGTCAGAGGCTGGCTGGCCCGTGCCTGGCAGCAGATGCCGTTCGTCCGTCGCCGTGGCGGGCCGGGGCTGGCCGGGGTCCGCGAGCCCAGGCGGCCGCGTCCGCCGACCCGTCCGCCGCAGGCCATGTCGGCCGAGCCTGAGGCTGGCGATTCCTGGACGTCGCCGGTGTCGACCCTGGCCCGGCGTGACCGGCACCGCTGGTGGCGGCGGATTCCGCGGGCGGGGCAGGCGTGATGGCTGCCGCCTGCGCCACCGGCATTCGTCCACTCTGGGGGCGAATCGGGCCAAGGTAGGGTGGAATCGGCCGCGGCAATCCGTTGGTTGCTTGGAGGCGGACCGTGGGGAATTCTTTGGGTGGCCGCCGCTCGCATGGCGCGAGGGTCGGGCTCGCCGTGGCGGTCGCGATCCTGGTGGTGATCGGTGGCGGTATAGCGGCGGTGATTGCCTTGCTGTCGGGTAGTTCTACGCCGGCCGCGAGCGCGCGGGCCACGTCTGGTCCCGCGCAGAGCGTTCCGCCCTCCGCGGTCGTGTCGCCGGTGCCGACCGCGGATGCGTCGCCCGTGTCGTCGCACGTGTCGTCGCCGGCGGCCAGCCCGAGCGGAGCGGGCAGCGCGTCGGCGGGGACAGCGCACTGGACGTATCCGGTGCCGATCGATCAGCAGGCGGACCAGAATGACAACGCGATCATCAATTCTGTGTCGTGCGTGACGGCCGTAACGTGTTACGCGGTCGACAGCGACGGCAACGTGCTCGCATCCACGGCGGAGAATTCCTGGCGGGCGGTGAACACGACCGACAGCGGGACGAACCTGACGGCGATCTCGTGCGCCGCGGCCGGGGACTGCGTGGTGGTCGACAATTCGGGCCAGGCACTGATACTAAGCGACGGCAGCTGGAACGACCCGGTCACGATCGATTCCGGCAATCAGCTCAACGACGTCTCGTGCCCTACCACGACGTTCTGCGTCGCGGTGGATAACGTGGGGCGGGGCTTCGTCTTCCGCGGGTCGGATACCCGCTGGTCGCCGGTCACCATCGACCCGAACCGGGACAGCCTGACGTCGGTATCGTGCCCGAATACCGGGTTCTGCGTCGTCGTTGACGATACGGGCAATGAATACACGTACCACGCGGGCAGGTGGGGCGGCGGAAACCAGGTCGACGGCTACGGGAGCCTCACGCAGGTCTCGTGTTCCAGCGCGTCGTTCTGCGTCGCGATTGACCAGAACGGCAATCCGGTGAAGATGACGGGAGGTAACTGGTCTGCCAGGATCGTTTCCTGGACGACCGAGGCCATATCCTGCCCGGCAGACGGCTACTGCGTCGCGGTCGACGGCAGCGGAGGTGTCAGGTACTACCGGAACGGCAACTGGCCGGACGTGACCAAGATCGCCGGCAACGACGTCTTCAGCAGTATCAGCTGCGTGGCCGAGAATGCCTGCGTCGCCGTGGATCAGGATGACAACGTGATGTACTACGGGCCGGGCGCCTAGGCGCCTGGCGCGGCCTCGCGCTCTTCGTCCTCGTCGTCCTGGTCCTCGTCGTCTTGGTCCTCGTCGTCTTGGTCCTCGTCGTCCTCCTCGTCGTCCTCCTCGTCGGCCTCCTCGTCGTCCTCCTCGTCCTTGTCCTCGTCCTTGTCCTCGTCTTGATCGGGGAGGGCGAGGCTGCGGGCGGCCTCGTCGGCTTGCTCGATGACGGCTTGCGCGTCCAGGCGCATGCGTTCTGCTACATCCAGATCGTCGGGTGCGTCCTCCGTTCGCGCGCGAAGCTCGAGGAGCAGGTCGCCGATCTCCTTGAGGCGTTCCTCCTTCGCCTCGCGGCACAGGACAGCGTCGGCCTGCCCGAGGTCGCAGGCGACCGCCTCGAGCCTCCTGACGCGTTTGTCGATGCGACGGGCAACACGGGCCAGTTCCTGGTCCAGGCGGGTAACCCTGGCGGCGAAGTCGGCGTCGTCCCGTTCGGCCTGCAGGCGCTCTCGCACGTCGGAAAGGCGAGCGAGCGGCTCCGCGATCTGCCACAACCGCTGCGGCAGCGCCACCGCCACCTGTGCCGAGTCGATGCGGCGCTGCCTGACCACCTCGGACTCGCCGATCTGGTTCGCGGCGGCGATCGCCCTGGCCCAGACGGGCTTGTCCGCCTCGGCAATGTCTGTGCGCGGAACCACGTAGTGGCGGTGATAATAGGCCGCCGCGTGACGCGCGTACCAGTTGCCCGGGTCACTGATCCGCGCGGTGGTGCTCGGCTCGGTTACCAGCATGGTCCAGCCGGTGTCGCTGGCATCGACCACCGCCCGGGCGCAGGCGACGGTGGGTATCACGGTCAGGGTCAGGAACACGACCACGAACGGGACGCTGCCCGCCGTCGCGGCCAGCAGCGCCCCGCCCAGCATGATCACCATGAAGATGGCCGAGTTCAGGACCTTCCTCGCGGTATCCGACATCACCCGCGGTGGCTGAGGCGCGGGAGGCGCGGGCTGCCTGAACGGGATCAGCCGTCCGGAACGCGGCACGCTGTGGCGCGGGTCTGGTGCGCCGGCTCGCCTGGCCGGAATATCCCGCCCGGGTACGCGTGCTGCCGGGCCTCTGGCGGAAAACCTGCTCGTAAGCGCGCGCCGGGCGGCCTGGGGCACGGCGGGGTCGATCACGATCGCGTCGGCGTCGAATGCCATGGCGTCATCGACCATGCTCGAACACTCACCCCCTGGCGGCTGGCGGCTGGCACGGTGGGGCACGACCAGATCAGCAGGCACGTGATGCTGCCTCTAGGATGACACGTCCGGGTTCGTCACGGTTGTGACCGCGGCCGCCCGGTGCGCAAAGGCAGGCGTCCATTATTCGCCAGAGGTCTAAATATCGTTCGGCGGCGTTGTCGTGGTCGGCGTCTCGGAGTCCGGCGGCGGACGCACCTCGGTCACCGGCGTGCTGCTGTGCCTGATCGCGGCCGTCTGCTACGCGACCGGGGTGGTGTGCCAGAAGCTGGCCCTGCGGCATGCCCCGGCCGTCCAGGTCACCGCGTTCGGCTGCTTCACCGGCACGGCGGCGTGCCTTCCGTTCGCCGGCCAGTTCGTGTCCCAGCTCGGCCCGGCTCCGGCCAGCGCCACGCTGCAAGTCGTCTACCTGGGGCTGTTCCCGACCACTGTGGGCTTCACCACCTGGGCCTACGCGCTCGCCCGGACCACCTCGGGGAGGATGGGCGCCACCATTTACGCGGTGCCGATGCTCGTCATCATCTTGTCGTGGCTCATCCTTGGCCAGGTGCCTCAATGGCTTGCCATCGGGGGTGGAGCCCTGTGCCTCGCCGGGGTAGCCGTGTCGCGTTCCCGTTTGCGTTCCCGTTTGCGTTCCCGCCCGCGAGCCGACGAGGAAGCCGCACCCCAGCCAACGGCCCGGTTAGACGTTGTCGTGGCAGCCGCCTATCAGGATCAGTCGCCGGACCGCGGAATCCATATCTCATGGGACGGCGACTCAGGGCTGCCGGGTTCTGCGGGGATTGACAAGGCGCCTGGGCCCGCCTCATTCTTGATGAGACGTCTAGTTGGGGGGTTAGTCCTGCCCGGACACGAGCCGGGTAATTTCCGGCATGGTTTCCCAAGCATGATGCCATTCAGGGTCGAGGCAAATGGCAGGTGCCTGATGGCAGCGGTGGCCGGTGCGGAGTTCGCGTGCCATTATGGCGGCTGGCAAGCGGGTTCGGCATTAGCCACGGCATGGTGGCCGCGTATTTGTGCGCGATGCGGCGGGATATCGTGGCCCGCCTGCGTAAGCGCCCGTCCGCACACCTGCTATGCAGAAGAAATCTTATGAACCGTTCCGGAGAACGGCATCGTGCGTAGCGGCAAGGCAGCAGGAAACGGCCCGCCGCCCTCCCCGGACGGGAATGTTCTGCATTCCTCGGCCGATGCTCGAGAGGAGATTCTGATGCGAAGGTGGGATGTCCCCGGGTACGCCGAGGTGAGGGCGCTGGGTTCGGGCGGGTTCGGTGAGGTGGTGCTGGCCAGGCAGGATGCCTCGGGCGCCCTGGTGGCGATCAAGTACCTGCGCGCCGACCTGCTAGCCGATCCCGAGTTCGCCCGGATGTTCCGCATCGAGGCGGCCGTGCTCGCGACGGTGCAAGACCCGAACGTGGTCCGCCTGTATGAGTACGTCGAGTCATCGGGCGGCGCGGCCATCGTGATGGAACTCATCGACGGCGTCTCGCTGCGGGAGATCCTGTCGCGGTACGGCAGGACCCCGGCGGAGGCGGCGCTGGCGGTGCTGCACGGCTCGCTACTCGGGCTGGCCGCGGCGCACCGGCGCGGGGTGGTGCACCGGGACTACAAGCCGGAGAACGTCCTGGTGGACGGGGCCGGGGCGAGCAAGCTGACCGATTTCGGCATCGCGGCGCGGGCGGGGGACCGGGCGATGGCCGCCGGGACGGCGGCGTATGCGCCGCCTGAGCAGTTCGGCGGCGGGCCGGCCAGCCCGGCCGGGGACGTGTACGCGGCCACGGCGACGTTCTATGAGTGCCTGGCCGGGCATCCGCCGTTCACCGCGGACACCGCTGAGGCGCTGATGTACCGGCACATGTCCGAGCCGGTGCCGCTGGACCCGGTGCCCGAACCGCTGCGGCCGCTGGTGATCGCGGGGATGGCCAAGGACCCGGCGGGCCGGCCGGCCGATGCGGCCAGCCTGGTCACCCAGCTCCGCGCGGCCGCCGGGTCCGCGTACGGCCCGGACTGGGAGGGCCGCGGCCGGTCGCACCTGGGCGAGGCGGCGCTGCTGCTGGCCGCGTTGTGGCCGTCAAGCGCGGCGCCCGCGGTCGGCGGCCACGCCGTGCAGCAGGTCCACCTGTCACGCGGCGGCCAGCCCGCCCACAACGTCCAGCCGTCCCAGAACGTCCAGCCGTCCCACAACGTTCAGCCGCTGCAGCACGCTCAGCCGTCTCAGGCATCTCCCGGATCGGAGCATGTCGAGCATCTTGAGCATGTCAGGCACCTTGAGCACCTGAGGCACCTTGAGTATCTCGGGCAGCACGGCCAGCCCCTGCCTGGCCACCCGGTCCCTAGTACTCCGGCAGCGGCACAAGGCGTCCAGCCCGCTGGCGTGACGGGGCAGCAGGGAGGTGCCGGCCATGGGGCGCGGTGGGCTGGCCGCGCACTGCGCCAGGGCAGGCACGGTCCGCTAGCCGGGCACCCCGCCCTGGCCATTGGGGCCGCGGTAGGGGTGGTGGCCATCGCGGCCGCGGTCATCGTGCCGAATCTCGGGCACTCCGTCCCGTCCATCGCCGGCTCGTGGACTCAAAACGGAACCACCACGTTTACCTTTACGTCGTCCGGTCCGAACACCTACAAGGTGAGCGAGCTGGACAAGGACGCCCCGCAATGCGCCGCGCCTGACGACGGGACAGTGACCGGCGGAAACAGGCACTACAAGGGCAGCGTCAACCTTTACCAGACGAGCGGCTCGACCACGGGTTCGTGCGAGCCCAAGACCGGGGTTGCCCAGATCGCCATCACCATCGCCGCCAACGGTGCCACGGCGGATGTCAGCCTTGTCGGGAATGACTGCCCGACGTGCGGTGCGCAGACCTGGACCAGGCAGTCCTAGAGCAACGCTCGAGAAGCTCATCGCGCAGGATTGCCCCAGGAAGCGAGCCCTGTCGTAGTCAGCTTGTGCCGCAGGCCCGGGCATGGTGCCCGGGAGAGGCTACCCGGGCCGAGGTGGCGGTCCGTGGCTGTGGAGGACCTTGGTGCCGTCGGGGCTCCAGGCGGTGGTGGTGCCGTCGGGGTTGAGGATCAGCGTCCATCCCCATCGGTGCACCGCGACAAGGTGGTGGAACGAACACAGCAAGACGCAGTCCTTGACGCTGGTCTTGCCGCCGTCGGCCTTGCGGGTGACATGGTGCACGTGACACGCCGACGCGGGCCGCCAGCACCCGCCGGACCACTCACAATGCCCCCCGGCCCGCAGCGTCACGGCCTGCCGGATCCCGGCCGGGACGTTCTCGGAGTACCCGATGTCCAGGGGGAGGCTGGGCCCGGCGAGCCGGGCCGTGAGCAGTCCGGTCCGCAGCACCGAGGCGAGCCCGCCCGGCCCGGACACCAGGTCGGCGGCGGCGCCGATGACGGCGCGCTGCAGCATCGCGCGCGCGTGCTCGGTCAGGCCGCCGGGCGTCCCGTGCTGCGGCGCGTCCGGTCCCGGTACCCCGTGCTGCGGCGCGGCGGTTCCCGGCGCCCCGTGGTGGCCAGGCCCGGCGGGCTGGCAGCGGCCGTGGCCGTGGCCGGCGAGCTGGAGGCACAGGCTGAGGAGGCGGTCCAGGACGGCGGGGTTGACGGTGCCGGTGACGACCGGGACGGTGAGGGCGTCGCAGGCGGTGCCGCGGGCCGCGTCGCCGGTGAGCCAGGCGCCGCCGTCCCCGCCCGCGAG